>JARRJY010000001.1:0-55639 GCA_037388705.1 Gammaproteobacteria bacterium
GAATCAATGAGAGTACTCCATAAATGACCGCCAGAAATGCGAGAATTGCCGGTACATACAGGAAAAACATCAGGTTGGGATTAAACATGTTGATAATATGAGTGTACTGTGAGGCCTGGAATATCCCGGTCAATCCTCTGAATGTCAGGTCGGTCCAGTTCGACTGGAATCGCATCCAGGGCAGAAACACCGAAGCTATCAAGACCAGTGAGGATATCGTCAATACTATCTTGTCGGTAAAAGGCAGCAGATTCTGATTTACCGCAGTAAAACTCCGGAACGGTGAGTAGTGACCCGAGCGGAAATTCTCAACAGCCTTCTCATGTTCTTTCTTTTCTGATTCAGACTTGAAGAAATCCCTGCTGCTCTTGCCGTAAACATCAAAACCTATGTAGCGGAATCGGGAATTCTCATCCAGGGGTTTGATATCTTCGACCTTCGCTTCCGGTTCTTCTTTCTTTTTCTTGGTTTTTTCTTTCGCCATCAAAACACCTTCGGCTGATATTTATTGCAAACTATAACTAATCAATTTCGAATTCAAGTTCGTCGACAATCTTTTTCAAGTCGGCATTATTCGGATCGCATTTCAATCCCTGCTTGGCCACATTATAGGCCGAGTTGGCATCATTGTTAAGCTGATATGCATTGGAAATCCAGAGATAAACCTCAACATCGTCACACAGGTTTTCGCCTTTGGCCCGCCTGCAATTCTGATACTGCTTTAGATGCTGTATGGATTTGGTTGCATTGGGCTTTGCCTTTATCAGATATATAAGCCCGATCTGGCGTGGTATGGTGGGCTCGGTGCTCATGCAACGCATGCGTGATGAAAATGATTTTGCCGATATCGAACCGGTATTCTTTACTACATCACAAACCGGTCAGGCTGGCCCTGATGTGGGAAAAGATGTGCCTACACTGAAAGATGCCAAAAGCATTGAAGAACTCGGCACCATGGATGTGATTGTTACCTGCCAGGGCGGTGATTACACCAAGGAAGTTTATCCAGAATTGCGCAACTCTGGCTGGAAGGGTTACTGGATTGATGCAGCATCCACGCTACGCATGGTTGATGAAAGTATTATCGTCCTGGACCCGGTAAACAAAGATGTGATCAAGAATGGCCTGGCTAATAGCGTTAATACCTTTGTTGGTGGTAACTGTACAGTTAGCCTGATGCTGATGGCTATCGGTGGCCTGTTTGAGAAAGACCTGGTGGAATGGATCACGCCAATGACCTACCAGGCTGCATCGGGAGCCGGCGCACAGAATATGCGTGAACTGATTCGTCAAATGGGTGCAATCAACGACAACGTCAAGGCGCTTAATGATGATCCGGCAACCGCGATTCTTGAAATTGATAAAAAGGTGACTGATTTTATTCGTAGTGATGCCTATCCAACTCAACAATGGCCTGTACCATTGGCAGCTAGCCTGATTCCATGGATCGATGTTCCACTAGAAAGTGGTCAGAGTAAGGAAGAATGGAAAGCAGAAGTTGAAACCAACAAGATCATCGGTCGTTCTGATAATCCGGTGCCAATCGATGGTTTATGTGTACGTATCGGTGCCATGCGTTGTCACTCGCAGGCATTAACCATCAAGATGAAACAGGATGTACCACTGGATGAGATCAGTGACATGCTGGCTTCGCATAATGATTGGGTTAAGGTTGTGGAGAACGAACCACAGGCCACTATTCATAACCTGACCCCAGCTGCCGTTACTGGTACTTTAACTGTTCCTGTTGGTCGTATGCGTAAACTCTCTATGGGTAATGATTACCTGTCTGCGTTTACCGTTGGTGATCAACTATTATGGGGTGCGGCAGAACCTTTACGTCGGATGTTAAGGATTCTGCTGGAATCCTGATAAACCATTAACGCAGATTTTTTTATTCTGCGTTACTTTTTTTGTCTTAGGTAAAGTGAAATTTCAATGAGCAAACAAATTGATATTGGGATTGTTGGTGCAACCAGCCTGGTAGGTGAAGCACTATTAGAATTATTGTCTGAACAAAACTTTCCCATTGGTAAACTTTATCTATTAGATAGTGAAGACGAAGCTGGTGGACGTATTGAATTCAATAAAGAACAATTGCGTGTTGAGGATGTTGCCAGCTTTGATTTTGCCAGGGTACAGCTAGCTTTCTTCGTATCCAGTACCAGTGTTTCCAAGGACTTTGTGCCAAAAGCAGCTGAAGCTGGATGCAGGGTCATTGACAGGACTCCAGCATTTCGTAGTCTTGAACAAATTCCCCTGATAGCAGATGGTGTGAATAATGAGCTTATAAAAGATAACAGGATTATTACCAATCCTTGTTGTATTGCGTTGTGCTTAACAAAAGTACTGAAGCCTGTTTATGACAACGCGGGAATAAAGTCGATCAATATAACCAGTTTGCAGGCGGTATCAGGTGCTGGCAGGGAAGGGCTTGAAGAAATAGGGCTACAAACAGCAGCATTACTGAATTTCAAGGAAATGAAAACCCGGGTTTTTCCACACCAGATGGCTTTCAACGTGATTCCTCAAATTGGTGCTTTCACCGAGAGTGGTTATACCGAGGAAGAAATGAAAGTTATAAATGAAACAAGAAAAATTCTGAATGACGATGGAATTTTCGTAAATGTTACCACGGTGCGCGTTCCGGTATTTTATGGTCATTCAGCGACAGTATCTGTTGAAACAAAACAGGGCGTATCTGTTGAGCAAATAAAATCAATGATCGGGAGTATTGCTGGTGTGGAAATTTCTGATGATGAGGATTTTAAAGAATATCCAACACCGGTTACTGATGCCGCAGGCCAGGAAACTACCTATATTGGCAGGGTTAGGCAGCAAGCTGGTTCTGAGCACCATTTTGAATTCTGGCTTACGGCAGATAACATCAAGGCGTGTGCTGCAAGTAATATGTTGAGAATTGCTTCACAACTTATTACTTAATAATTTTTTTCAAACGCCGCTAATTAAGTATCGTTTTCGCATAAATCATCATGAATGGAGAGAACGCTGACTAAACATGCATGGAAACTCAGGGTGATCAATTTTATTAAATCGCAGTAATCACTGTCAGATTAAAAATATTCAACAAGACTTCATGTATTAACAATTCCTATTTATTAGTATTTCCTAATATATTAGTCATTTTATTGCGTTTTCTTTTGATTTATGTAGAAATAAGCTATAGTTACTGCATACTTATAAAGATTTTTCAAACATATTGCGTGCAAGTTATTGAAAAATATAAAAATTATGAGATTTTGCAGTCTTTTATTTAGGATCCTAATTGGAGTGGAGAAGTAGCATGGTGCGTAAGCTGGTCACTTTTATGACAGTCGGGTTGCTTGTGGTTACACCTATAGCAGCTAATGCGCTGGGATTTGGGGCAATCAAGTTACAATCAGCATTGGATGAACGGCTAGATGCTGAAGTTGAACTCATATCTCCAACACCTGAAGATATTGAAACATTAAAAGTTAATTTAGCCTCCCAGGCGGCATTTTTGCGTGCGGGTATTGAACGTACCAGCCTACATAATGCACTGCTGTTTGAAGTCAAAAAACGTAACGGCGGTTATTATATCCATATCTCCTCTCAAGGAACTGTGCGTGAGCCATTCCTTAACTTCCTGCTTGAAATGAGCTGGAAAAATGGGCGTATGCTTCGTGAATACACTGTATTACTTGATCCTCCAGGTCGCGTAACAGCAAAACAACAACCACCCGCAGTTATTGAAACCCCGGCCACTGCTGAACCTGCCGCGGTTGAAAAAGCAGAGGCAGAGCAGCCAGTTGCCCAACCATTTGTACCGGCCCCACTTGCCGAGCCTGCCCCACTAGCGGAACCTTCCGCACCCAAGGAACAAGAAATTAAGATTGCGGAAGGAGAACAACTTCCTAGAACAGAAATCTCTACATATAAAGAGAGTGAAGCACAGGTAGAGCAACAACAAGCCAAGGCAGTTGAAGAAAAACTGCCAGAACTCAAACATGAACCGGTAATGGCAGAACCGGAAGTTAAGCCTGAACCAATTCCAGAACCGATGGCAGAAGGTGGTCCTGAACCAGAGGCAGCCCCGGCGCCATTAGCAGAACCATCTCCACTGGCTGAACCTGCTTCACCCGACATGGTGGCGCAAAGTGAAGGAGATGAACCATTTGCTGAAGATGAGTTGTTTCCTCTTATCCCGTTAACAGCTTATCGTGAGGGTAGAGCCGCCGAGCCAATGCCGGTATCCGGTGATCTTGATTACGGTATCACGAGCAAGAGTGACAACCTGTGGACTATAGCTAATAAGATGCGTCCCAGTGAAGATGTTTCAATTTATCAGGTGATGATGGCTATACAGCAGGCAAATCCTGATGCGTTTGTTGATGGCAATATTCATCGTCTGAAAGTCGGTCAGGTATTACGAATCGATGATCCGGGTCTGCTTACTGCCATGTCAAAACAACAGGCAGCACAGGCATACCAGGAACAAACGGCACAGTGGGAACAATACCGACAATCTGTTGCGGGTGATCTTACTGAGCAACCTGTCATTGCCTCACAAGTTGAATCTGAAACAGCCGTTGCCGAAGACGAACCAAAAGGTGAACTTATCCTGGAATCACCTGATGGTAGCCAGCTAGCATCAGGTGCAGGTGTTTCCGAAGATGCAATCAGTAACGATATTGCGGCACTACGCGCAGAACTGGATCAGATGCGAGGACAGGCCAATGCAGCGAAAGGACGTAACCAGGAACTGAATGATCGTATTGCTGATCTGGAAGGCCAACTGGAGGATATGCAACGCACTATCAGTATCAAAGATAGTGAGCTGGCAGCATTACAAAAACAGTTAGCAGATTTAAACCAGGCGCCAGCGACACCGGAATCCGTTACAGAACCTGAACCAGCGCCGGCACCTGTAGTAGAAGAACCTGAGCAGGTTGAAGAACAGCAAGAACAACCCGTTGCAGAAGCACCAGCTGAAGAAGCTACCCCGGTCGAAGAATCGACGCCTGCTGAAGAGCAAGTGGAACAACCTGTTGCTGAAGCGCCAGCTGAAGAAGCTGCACCTGCAGAAACCCCGGCACCCCCGGCAGCAGAACCAGAAAAACCAAAACAACCAGCACCTGCAGCGGCCAAAGAAGAAGGCGTCATGGCTATGGTAATGGGTATGCTGGATGAAGCAGGCAAAGTTGTGTCAGGCATGCTTGGCAGCGTTGGTGGTAATTCAATGTTGCTATACATTGGTGGTCCAGCATTGTTAGTTGTCCTGCTGATTCTGATCATTGTGGTTAAGCGTCGTAAACAAGGTGAAAACTTCCAGGAAAGCATTCTTAAAGGAACAGCAACAGCTCCAGAAGGTACAGAAATTCCATCTGCTGATCTGGCTTCTTCTGAAGAGTCATCTTTCCTGAGCGACTTTGCAGTCAGTGGCGCAGGTGCAATTCAGACAGAAGATTCAGAAGTTGATCCGTTAACAGAAGCTGATGTGTTCATGGCGTATGGACGTTATGAAGCAGCAGAAGAACGTTTACAGGAAGCTATCCAGCAAGAACCAAATAGAAGTGAACTGAAACTGAAGTTGCTTGAGTTATATAACAGTACGAAAAATACCTCTGCTTTTGAGACAACAGCAGAAGATGTTTATGCCAGCCTGGGTGGGGGTGCTGAAGGTGATCCTACCTGGGAAAAAGTTGTCGCCATGGGTAGAGAGCTTGTACCTAACAATCCATTGTTTAGTGGAGGTGCAGCACCAGCACCAGCAGCAGCTCCAGCATCAGAACCAGTCGCTGATGAAGGTGCCATGCAGATGACTGATAGCCAGGTGATGGATATTGGCCTTGAAACGGGCACATTTGGCACAGAAGATTTCGCTGCAGCAGAACCTGCCGCTGATTTTGGTGGCGATATGGATTTCAATCTTGACCTGGGAACAGGTGCAGAAGAAACAGCGCCTGAAGAAGCTGCTTCTGAAGAGATGGGATCTATGGATTTTGACCTGGACCTGGGTAGTATGGGTGGTGAAGATATTTCCGAAGAGCCTACCGGTGAGGTGGAAGCACCGTCACTTGATACGGGCGATGCTGGGCTTGATTTTAACCTTGATTTAGGTGGTTCTGATGTAGCGGAAGAACCTACAGGTGAAGCAGAAGAACCATCTCTGGATTTTGATCTTGATATGGATATGGGCGGTGGTGAAGAGACAGCAGCACCGGAAGATACTGACAGCACCATGATGATGGATCTGGGTGGTATGGATATGGGACCATCGTCATCCGATGACTCGGCGGTTGATCTTGGTCTTGATACTGGTGCTTCCTCAGATATGGATATGTCTTCAGAAGGAGATGAAGTGGGGACAAAACTTGACCTTGCCAAAGCATACATTGATATGGGTGATCCGGAAGGCGCAAGAAGTATCCTTGATGAAGTTATGGACGAAGGCAACGAACAGCAGAAGAATGAAGCGCAGCAATTAATTCAACAAATTGCCTGATGCACCCGGTAATACGGATTGCCACTTTTCTCATTGTGGCAGTCTTTCTAAGTACCAATAATGTTGAGAACCTTATAACAGCAGCAATTTTATTGCTGCTGTTATTTTTTACATACCCTTCATCAGCCAGTATAAAACAGGCTGTAAAAATCATTTTTCGATTGCGTTGGCTGTTTCTCTCCGTGCTTGTTATTTATGGCTGGTTTTCAACCGGCGATTTGCTTTTTCCGGATTGGCATACCTTGTCACCTTACAAGCAAGGTATTGTGCATGGATTAATAAGAGTAGCTGCCCTGATGATGTTAATCCTGTCATTAACTCAGCTGGTATTTCAGTTATCACGCAATGATTTGCTGGGGAGTATTTCCTGGTATTGTTATCCTGTTAAGTGGATTGGTATACCTGAACAACGTGTAATAGCCAGGTTAATTTTAACAATCAATGCGGTTCAGTTGATGATGTGATTGCAACAGCAGAACACACTGAAACCAGGACAATATCGGTTTCAGTGCTAACATCACCTGACTGGTATCAATGGTTGATCCCATTAACACTTTTCCTGATATTCTGGTTAATATAAAAATTTACTATGAGAATCGCAGCCGGCATTGAATATGATGGTCGTCCCTTTTGTGGTTGGCAATACCAGGATCATGCGCCTTCTGTACAGGCAGAAGTAGAGCAAGCCTTCAGTAAAGTCGCTGACCATAATGTGAGGGTGATATGTGCCGGCAGAACGGATACCGGGGTGCATGGCATTGGGCAGGTAATTCATTTTGATACCAATGCTGAACGAAGTGAATATTCCTGGATACGAGGTAGTAACACAAATTTGCCACCTTCTGTTTCTGTGCAGTGGGTGAAATTCGTTGACGATGATTTTCACGCACGCTTTAGTGCCCAAAAACGTGCTTATCGATATGTTATCTGTAACCGCCCGGAGCGCTCGGCGGTATTTAATGGCCTTGTGACATGGAGTCATGTGCCGCTTGATCTAACTCGTATGCAAAACGCAGCAAAATTTCTTGAAGGTGAACATGATTTTTCTTCTTTTCGTGCGGCTGGTTGCCAGGCAAAAAGTCCGATCCGCACAATTCATAAACTGGAGCTAAATAAGCAGGACGAGTTTATGGTTATTGATATCGAGGCCAATGCCTTTTTACATCACATGGTAAGAAACATAGCCGGTGTATTGATGGCTATCGGCAGTGGCGAAATGAACGTGGAATGGGCAAAGCAGGTTCTTGAACACCGTGATCGAAAACTGGGTGGAGTTACCGCATCACCTTCAGGGTTATACCTGACCCGGGTTGAATACCCGGCGAAGTTTGAGATCCCGCAAGCGTCATTGAAACTTTTTGTTTAAACCCAGATAGAAGCAAGCACTAAGTTACTGTAAAATATACAGCTTCTCATGCTGCTGGAAGTGAACCCGTGCAACGTACCCGTGTAAAAATTTGTGGCATTACCCGACCGGAAGATGCAGCGCATGCTGTACAGCTTGGCGCGGATGCGATAGGCCTGGTGTTTTATGAGCCTAGTCCACGTTACATCAGTCATACCACGGCAAGGACAATAGTTGAAAGCCTGGCACCATTTGTAACATCGGTTGGGCTGTTTGTTGATGCACCGGCAGAAGAAGTCTTTGAAGTGCTGAAAGTGGTTCGTTTGAACCTGCTACAGTTTCACGGTGATGAAAAAGCAGAATATTGCGAGCAATTTGGTGTTCCCTATATTAAGGCGCTACGCATGCGTGAAGATGTGAATGTTACTGCCTTTGCGCAACAGCACCCCAATGCGGCAGGCATATTACTCGATACCTATCAAACAGGGATTGCCGGAGGGACTGGGCAAACATTTGATTGGAACATGATTCCGGATGATGTACCGTTACCGGTCATTTTGGCGGGGGGATTGGATGCAAATAATGTTGCCCGGGCCATCTGCAGTGTTCATCCCTATGCAGTTGATGTCAGTGGTGGGGTAGAAGTGCATAAGGGTGAGAAAGATCGCGGGAAAATGTCTGATTTTTTAAAAGAGGTACAACGCATTGGCTAAATATAATCTGCCAGATGAGAAGGGCCATTTTGGACCCTATGGCGGTAAGTTTGTTGCAGAAACCCTGATGGGGCCCATCGAGGAATTGCGCCAGGCTTATGAAAAGTACATGCAGGATGAAGATTTTATTAAGGAGCTGGATTGGGAATTACAGCAATATGTAGGACGCCCATCTCCCTTGTATTTTGCCGAGCGCTGGAGTCGTGAGCTGGGTGGCGCAAAGATTTACCTCAAACGTGAAGACCTCAACCATACCGGGGCGCACAAGGTAAACAACACGGTTGGGCAGGCGCTGTTGGCAAAGCGCATGGGCAAAACCAGGATAATCGCCGAGACTGGCGCAGGTCAGCATGGTGTTGCCAGTGCCACGGTTGCTGCACGCCTGGGACTGGAATGCGTGGTGTATATGGGTGCCGAGGATATCGAACGCCAGGCCATGAATGTCTATCGTATGAAGCTGCTGGGGGCCACTGTTGTCCCTGTGACTTCGGGTTCACGTACCCTGAAAGATGCACTCAACGAGGCAATGCGCGACTGGGTGACCAATATTGATAATACCTTTTATATCATCGGCACGGTCGCAGGACCTCACCCTTATCCGGCCATGGTAAGGGATTTCCAGGCGATTATCGGCCGTGAAGCACGAGAACAGATCCAGCAGCATGAAGGTCGTCTGCCAGACGCGCTGGTTGCCTGTGTAGGTGGTGGCTCCAATGCCATTGGCCTTTTTTATCCCTTTATTGATGATGAGCTGGTCGCCATGTACGGCGTGGAAGCCGCGGGATTTGGCCTGGATACCGGTGAGCATGCCGCGCCACTGTGTGCCGGCAAACCGGGTGTGTTACATGGAAATCGTACTTACCTGATGGAAGATACCGATGGCCAGATTATTCATACGCACTCTATTTCTGCCGGGCTTGATTACCCGGGAGTTGGTCCTGAACATGCCTGGCTGAAAGATTCAAAAAGAGCCAATTATGTAGCCATCAACGACGAAGAAGCACTGGATGGTTTCCATGATTTAACCCGTATTGAGGGTATTTTGCCGGCACTGGAGTCCAGTCACGCGATTGCCTATGCCAAGAAGCTGGCAAAAACCATGGACAAGGATCAAATCATTATTGTTAATTTATCAGGGCGGGGAGACAAGGATATTCATACTGTCGCGAAGCATCAAGGTATCGTGTTATGAGCAGGCTAGGAACACGTTTTGCGGCACGTAAAGAAGAAGCCCGTAAAGTCTTGATCCCGTACATCACGGCAGGTGATCCGCAGCCTGATGTCACGGTGAATTTAATGCATGCCATGGTGGCAGCTGGGGCGGACGTCATCGAACTGGGTATCCCGTTTTCGGATCCCATGGCTGAGGGCCCGGTTATCCAGAAAGCCATGGAAAGGGCTCTGATTAACCATGTCAGCCTGAATGATGTACTGGGCATGGTGCAGCAGTTCCGCCAACAGGATAATGAAACCCCGGTTGTGTTGATGGGTTACCTGAATCCTATCGAGGTGAAGGGATATAAAACCTTCGCCAAAGAGGCCTCAGACGCCGGTGTCGATGGAGTCTTAACAGTAGATATCCCGCCAGAAGAAGCCATGGGGTATGCCTCTGCCATGAACGAGCAAGGTCTGGACTGCATCTTCCTGGTATCTCCCACCACGGATGAAAGCCGTATCAAGGCGGTATGCGAAGTGAGTGGCGGATTTGTCTACTATGTTTCCCTCAAGGGTGTCACCGGGGCCGGTCACCTGGATACAAATGAGGTATCAGATCGCGTTTTAGCTATCCGCAGGTTGACAGATTTGCCTGTCGGAGTAGGCTTTGGTATTAAGGATGCAGAGTCTGCAACCCGCGTTGCAGCAAGCTCTGACGCAGTAATTGTCGGTAGCGCGATTGTCAGAAAAATTGAAGAAAATATGGATTCTGCCGACAAGATTAACCAGGCGGTGAGCGGACTTTTGGGTGAAATTCGTTCAGCGCTCGATGCCATGTAACCATGGTAAAATGTATCAACCCTGGAAAGAACAACGAAAATAGGATGGTCTGACCATGAACTGGTTTACCAAGTTATTACCAACAAGTATTCGTACTGAAGGCGGCAGTAAAAAAGCAGTGCCTGAAGGTTTATGGACCAAGTGTGATTCATGTAACGCGGTTTTATACCGCGCTGATCTGGAGCGTAACCAGGATGTTTGTCCCAAGTGTGACCACCATATGCGTATCGGTGCTCGTCGCCGTCTTGATGGTTTTCTTGATCCGGAGGGACGAGTTGAAATTGGTAGTGAATTAAAACCGGTTGATGCCCTGAAATTCAAGGATCTAAAAAAATACAAAGATCGATTAACACAGGCACAAAAAGCGACCGGGGAAGATGATGCCCTGGTAGTCATGAAAGGTACAGTCAAAGGCTTGTCAATGGTTGCTGCTGCATTCGAGTTTAAGTTCATGGGTGGTTCCATGGGTTCTGTTGTTGGTGAACGCTTTGTCCGGGCGGTGAACATTTGCCTGGAGGAAAACATCCCCCTGGTTTGTTTTTCAGCCAGTGGCGGTGCGCGTATGCAGGAAGCTTTATTCTCATTAATGCAAATGGCCAAGACCAGTGCGGCGTTAGCCAAGATGAACAAACAGGGCATTCCTTACATTTCGGTGATGACTGATCCAACCATGGGTGGGGTATCAGCCAGTTTTGCCATGCTGGGTGATATCAATGTTGCTGAGCCCAATGCATTGATCGGTTTTGCCGGGCCCCGGGTTATTGAACAAACTGTACGTGAAACCTTACCAGAAGGTTTTCAGCGCAGTGAGTTTTTACTGGAACATGGCGCTGTTGATATGATTATAGATCGCCGTGAAATGCGTGACAGGCTGGTCAATATCGTGAGTATTATGCAACATAAACCAGCGGCATAATTCAAATACATTAGCAATTAATAAGGGCAGTTTTAAACTGCCCTTATTTATTTTCAAGATTGAAAATGCAATTCGATTCCCTTGTAGATTGGTTAGCCTGGCAGGAAACATTGCATCCCAGTGAAATCGAACTGGGACTGGAACGTATAGCCAGAGTTTTTCATAAACTTTATCCTGAACCTGAATTGCCGGTTGTCATTACGGTTGCAGGTACCAATGGTAAAGGGTCCAGTGTTGCCATGCTTGATGCGATTTTTCGGGAAGCCGGTTATAAGGTAGGTAAATATACATCACCTCACTTGTTTAACTATAACGAACGAATTGTTATCAACGGACAGCCGGTAAGCGATGAACAAATCTGTTGTGCATTTGAACGTATTAATCAGGCAAGAGCAGATATTTCGTTAACCTATTTTGAATTTGGTACGCTGGCTGCACTGGATATATTTTTGCAGGATAAACTCGATGTCATTATCCTGGAAGTTGGACTCGGTGGGCGCCTGGACGCAGTGAATATCATTGATCCTGACGTCGCATTAATAACCGCGATTAGCCTGGATCATACCCAGTGGCTAGGGAGTGATCTGGCAAGTATTGCAAAAGAAAAAGCGGGCATTATGCGCAGCAATAAACCGGTGGTATCCAGTGGTCAATATGAAATTGTTACCCTGGCTGATCTTGCCAGCAAAATCGGGGCAAGACTCTACCAGGTAGGTAACGATTTCAGTTTCAATAAACAGGATGATGGAACCTGGCGATGGCAGTCACGGCAGCAAATTCGCAGTGCACTACCACTGCCTGCCTTGTATGGTGAACACCAGTTGGAAAATGCGGCAGGTGCATTAATGGTGGTTGAACTGCTATCACAACAACTTCCGATCAGCCAGCAAGCCATACGCCACGGATTAATGTCAGTAGCATTGGCTGGTCGTTTTCAAATTGTGCCAGCAGAACCGGTTTGTATTTTCGATGTGGCACATAATACAGGTGCACTGAAGCAACTGGCGAGACAACTTGATAATTATCCCTGCGGGGGTAGAGTGTTGGCAGTACTGGGCATGCTGGCAGATAAAGATCGTGAAACAGCGCTGGCTGAAATCCAACACAATATAAATGAATGGTTTATCGCGCCGTTAGCCACTTCACGTACAGCATCCGCTGAAGAGTTAAACAGGGTGTTAAAATCGCTGGACAGCAGCATAAATAGCCATTGCTTTGAGACTGTTACAATGGCGTTTGAACAGGCCATGAAAACTGCACAACCAGAAGACTGTATCGTGGTATTTGGCTCGTTTTATACTGTGGCGGAAGTAATGCCACAAAGATTATAATGGTTCGCAAGCTTTAGCCTGGTTTTAAGAGGATGTTAGGTGGACGACAATCGTATTAAACAACGCATCATTGGCGCTATTGTGCTGGTGTCACTTGGTGTTATTTTTATTCCCATGATTCTGTCTGGGGGAGGTGAGCAAACCATGCCATTGTTTGGCAGCCCGATTCCTACCAAGCCGGACAACATTGCCGACATAAAAGTGCTGGAGTTTGAAAATACACCTACCCCGCCAGAGACACCTTCCGAAATTCGTAGCCCGGTTGATAATTACAGTAAGGAAGATGACAAGCCGGTTATCCAGCCGGTGAAACCACAAGCTGAAACAAAAGAAAAAGTTAAAAAGAGTTCCACTTCGGATAAAACCGCCACAAAAGAGAGCAAACCACTTAAGGCCTGGGCGGTGCAGGTTGGTAGTTTTGAAAACCGTAAGAATGCGCTTGCGTTGAAAGATAAGCTAATCAAAAGAGGTTTTCGTGCCTTTGTCGAACGTATTGTTACCCAGGATAAGACGAGCTACCGAGTGCGTGTTGGGCCAGAAGTTCGCCGTGAAAATGCCGAAAATCTGCAAAAGAAAATCGAGCAAAAAATGAACATCAAAGGGATAGTGATGACACACCCTTAAACATGGCTATGCGGCTAGCCTGGCATTTGATAAAATTCACTTTTAAGACGTACCTGGGATTGCCATGATAGGCGTTGATTACGCAATTCTTGCAATTATTCTGTTATCGGCATTTATCAGCCTGATCCGTGGATTTGTTAAAGAAGCCATGTCACTGGCCGGCTGGGTAGCTGCAATCTGGATATCCATTACTTTTGCCGGTGGTTTCTCTGAACTGGGAATTGTGAAAACGTCCATTACTGATGTGACTTTACGCCTGATGGTATCTTTCCTGACCCTGTTTGTATTGACCCTGATCGTTTCCGGAGTGATAAATTTTTTCGCTGTCAAACTGGTTCAGCGTACCGGGCTGACGGGAACCGATAGGTTTCTGGGAGTAATTTTCGGATTTCTGCGTGGCGCATTACTGGTCATTGTGCTGGTATTACTGGCAGGACTGACACCGATGCCAAAAGAAAGCTGGTGGGATGATTCATTTTTCCTGTTCAGATTTGAGGCAATCGCCGTATGGTTAAGTGACTTTTTGCCATCTTCAATAGCCGGTAAATTATCCTACTAATTTGCCGATAACGATTGTGTACTAAAATAGTATTAAATTGAGGTAACTGAAATATGTGCGGGATTATCGGGATAGTCGCCAAGTCACAGGTCAATCAGATGCTCTATGATGGACTTACCGTTCTGCAGCACCGTGGCCAGGATGCAGCTGGAATTGTTACCAGTGAGAACGAACGCCTGTTTTTACGCAAGGCCAACGGCATGGTACGTGATGTATTTCATACCCGACATATGTTACGGCTCAAAGGAAACATGGGGATTGGCCATGTCCGTTATCCAACAGCTGGTTGTTTTTCTTCCGCAGAAGCCCAGCCTTTTTATGTTAACTCACCTTACGGGATAACCCTGGCACACAATGGTAATCTCACAAATGCAGAAGATTTAAAGCGTGAACTCTTTATTGAAGATCGTCGACATATCAATACCGATTCAGATTCTGAAGTTTTGTTAAATGTATTTGCTCATGAACTTGATAACAGTGCCAAGTTAAAAATTACTCCCAGTGATATTTTTAATGCTGTTAAAGGTGTTCATCGTCGCTGTCGTGGAGCCTATGCAGCTGTTGCCATGATTAATGGTAACGGCATGGTAGCATTTCGTGATCCGAATGGTATTCGCCCGGTGGCATTTGGTCGTCGCCAGACGGAGCAGGGCATGGAATATATCGTGGCTTCAGAAAGTGTTGCGATTGATGCACTGGGATTTGAACTAATACGTGATATTGCGCCGGGAGAAGCTATTTATATTGATTCAGCTGGCGCCCTACATAATTCGCAATGTACTGAAAATGCAAAACTTTCCCCCTGTATTTTTGAACATGTTTATTTCGCCCGTCCCGATTCCATTATGGATGGTGTTTCAGTATATAAAGCACGTTTGAGAATGGGTAAATACCTGGCCGATAAAATTCTCAAAGAATTCCCGGATCATGATATTGATGTGGTATTGCCTATCCCGGACACCAGCCGTACCTCGGCGCTGGCACTGTCTTACCGGCTGGGTGTTACTTACAGTGAAGGTTTTATTAAAAACCGTTATATTGGTCGTACCTTCATTATGCCAGGTCAGAAACAGCGCAAGAAATCTGTACGACAGAAACTCAATGCCATTGAACTGGAGTTCAAAGGCAAAAATGTATTACTGGTGGATGATTCTATTGTTCGGGGTACGACATCAAAACAAATTATCCAGATGGCACGTGAAGCCGGTGCCAACAAGGTTTACTTTGCCTCAGCAGCGCCTCCGGTAAGATATCCAAATGTTTATGGTATTGATATGCCGGCAGCAGAAGAATTGATTGGCCATGATCGTGATGAGCAGCAAATTGCGGAAGCCATTGGTGCCGATCGTTTGTTCTATCAGGATCTGGATGACCTGATTGAAGCGGTACGCAAAAAGGTACCCAACATCGAGCAATTTGACACCTCGGTCTTCAATGGTGAGTATGTGACAGGTGATATCAACGAGGATTACCTGGCCCGTATAGAAGAACTGCGTAATGATGACGCACGCAAGGAAACTGATAAAGATAACGAAGTTGTTGAAATCTATAATGCGGGTTGACAAATAAAACGTGATTGCCTAATCTAGCCACATGCGCCGATTTGAGTTTCAGCTTGCGGGCGCTTAACAAATGCAGCTAAAGCGAGCGAAGCCTGCTTTAGCCTAAGCGGGTTTTTTTATGCCCGCGTTTCCTGTAAAAAAGGTTTAAGGAGACGGTTATGAGTAATGATAATTATATTGATGACGAACTGGAGTTCGAGACCAGGGCAATTCGTGCAGGTATTCACCGTACTGCGGAGCTGGAACACTCAGAACCCATATTCCCGACGTCGAGCTACGTATTTGGCAGTGCGGCAGAAGCAGAAGCACGATTTAAGGGCGAAGTACCGGGAAATATTTATTCTCGTTTTACCAATCCAACTGTACGCAGTTTCGAGGAACGCCTTGCATCACTGGAAGGTGGTGAGCGTTGTGTTGCTACGGCATCAGGTATGTCTGCAATTTTAAGCACCTGTTTAAGCTTACTGAAGGCAGGTGATCATATCGTGTCATCAAATGCAATTTTTGGAAGTACGGTAGTATTGTTTAACAAGTATCTCAGGCCGTTTGATATTGATATTACCTTTGTTCCACAAACTGACCTGGCGGCTTGGAAAGCGGCAATAAAGCCTAATACCAGGCTCCTGTTCGTTGAAACGCCATCTAATCCTTTAACAGAAATTGCAGATATTCAGGCGTTAGCTGATCTGGCGCATGACAATGATTGCCTGCTTGTTGTCGATAACTGTTTCAGTACACCAGCATTACAACAACCGCTAAAACAGGGTGCAGATATTATCATCCATTCGGCAACCAAGTATATTGATGGTCAGGGACGGTGTGTTGGTGGTGCAGTAGTTGGTAACAATGAACTGGTTGGAGAGCATGTCTATGGTTTTCTTCGTACTGCAGGCCCGACATTGAGTGCTTTTAACGCCTGGGTATTTTTAAAAGGGCTGGAAACACTATCACTCAGAATGAAAGCACACAGTGACAACGCCCTGCAGTTTGCACAATTTCTTGAAGAACAACCGAACGTGGAGAGGGTGTATTACCCGGGACTGCCAAGTCACCCTCAACATGAGTTGGCCAAGAAGCAACAAACTGGTTTTGGCGGTATTGTTGCGTTTGAGGTCAAAGGTAGAAAACAGGAAGCCTGGAAAGTCATTGATAACACCCGGTTTCTTTCCATTACAGCAAACCTGGGCGATACCAAGACTACGATTACCCATCCGGCAACCACCACGCATGGCCGGCTTACAGATGATGAACGTGCTGAGGCAGGCATCAAGGATGGTTTGTTAAGAGTGGCAGTAGGGTTGGAAAACATTGAAGATATTAAGAAAGATATTCTCCGTGGACTGGGTGATTAAAAAAAGCCGAACAAATGTTCGGCTTTTTTTACAGGGATGATGTAAATGAATGAATTTTTTCCATTTATACCAGTAGCAATTATTATTGGTGTTTTACTTGCCTTGCTGGTGTCTTATCGAAAGTACCAGCGATTCAAGAAAAACAAACAGCTTGAGGAGAATGGCAATGAATTGCCGGAAATGCTGATACTAAAGCGTCCTTTTGCCCAATATCCTGGCAAGTCTTTACGAAAGTTTCAATTAATTTTAGTTCTGTCATTTTTGTTAGTTAGTGTTTCATTTTTTAGTGTCTTGTTACTGAATGTAGACTCTTTTGATGCACATGTTGATAGACTGCTGAAAGTGATCAGTGATGATCTGAAAATACAATTCGTCTTTATTATGATGTTGGTATTTACGATTCTCTATCCAATGTATCTTGGGAGATCCGCAAAAAACGAACAGGTTGTACTAACAAAAGAAAGCATAAGCTACCATCCCGCAGGGATATTTATTACAAACCTGTTTTTTCCTGCCTGGACTATGAAATGGGAAAATGCCACAGCGATTTCTATGGAAAGAGCCGGCATGCAAAGCAGGTTATGCCTGACAGACATCACAGGCAAAAAACGATGTCTGATTGTAAACCAGTGGCGGGAAATGAAAACTAATGATAATTCCAGGCCGATTCTGTTTAGCGAAATATGGGAAGCCAATGAGCTTTATATGAATCCTGCGGCAATACTGGACAGGCCGCTAGTACGCTATATCAAGAAGTATACTGATATTAACCTGGAAATATCAAAGTCAGATATGAACTTTGATTTATTATCAAGTCCTAAAATAAAAACCATATTAATATTTATGTTAGCAATGGGCAGTTATTCATTAATTGATGCCTTGTTGAACATGGAAACTTACCTTGTTACCCCTTCTTTGTGGTGGTTTGTTATTGGCGGTGTTGCCGGGAGTGTATTTGCATTTTTAAAAATGTCAGATAACAAGATACCGCTAAGTAACACAATTGGTGTGAGCGTGATTTTTGGTGTGTTCGCTGGAATTGCGCTCTATCCTGGTTTGTTAAGAATTAACCAGTTAACGGATTCTTACGGCCTGAGAAGTTATGAATATCAAATGAAATCTGATGGTGTATTCAGAAGTAATGATCCAAGTCTTCCGGAAATCAGGATGGCACCAGATAAATACTGGAAAAGTATTAAAATCGGAGATAAATATTCTTTTAGAATCAGGAAAGGTGGACTTGGTTTTTATCAGATAGATATGGATAAGGTATATGCAAATATGCGTAATTGGTATTGCCAGCAGGAAAAAGAAAACCCAATGAATATTAGAGTAGGGTGTGAATAATAAACATCAAGTCTCGAGGATTTTAAGTGAAGCAGGATGAAGCAGTCGTTTTTATTCATGGTATCTGGATGAAAGGCTATGAACTTGCCTACCTGTCGCATCATTTAAAAAAACAGGGTTATCAAATCTATCACTTTAAATATAAAAGCCTTCGTAAGACGCCAGAAAAAAATGCAGATTCGTTAAATTATTTCCTGGAAAAAATTAAGCAGCCTATAATTCATCTTGTATCACATAGTCTTGGTGGAATTATTGTGCTGCATTTATTTGATCGTCACCCACAGGTAAAGCCAGGAAAAATAATTATGTTAGCTACGCCAATAAGTGGCAGCGCAGTTGCAAAACACATATACCAACACTCCAGGCTAAGGTGGATACTGGGAAAATCCACTGAGCATGGATTATTGGGAGATACTCCCGCCTGGAACAGTGAACACAATATATACATGATCGCCGGTAAAAAAAGTGTTGGAATCGGAATGTTACTGGCGTTCAAGGCATTAACAAAACCTAATGATGGCACGGTAAATTGCAAAGAAACAATTGCACCTTATATCAGGCAACACTTCGTGGTACCTCACAGTCATTTTTCAATGCTGATATCTAGAAAAGTAGCTAAAAAAATTAGTGAAATTCTTGCGGATAAATAACTTTATTCACACGATGCTTGCAGCATCCATTTTTTTGAATTCATCGAGATTTGGCTCCAGGCCATGCTGGATACGCCATTGGTCCTGCATGAGGTAATAAGCTACCAGTTCCATATGTCCCGGGCATGTATTTAAGTGACGTCCATTTTTCCATTGCACGTAATGAACCAGTTCATGCGCCAGCTTTGATTGATTATCCAGGTCATGTTGCTGAAAATCCAGTTTTAAATATATCGTGAGATGGTTGTTATAGAATCCCTATAGACGGGAGTCCAGGCATCGCTTTTAATCATTAATGCCGTATGGCATGCACATATTATGCAATTCTGTCATCACAATATTTGGCGATAAACTCAATATTGTAGTTGTATTCATATCATTTCAGACAAGAAGTCCGATAACTATGTTGTGCATAGTATCCTATAATGAGAATGACGATATCTCTTTATGTATTAACTATAAATATAGAAGATGAACAAGTAACCTAAAGTGATTTGTAAAAAATTGGTTTATATCAACTATAATTTATCTAAATTATGATGTTCTGTATAAAATGAGGAAAAATAATACTAAAAAGATCGGGTTAATAATGTCAGGAGGAGGTGCGCGCGCAGCTTACCATGTAGGTGTATTGAAGGCGATCGCTGAAATTTTACCCAAGGATAGCAGCAACCCGTTCCATATAATCTGTGGCACATCAGCCGGTGCTATAAATGCGGCATCATTAGCAACGCATGCCTATAGTTTCCGTAAATCAGTACAACGTGTCTTATCTGTATGGCGCGGTTTCCATGCGCATCATGTTTTTAAAGTAGATTTGCTTTCTATCCTGTTTACTGCATGGCAGTGGTTTTTAAGTATCGTTTTTGCTGGAAGAGGTCGTAAAGAAAAATATCTGTATCTCCTAGACAGGGGCCCTCTTAGAAGATTACTTGAAAAATATATACATACTGAAGATATCCGGTATTCTGTTGATCAGGGCCACCTTGAAGCGTTATGTATTACCGCTTCAGGATTTACCTCAAATCAATCTGTATCTTTCTTTCACGCGAATAATGATAAACAACCATGGACACGCTTCCAGCGCATCGGTATCAGATCTGAGATTACTGTTGACCACCTCATGGCCTCATCGGCAATCCCCTTCGTATTTGCACCACAGAAAATAAACCGCGAGCATTTTGGTGATGGTTCCATGCGTCAGATAGCCCCCATAAGCCCTGCATTGCACCTTGGAGCAGATAAAGTGCTGGTTATTGGTAATCGTATGGAATGGGACAAAGATACTGATAGGGTAAAAGAAGAAGGAGAACCGACAATTGGTGAAATGGCAGGTTATGCCCTTGATAGTATTTTTCTCGATAGCCTTGTTGCAGATATTGAGCGGCTAACAAGAATTAATAAAACTATAAGTGTGATCCCTGAAAAGTACCGTAGAAAATATGAACTTCAGTTAAGGCATATTGATGTACTGGTTATTTATCCCAGCCAGGATATGGGTGAACTGGCCGCAGATTACGTGGATGAGCTGCCATGGACAATACGCTTCTTACTTGGAGGTATTGGTGGCATAAGGGGTAAAGAATCAAACTTGATTAGCTATTTACTGTTTGAAAGAGGGTATTGCCGGCGCCTGATTGAGCTGGGATACCAGGATGCCATGAAGAAAAAGAGTGAAATCCTTGAATTTCTGGATTTGAGTTAGAAACTGAAATTGTATTTCTTTTTAAGTAATTCCCTGGTGGAGTTATTTATGTTCATATTTCGGGCATCATCATTACTTGCCCAGCAGGACTCAAGGGCATCATCGCTTGCCTGGATATTGCCAGAAAGGTAATCTGCCTCAAGATCAATGATTACATAATGAAACAGGATGTTGTTATTTTCATCGCTTTCAATAAGGTCAAAGGTATAAATACTATCTTTGGCCAGTATGGTTATTCCTGTTTCCTCAAGAATTTCACGTTCTGCAGCCTGTTGCAATGTTTCTCCGGTTTGTACCTTGCCCCCGGGAATAGCCCATTCATCCTGGCAGGGTGGATTTTTGCGTTTTACGAGCAGAACTGCATTGTTTTTAAAAACAACAGCGCCAACACTAACGACCGGCCGTACTGGGTTTGTCATAAAAAATCCCTCTATGAAAATAGAGGGATATCATATAAATATTGGTGGTGAGAATAAATGACCAGGTTACACGTTGATTTGTTCCAGTTCTTTTTTTACTCGGTAGTTACGACGTAGACACATAATGGCGATACCGGAACCACCCATTAAAATACCTGAGATGAATGATATAAATGAGTCGACAGCAGATATGGCAATGATGCCCGTGATTACATACAGGGCAGGAATTGATTCATAAACAGGCTTGGGTAACGTCATGGGATTTTCCTCCTGGTTGGTATAGTCAAGCAAATCGTGACGACATTTTCATTTCCCTGAAAAACACATGCGGATTTTTCTGTATCGTTTAACAATAAAATAGTTATAAACATTGTCATGAATACACGTCAAATAATTTGTGTTATTTTTAATACTGAATTTTATACGGGAATTTTGTTTTTTCTTGCTTTTTGGCCATTTTGAACTACGGGTATGCGTCAACAACTTCTGGAACTATTCCACATCGCACTTGATGCCGTTCACGGTCAGCATGCGGTTCACGACTATTTACAATCAGGAACCAGTATTCAGTCTGACTGCATTGTCGTAGCAATAGGTAAAGCGGCACAGGCCATGGCATCAGGTTGTGAATCGGCGCTTGGCGAAAACCTGGTGAAAGGACTCCTGATTACCAAGTACCATCATGCCAAACCTGAAGAGCTATCAGACAGGTGGCAGATCATTGAGTCAGCTCACCCTATACCCGATCAACAGAGCCTGGTTGCCGGGCAGGCATTACTGGACTTTATCCAGGATGAGGAGCATCAGCACTACCCGGTCTTATTTTTATTATCGGGTGGTACCTCATCTCTGGTTGAAGTGTTATCGCACAAACATAGTCACGATGTTTTGCAGCAAGTGAATACCTGGTTAATGGCAAGCGGCCTGGCTATTGATCAGGTTAACCAGATACGTAAATCTCTTTCGCAGATAAAAGGCGGCAAGTTATTGCATCACCTGCAAAACAGGGAAGTCTATGCATTACTGATATCTGATGTGCCAGGTGATCACCCACACATTATTGGTTCAGGCCTGTTGTTCCCGTATCACGGGCATTATACAGAGATTGATATACCTGAATGGCTGGCTGAGTTGATACCTGGGTCAGACCGTACCTCAAATCTCGCGGATAACTATACTGTTTCTCATGCAGTCATTGCCAGCAACAGGTTGGCAATCGAATCGATTAAACAGGCTGTTGAACAGGCAGATGAAAGCACAGTATATATCCATGATGAATTCCTTGAAGGCGATGCAACTGACAGGGGCAGGCAACTGGCCAGTTATCTGGTAAAAGATGCCAGGCCTGGTATACATATCTGGGGAGGGGAAACCACTGTCACCCTGCCTGACAGGCCCGGTCGTGGAGGGCGTAATCAACATCTCGCACTATCAGCGGCCATCGAGTTGAAGAATAATCCCCACATTACCTTGCTGGCTGCAGGCACGGACGGCACTGATGGGCCAACCGAGGATGCCGGTGCGATTGTTGATGGTGGCACGTTATCAAGAGGTGAGCTAGCAGGGCTGGATCCAGAAAGATGTTTGTCTAATGCGGATTCTGGTTCATTTCTGGAAGCTTCCGGGGATTTAATCTCCACCGGGCCAACCGGCACGAACGTGATGGATCTGGTGATTGCAGTCAAAACCGGATAACTGCCTGAATTCTTTGTTATTATAGCGTGATGCAAGATTTACCAAGTATTTTTACCCAGGCGTATGCCTGCCTAATGGAAAATGATCCGGACAAGAAAGTTGAATTAACCGGGCGTACGGTAAATTCGTGGCACGCGCAGGGTTTTACCACTGAACAGATCCAGGTTCGTGATATCGAGCAGCCAGGACGTCCAGAAAAACCGGTCCTGGTTTCACCTCGAGAGTTGCCACGACGAAGTCTACACAGTCAGGAAGGGCATGCCGCCCTCATTCATTCACTTTGTCACATCGAGTTTAATGCTGTTAATCTTGCCTGGGATGCGGTATATCGTTTTCAGGATATGCCTGCAGGCTTCTATAACGACTGGATGAAAGTCGCCGGTGAAGAAGCATATCATTTCGGTTTATTACGTGATCATTTACGTTCGCTTGGTTATGAATACGGGGATTTTCCAGGCCACAATGGCCTGTGGGAAGCCGCGGTCAAAACTGCGCATGACCCAATGATTCGTATGGCACTGGTGCCTCGTGTGTTGGAAGCACGGGGACTGGATGTTACTCCGGGTATCGTTGAGAAATTAAAACAGGCTGGTGATCAGCACGCCGTGGCAATTCTTGATATTATTCATCGTGATGAGGTTGGTCATGTTGAAACTGGTTCGCGCTGGTTCAGTTACCTGTGTGAACAACGGGGATTACCAGTGGAGGAAACTTTCCGCCGCTTACTGGAAGAATATATGCAGGGCCAAATAAAAGGACCGTTAAACAGAAGCTCACGCCTTAAGGCAGGTTTTTCAGAAGCTGAACTGGATTACCTTGAAGGTACAGGTTAACAGACAGGGGTTACATTTAATGCAGTTTGTAAAACTACTTCTTACAATAGTTTCAATAGCTTTGCTGGCAGGTTGTGAGTCAAAACCACAGGAAGTCAGAATTATATTTGCCGAACAGGAACCTGGTGTTGATCCTTATCAAACCCGTTTAATTGTTACCAAAGATTTTATGCGCTTTGATGATGGAGAGGGTTCGCTTGATTTTGTGTTATTCGATCGCAAGAAGAACATAATTTATAGCACCAACAGTAGTGAAAAAACGGTAATGTCATTTGCAGAAAAGAACAAAGAAGTTGAACCACCGTTTGAATTAAATCAGTCAGTAAAAAACCTGGGCTTGTTAAAAGATGCTCCCAAAATACAGGGAAAAGCACCTCTACATTATCAATTCATAACAAATGATGAACTTTGTTATGAAGTAGTTGCGGTAAAAGGTCTAATGCCCGACGTGGTAGAAGCCATGAAGGCGTTTCATAAGATTCTGCAAAGTGATAGTAAAATGACTTTCCATACCATTCCAGCTGATATGCATAATGCCTGTGACATGAGCATGAGTACCTTTGCAGCTGCGCGTCACCTTGAATACGGGTTTCCTATCCAGGAGTGGACACCAAATGGTACTGGGCGAGCATTGATGGATTTTGATGACAACTATAAAGCTGATAAAAATCTTTTTAAATTGCCTGAAGATTATCGGCTGTTTTCACTCCAGGATTTTCGTGAAGGTAAAGTACCAAGAAGTGAATAATGCTCAGAGTGTGATGGTTGCATCCCGGCATTGTTGTTCATCGCAAACCAGGTAACTGCCTGACTTGTTCCAGTCAGCCAGTACTATTCTGCACACATCATTGTTATCCAGTCTGAAATGATGGGTGCCAGGTCTGTGGGTATGGCCATGAATTAACCTTGTTACCTGGTATTTTCGCATTACCTGCTCAACTTCCTGTTGGTTGACATCCATAATGTCATCATTCTTATTTTTAGTCGCTGCTTTACTTTTTTCACGGTATTCCCTGGCTATAGCGAGACGTTCACTAGTGGTTTTTGACAGGAATTCGTTTTGCCACTCAGGGTTACGCACTATTTTGCGAAATTCCTGGTATTCGATATCATCGATACAAAGGGTATCCCCATGCATTATCAGGGTAGCAATACCATAAAGATCAATTACGGTTGGATCGTTAATGAGTTGTGCCCCCGTTAACTGCTCAAACTGTTCACGCATCAGGAAATCACGGTTACCGTACATAACATAAACAGGAATACCCCTGGCTGTTAATTCATTGATAGCATCAATAGCAGGCTGGTACTCGGGAAGAATCATGTCGTCACCAAGCCAGACTTCAAACATGTCACCAAGAACAAAAAGCGCATCGGCTTCTGTCGCCTGGTGTTGCAGGTAATGGGTAAATAATGTTGTCAGTGCAGGCTGTTCAGCACTCAGATGTAAATCAGATATAAAGTGAATGGCCATAAAGAAAAAGAAGTGGAGGACTAGTCCTCCACCACTTCAACACTTTCAATAATCACGTCTTCAGTTGGCACATCCTGGTGGTAACCGTGTGAGCCGGTTGCGACGCCCTTGATTTCATCAATCACATCCATGCCTTCAACGACTTTGCCAAATACACAATAGCCCCAACCATTAGCTGTCGGTGCACTGTAGTTAAGAAAGTCATTGTCTTTCACGTTAATGAAAAACTGGGAAGATGCTGAATCAGGATCAGGTGTGCGAGCCATGGCAATGGTGCCACGCTCATTTTTCAGGCCGTTGTCAGCTTCGTTCTTGATCGGCGCATTGGTTTGTTTTTCAACCATGCCGGGCTCCATACCACCGCCCTGGATCATGAAATTATCAATTACGCGATGGAAGATAGTCCCATCGTAAAAACCACTTTTTGCATAGGAAACAAAGTTTTCTACAGTAACAGGTGCTTTTTCAGCATCCAGCTCAAGCACGATCGTGCCCTTGTTTGTATTCATTTTAATCATATCAGGAACCTTATTGCTTGGTGTCTGTGGGTACGGGCTTGCCAATAACGCTCATCGAGTTAATGGTTATCATTTTTTGAGGCACGTCTGTCGGGAAAGGTCCGCCGCGACCAGTAGGGGTTTTGCGAATTTTATCAACACTATCCATACCTTTAACAACTTTACCAAAAACAGTATAACCCCAGCCGCGTGGTGTTTTACTGGTATGGTTAAGGAAGTCGTTGTTTTTCACATTAATAAAGAACTGGGCAGTGGCGGAATGCGGATCCATAGTACGCGCCATGGCAATCGTACCCAGGTCGTTTTTCAGGCCATTTGTCGCTTCGTTGATAACAGGAGGCCGGGTTTCCTTGCGCATGTATTTCTGATCGAAGCCTCCGCCCTGAATCATGAAACCATCAATGACACGATGGAAAATCGTACCGTTGTAGAAACCATCTTCAACATATTTCAGGAAGTTGGCGACGGTTTTCGGTGCTTTTTCAGGATAGAGCTCCAGTACAATATCACCCTGGCTGGTTTCCATTTTTACCTTGACCGGTTCAGCAACAGCCAGATTGAATGATAACAAAGAGGCAATCGCAAAAAGAGAAATGAGCTGTTTCATAATTGTTATTCCCAACATAATATACCTGCGCGCATGATATCGGGTTTACTGGCCTGATAAAAGGCTGGATAGGGCATTTATCCGGCTACTGGGACCTTGTTCACCTTTGAGTGGCAGACATATTTCCGTTAATCTACGCGCTATTGATTAACCATAGGCAGTTTCGAAGCAATGTTACAGATCCACAATAACCTGACAAACCAAAAGGCACCGTTTACACCAATCGATAATAATAACGTGCGTATGTATGTCTGCGGTATGACCGTCTACGATATGTGCCATATTGGCCATGCGCGTGTCCTGGTGGTGTTTGATGTGGTTTATCGATACCTGTGTGAAATTTATGGAAAAGATAACGTCACTTATATTCGAAATATTACCGATATTGACGACAAGATTATTGCTCGTGCTAATGAAAACCAGGAAGGTTTCAATGATCTGACAGCGCGTTTTATCAATGAAATGCATACAGATTCTGATGCTCTTGGTGTTATACGGCCAAACCAGGAACCGCGCGCAACGCTGCATATGGAGCAAATTATTGAAATGATCGCCACTTTGCTAGAAAAAGGTTTTGCCTACGCAGCTGACAATGGCGATGTTTATTACGATGTCAGCAAGTTTGAAGGTTATGGAAAGTTATCCGGAAAAAAACCGGAAGACCTGCGTGCCGGTGAACGTATCGCGGTGGATGAAGCCAAGGATGACCCCCTGGATTTTGTTTTATGGAAAGCAGCCAAGCCGGAAGAACCCAGCTGGGATTCGCCCTGGGGTAAAGGACGGCCGGGCTGGCACATCGAATGTTCAGCCATGTCGACCCACTGCCTGGGGCATCATTTCGATATTCATGGAGGTGGTCTGGATTTACAGTTCCCCCATCATGAAAATGAAATTGCCCAGTCCGAGGCGGCAACCGGCGAACAATTTGTAAACGTGTGGATGCATAATGGTTTCGTACGCGTGGATGAAGAAAAAATGTCCAAGTCACTGGGTAACTTTTTTACCATACGTGATGTACTGGAAAAATATGCACCTGAAGTACTACGCTACTTTATTTTAACCAGCCATTACCGCAGCCCGTTAAATTATTCTGACAAGCACCTGGAAAATGCCAAGGCAGCTTTAACTACGCTTTATACCGCATTGCGAGGTATGGATGGTGTTGAGGCAAAAGCTGGGCAGGATTTCGTACAAAGTCAGCGTTTTTATACGGCGATGGATGATGACTTTAACACTTCAGAAGCGCTCGCGGTTTTATTCGAAATCGCAAAAGAAATTAATAAATTGCGAGATACTGATTTTATGGCAGCACAACAACAGGCGGCACTATTAAAACACCTGGGTGGTATTCTTGGTCTTTTACAACAGCCTTCAGAGGCTTTCCTCAAAGCGGGTAGTGGTGAAAGTAAGCTGGATGATAAGGCCATAGAAGAAATGATCGCACAACGAAACGAAGCGCGTGCCAATAAAGACTGGGCAGAAAGCGATCGTATTCGTGATGAACTGAAAGAGAAGGGGATTATCCTGGAGGATGGAGCGCAGGGAGTAACCTGGCGCAGGGCATGATATTTTTTGCGGAACTGATGTCCTTGTTTCGTGTCTGTTTTATAGTATCTAAAGATAATAAGTACATAAAATAAGGAGTCAGGAATGCGGTTTTTATCAATTTGTCTTTGCATGTTAGCTGTGAATGCTGCTGCAACGGCGCAAGAAATGCAGGAAGATAATGTACATGTTCGCACCTGGAACCAGTTTGCGCAGGATGTTCTCCGTTTTCACCAGCAACGTATCAGTAACAAGGATGTGAAGGTGCAGGAGACCATCGGTGGCTATGCACATTTGCCGGATTTCTATATACAGAAAGAATATTTCCTGGGGGGTAACCACATTGCAACGGTAATGTGGGAACGGGAAAAACAGGAACATTTGCATTCAATAGAAGTATTTATTCATAACAAAGAAGGGAAGGTTGTACGTGACTATACCGCTGCTTTTTTGCCCCAATATCGCAATGCACCAACCCAAACTTTAATCAGCTTTCATCGTTATAATAATGGTTTACATGCTTTTCGTAGTTTTGATGCATCCGGTTACCGGATCGTTGAACGGTGCACGGGAAGTTATAAAGGCAAGGAAGTTAATTTACTGTTAGACGAAGATGAAATTGCCGAAGCGCTTGCAGACGTACACACCAGGCAGGGAATCATGGTGAGTGATGATTATCAAAATTGTTTTGGTAATCTACAGCAGGAACTGGGGAAATATATTAAGCCACAATAACGTTATTTATGGAGTTCATCTGCCGCATCAGCAGTGTTTTGTAATAACGTCGCAACAGTCATTGGGCCGACACCTCCTGGCACTGGGGTAATCCAGCCAGCACGTTTTGCAGCTGTATCATACTCAACATCGCCAACCAACCGGCCATCTTCGGTACGGTTCATCCCCACATCAATCACAATCGTACCTTCTTTTATCCATTCACTTTTGACAATGCCGAGTTTACCAACCGCGACAACGAGCAGCTCGGCGCGGCGTACATGAGACTCAAGATCCCGGGTAAACCGGTGGCAAACAGTCACGGTGCAACCAGCTAGTAATAGTTCCAGTGACATGGGGCGACCGACAATATTTGATGCGCCTACAACCACTGCATCCAGCCCTTTGATGGTCACGCCGGTAGATTCTAGCAGGGTCATGATACCGCGAGGGGTGCAGGGTCGCAGTACCGGCATACGCTGTGCCAATCGGCCAATGTTATAAGGATGGAAACCATCCACGTCCTTGTCGGGATTGATATTTTCAATGATGGCCTCTGCATTAAGATGTGCCGGTAAGGGGAGCTGTACCAGAATGCCATCAACGTTGTCATCGGCATTGAGTTTGTCAATCAAAGCCATCAGTTCTTTTTGGCTGGTGGATTCAGGCAGGTCGTAAGCAAATGATCGAATACCGGATTCTTCACAGCCTCTGCGTTTACTCCGGACATATACCTGGGATGCTGGATCCAGTCCAACCAGGACAACCGCAAGGCCTGGCGCCCTTAAGCCTTTGGCTAAACGTTCATCAACACGCTTCTTGATGTCATTTCTTAGCTGGGCGGCGATAGCTTTGCCATCGATGATTTTTGCACTCATAAATGATGAATTCTTGTTATGTTGAAAGCGGTAATGATCGCATGTAAGTTCACGGTAGCCAAGTGTGGATATTAATGCGGCCAGAACATTGACGGGAGGCCAGCTGACGCGTATTATCCCGCCCTCATTGCGGTAGTGATACTGTTATGTATGACTATGCTTTTGCAATTTCGGGGTGTAGCGCAGCCTGGTAGCGCAACTGCTTTGGGAGCAGTGGGTCGGCGGTTCGAATCCGTCCACCCCGACCAGATTTAACAGGACCAAGGGATAAGGGCCTGGATATGAGGTGATGAGAAGGGTCTTGTTACCTTAGCCATGTTTTAGTGTGTGGTAGGATGAAACCCATGCGCCCGTAGCTCAGTTGGATAGAGCAACGGCCTTCTAAGCCGTGGGTCGCAGGTTCGAATCCTGCCGGGCGCGCCATTTACCAGTTTATGGTGGCTATAGCTCAGTTGGTAGAGCCCTGGATTGTGATTCCAGTCGTCGTGGGTTCGAGTCCCATTAGCCACCCCATTTTCTTCTCCCCCCATAACCTGTGGATTATCGAAGTAAAATAAACCTGATAAATGTAGGTTTATTGGGATAAATTCATAGTTTTACTAAAGAAATTCGGGTCTTTACCCGACAATTAAATTAACTAGTACTTGAGTGAGATGCTTTGCGGCTTCCATGTAAACATGGGGTAACGGGTGAAATTTCCTTCAAGTATTAAAGCCGTAGTCACTATTAATAATAATTTAAAGTCAGGTGCTGCATAGCTATAGTGCTCATGGATATTAGAGCTACAAAATTTTTTGTCAATCGAATTATTATCGTTGTATGCGCAAACCTGATTGCCTTTGGTACCCATGCGGCTGATATCGTTTTCGTGTTAAGTAAAGATGCTCGCCCATACCGGCAATTCGTGGAAAGTGTTCAGCGGTCGTTGAATCAATATCAAACGAATACTATTTCTTCCGAAACAATACTGCTTGATAAATACGTTGAAAAACCCAATGGCCACAGGTTAGTAGTAGCAGTTGGGACGATGGCCACCCGGGGGGTTATAGAAACCAGTACTGAACTTCCCATCCTGTCTACTCTGATCCCCAGTACTGTTTATCATGAAATCCGGGGTAACGCGACGCCTGCAATAAGAAAAAGAATGGCAGCGGTCTTTATCGATCACCCGTTAAAAAGATATATCAACTTTATTAAACAAATAGACCCAGGCTGGAAAAGGATTGGCCTGTTAACTGCAGAATCAAATAACCAGGTTAATCATGAAATAAAACGATTCAGCAGAGGCAATGGAATAAAAGTTATTCATGAAAAAGTGAAAAACACGGATGAAGTTATAAAAACATTGGGAAAAGTACTTGAAGATAGTGATGTTTTGTTAACTTTAGCGGATCCCGTTGTATTAAATCGTTCCACCGCACATGGAATACTGTTATCAGCCTATCATCAGAAAGTTCCGGTTATCAGTTATCTTAATTCATATGTAAAGGCAGGTGCACTGTCGGCACTTTATTCTACGCCTGATGATCTGGGTACACAGGTTGGTGAATTTTTAATAAAAGTAGTGCGCAATAAGTATGTTTTCCCCAGGCCGGAGCAATACCCGGAAATTTTTTCAATAGAAGTAAATAATCGTGTTGCACACTCATTAGGCCTTGATGACATTGACAAGGAGGAAATCAAGCGTGTTCTCTATAAAATGGAGGGCATCAAATGAAAGACTGGGGAATCAGAAGAAAAGTTTTCTTTATCAGTATGGTTCCAGCTATATTGATCTCTATCTTTCTAGGCGGATTCTTCATCTACAACCAGTATAGTAACCTCGAACATTCACTGGATGAACGCGGCAAGTCACTGGTTAAACAGATATCACCGGCTGCCGAATTTGGTGTGTATTCCGGATATAACCAGGTTTTGAATCACCTTGCACTATCTGCAATGCAACAACCTGATGTATCAGGAGTAGCCATCTATGATTTGTCTGGTATATCCATAAGCAAGGCAGGAAAACAAACGGTTACTCTTACCTCCTATAACAATCATGGGAAGCAAAATGTCATCTTGAACGAGCACAGCCCTATGGAGGTAGAGGCTTTCCAGGCCCCGATTTATAGAACCGAGTTTTCATCAGGTGATTATGAAATGGACCTGGTTGATGAAAATATGGAAATGGTTGTTACCGAAGAAATAATCGGTTGGGTAGTACTTGAACTCAGCAAACAGGCAACTGCTGACAAGCAACAGGAAGCGATACGCCAAGGGCTTGTTATTACAATTATACTTCTTGCGTTAACCTGGCAACTGGCAAAACTTATCGGTAAAAGTGTAAGTGAACCGATACTTGATTTAACCGAGGCAGTGGAAAAACTGGGGAGTGGTCAACTGGAAACCAGGGTTAGTGTCACCTCGGGAGGGGAATTATCAACATTGCAATCAGGCATAAATGCAATGGCCGAGTCCCTGAATGTTGCCCAGGATTATTTACAGGAAAAAGTCTATGAAGCTACGAAACAATTAAGACGTGCGCTGGGTAAACTTGAAGAACAAAATAACGAGCTTGAAGCTGCTCGTGAACATGCTGATGAAGCCAACAAGGCGAAGAGCCAGTTCCTTGCCAATATGAGTCATGAGTTACGTACACCGCTGAATGCCATCATTGGCTACAGTGAAATGCTTATGGAAGAGGCGGTAGAAGATGGTATGACGGAGCTTGTGCCAGATCTCGATAAAATTAATCATGCAGGCCAGCACTTATTAACGTTAATTAACACTGTGCTGGATCTTTCCAAGATTGAAGCAGGCAAAATGGAAGTTTACTGTGAAGACTTCTCAATAAAGGCACTGACAGATGAAGTCACCAGTACAATTCGACCTGTAATAGAAAACAATAATAATAACCTTGAAATAGAAATTGGTGAAGATGTTGATGAAATAAATTCTGATCTTACCAAGGTAAAACAGATATTGTTTAATCTCATCAGTAATGCCAGCAAGTTTACAGAGAATGGAAAAATAAGTTTATCAGTTCATAAATCTCATGATGCTGAAAACGAATGGTATACCTTTTCAATAAAAGATACTGGCATTGGTATGACGCGTGAGCAAATATCAAAACTTTTTTCGCCATTTATTCAGGCAGATGTTACTACAACACGAAAATATGGCGGTACTGGTCTGGGGTTGACAATATGCAAACAATTTTGCGAATTGCTAGGTGGCAATATTGAAGTTAAAAGCGAAGTGAATGTGGGTACAGAGTTTATTGTTAAGCTACCAGTTTCGACAAAAGTGATTAGTGAACCAGCTGAGCCCGAGAGTAATCTTGCCAGAACCCTTCGTTTTGCGGAACAGAACAGCAGACAGGAAAAAGAAACCGAGCGTCGTCAACACCTGACGAAAATCCTGGTGGTCGATGATGATCCTGCGATGCGAAATTTACTGAGACGACAACTGGAAAAAGAAGGCTTTGAAGTTATCGAAGCGGTTGACGGTCAACAGGGCCTGGCAATGGCAAGAGAATGTCATCCGGATATCATCACGCTTGATGTCATGATGCCAGGTATGGATGGCTGGAGTGTTTTAAAAGAAATTAAGGCAGATAACGAGTTAAGTGATATTGCAGTAATTATCCTGAGTATAATCAGTGATAAAAATATTGGTTTTACACTTGGTGCTGCTGAGTATCTTACCAAGCCAGTAGACTGGGATTTATTAGCCGATACGATCAAGAAAATTATTCGCAAACCCCGCGAACCGGCAAAGATTCTGGTAGTAGAAGATGAGGCATCCGTCAGGGAACTGGTGAAACGTATGCTGGAAAAAGAAGCCTGGCAGGTTGTTGAGGCTGAAAACGGACAGGTTGCACTGTGCAAAGTGGAAGAAGAAATACCCGATTTGATTATCCTGGATCTGATGTTACCAGTGATGGATGGTTTCGAATTCATTAACAACATAAAGGCAAAAGAGGAGTACAAAAACATCCCGGTCATTATTCTAACCGCGGCAGATATTTCAGCAGATGAAAAACGCTACCTGGAAGATCGTGTCATCAGCATCATTCAGAAATCAGGTGTGCATAAAGATGAACTCATGGCTGAAATTTGTGATGTTATTAAAGGCAAAAGCCCGTCAGGCAAAGTCATTTCTTCTTGAATTCGCAATACATTGAAATTAGTTACGCCTTTCAGGTATGCTTCGCTTTTCTGATGGGCCATCGGGGCATTAGCTCAGTTGGTAGAGCAGGGGACTCTTAATCCCTTGGTCGTAGGTTCGAGTCCTACATGCCCCACCAGACCCCTTCTCGTTTCCCCTATATCATCAGTCCCTGATATAATAGGCGGCAACGATTTAATGTGAATTGCCGCTCTGGTGGAATTGGTAGACACGCTAGATTTAGGTTCTAGTGCCTCACGGTGTCCGAGTTCGAGTCTCGGGGGCGGCACCATTTTCTGAAATTTATTAACTAATTGATTTTAATATCATTTTTGAGGTTTGACCCATGCAAGTTTCTGTAGAGTCAGGTAATGGCCTGGAACGCCGTATGACGGTGACAATTGAAGAAGACCGTATTGCGGATGCGGTAGACAAGCGTCTGAAGGATATGACCCGCACGGTAAAATTGAACGGTTTTCGAAAAGGCAAGGTGCCTCTCAAGGTCGTCAAACAGCATTATGGCGCCCAGGTACGCCATGAAGTACTGGGTGAAGTCGTTCAGTCCAGCTTCTACGAAGCAGTCCAGCAAGAAAACCTGCAGCCCGCCGGTTTACCTGCCATTGATACCAAGGATTCAAACCCTGGAAATGGACTTGAGTTCACGGCAACTTTCGAGGTTTACCCGGAAATAAAACTGGCCACCCTGGACAAGACAAGCATTGAAGCCACGACGTGTGAAATCACCGATGGCGATATTGATGACATGATCGACACAATTCGTAAGCAAAATGTCACATTTGAAACAGCAGATCGCGCCTGTGAAGATGGTGACCAGGTCAATATCGACTTCACCGGCTCTGTTGATGGCAAAGAATTCGAAGGTGGTAAGGCGACAGGTCATAGCCTGGTACTGGGACAGGGTAAGATGATCCCCGGTTTTGAGGACGGTATTGTCGGTGCCAAGGCCGGAGATGACATTACTGTTGATGTGACGTTCCCGGAAAACTACCAGGCAGAACAGCTGGCTGGTAAAGCAGCGCAGTTTGCCATTCATGTGAATACCGTTGAAGCGCCAGTGTTACCGGAAGTGGATGACGAATTTGCCAAGAAACTGGGTGTTGATGACGGTGATATGGAGAAAATGCGCCAGGAAATACGTGACAACATGGAACGTGAAATGAAACAGCGCATCAAGGCCAAGAATAAAGAAGCAGTGATGAACTCGCTGATCGAAGTGAACAAGCTTGAAGTACCGGCAGCACTGATTGATAACGAGGCGCAGGCGTTGGCACAACAAATGCAGCAACAATTTGCAGCGCAAGGTGCGGCAAACCAGTTCCCGATTACGCCGGATATGTTCAAGGAACAGGCGGAGCGCAGGGTGACACTGGGCCTGATTATGTCGGAAATGGTTAAAGAACATGACATCAAGGTCGATGATGATAAAGTAAAGGCAATGGTTGAGGAGATTGCTCAACCATATGAGCACCCGGATGAAGTGGTAAAGTGGTATTACGCGGATAAACGACGTTTATCCGAGGTGGAATCACTGGCCTTTGAGGATATGATTGTGGACCTGGTAATGTCACAGGCCAAAATTACTGAAAAATCAGTTGCTTTCAAGGACTTAGTAGCTCCACAAGCAGCCGAATAACGCTAAAGGAAGGATTTTCGTGACCGATAAAACAACTAATAATGGTTTGATAGATCCCATGGCCCAGCTGGTGCCCATGGTGGTGGAACAGAGCTCTCGTGGTGAACGTGCTTATGATATTTATTCTCGTTTGCTCAAGGAGCGGGTAATTTTCCTGGTTGGCCAGGTTGAAGATCACATGGCTAACCTGGTGGTTGCCCAGTTACTGTTCCTGGAATCAGAAAACCCGGATAAAGACGTACATTTGTATATCAATTCCCCGGGTGGCTCGGTTACTGCGGGGATGTCCATTTATGACACCATGCAGTTCATCAAACCGGATGTGGCAACCATGTGTATTGGTCAGGCTGCCAGTATGGGCGCGGTATTACTGGCTGGTGGCGCCAAGGGCAAGCGTTATGCGCTGCCTCACTCGCGCACCATGATTCACCAGCCACTGGGCGGTTTCCAGGGCCAGGCAACGGATATTGAGATCCATGCCAAAGAAATACTGGAAATCAGGGAACGATTAAACAAAGTTCTCGCCAAACATACAGGGCAGCCGCTGGAGCGAATCCAGACCGATACTGACAGGGACTTTTTCATGAGTGCACATGATTCAGTCGAATATGGCTTGATTGACAAGGTAATGGAAGCCCGTGAAGGCTAAAAAATAGCCAGAAATAACAAAGAATTCAGGGACTTTTTTGCCAAATATAGACTTGAAAAACCTGTTAAAACTACGCATGGTATAGGTATGCGAAAACAGGTTTAAAGCATCACAATACAGGTAAAGGTAAGAGGACATATTATGAGCGACGACAAGAATTCCACAGGCGGCGGTGATAACGGCAAGCTCCTGTATTGCTCATTCTGTGGCAAGAGTCAGCATGAAGTTCGCAAGCTGATCGCAGGTCCTTCTGTCTTTGTGTGTGATGAATGTGTAGAACTCTGCAATGACATCATTCGTGAAGAAGTTCAGGAACAACAAACTTCTGTCAGTGGTAGTTCATTACCGACACCACACGAAATCAAGGATATCCTTGATGAATATGTCATTGGACAGCAACGTGCCAAGCGCGTGTTATCGGTAGCGGTGTATAATCACTACAAGCGCCTTGAGACTGGTCTGAAAAAAGACGATGTTGAACTTTCCAAAAGTAACATCCTGCTGATTGGTCCTACCGGTAGTGGTAAAACCCTGCTGGCAGAAACCCTGGCGCGCTTACTGAATGTGCCTTTCACCATCGCTGATGCAACCACGTTAACTGAAGCCGGTTACGTCGGTGAGGATGTTGAAAACATCATTCAGAAGTTGCTGCAAAAATGTGACTATGACGTGGACAAGGCCCAAACCGGTATCGTTTACATCGATGAAATCGACAAGATTTCTCGCAAGTCAGATAACCCATCGATTACCCGCGATGTTTCTGGTGAAGGTGTGCAACAGGCCTTATTGAAACTGATCGAAGGTACGGTAGCTTCTGTGCCACCACAAGGTGGTCGCAAGCATCCTCAGCAGGAATTCTTACAGGTTGATACCTCCAACATTCTCTTTGTCTGTGGTGGCGCATTTGCCGGCCTGGATAAGATTATTCGCGAGCGCTCTGAAAAAGGTGGCATTGGTTTCGGTGCGGAAGTGAAAAGCAAGGATGCACAGAAGAGTGTTTCTGAAGTCCTGCATGAGGTAGAACCTGAAGACCTGACACGTTACGGTCTGATTCCCGAATTTGTCGGTCGTTTGCCGGTCCTGGCAACACTGGAAGAGCTGGATGAAGATGCGCTGGTACAAATTCTTACTGAACCCAAGAATGCGCTGACCAAGCAGTACATGAAAATGTTTGAACTGGAAGACTGTGAACTGGAATTCCGTGAAGACGCCCTGCGTGCCGTGGCGAAAAAAGCTATGGAACGTAAAACCGGCGCGCGTGGATTGCGCTCAATTCTTGAACATGTCTTGCTGGATACTATGTACGATCTGCCATCGATGGATAATGTCGAGAAGGTTGTGATTGACGAGTCAATGATAACGGGCGATGGCGGGGAGCCAATCTATATATACGAGGGCTCTGAGTCCCGTGCCGCATCAGCCGACGATTAACGAACATTAAGGGGTATTTCGATACCCCTTAATTTTTTCGGACATGGAAAATATTTTCAGCAAGGCATTGATTTAGACTTTTTCTGACCCCATAGCTAGGTTATCGAGCACCGTGTAAGTGCGCCAGTTAATGATACAAATATATTTAGAGTAAAGACATATGTCAGAAGTAATCGAAGAACAGTCATCCGCTATCCCCGTTTTACCACTACGCGATGTCGTGGTTTACCCGCACATGGTGATCCCGTTATTTGTTGGACGTGATAAATCCATCAAGGCACTTGAAGCGGCAATGGAAAATGACAAACAGATTTTACTGGTTGCACAGAAAAGTGCTGCACAGGATGAACCGGATGTCGAAGATCTATATAACATCGGAACGATTTCTAATATCCTGCAATTACTGAAATTACCTGATGGCACGGTAAAGGTGCTTGTTGAAGGTAATGAACGCGCCAAAATTGTTACTTTCCTGGGAAGTGAAGAATATTTCACTGCACAGATAGTGAAGTATGAAGAAGAAGCGGTAGATGAACGTGAAGCTGAAGTGTTATCACGCTCGTTAACAACACAGTTTGATCAATATGTGAAGTTGAACAAAAAGATCCCACCGGAAATTTTAACATCACTTTCAAGTATTGAAGATCCCAGCCGTCTGGTAGATACCATTGCGGCACACATGTCTTTAAAGATTGAAGAGAAGCAAAAGATTCTCGAAATTACTGATTTGCGTGAACGCCTGGAACATTTAATGGCGCTGATGGAATCAGAGTTGGACTTATTACAGGTAGAAAAACGTATTCGTGGACGTGTTAAACGCCAGATGGAAAAAAGCCAGCGTGAGTACTATCTGAATGAACAGATGAAAGCGATCCAGAAAGAGTTGGGAGATATGGAAGATGTGCCCAATGAAATGGAAGAACTGGAAGAAAAAATTGAAAAAGCTGGCATGTCTAAAGAGGCGAAAACAAAGGCCAAGGCCGAGCTTAATAAATTAAAGATGATGTCACCCATGTCGGCAGAAGCCACCGTGGTACGCAACTACCTGGACTGGATGGTAGGTGTACCGTGGAAGAAGCGTACCAAGATCCGTCATGAACTGGCTAAAGCAGAAGAAGTTCTGGAAGCCGATCACTATGGCCTGGAAAAAGTAAAGGAACGTATTCTTGAATACCTTGCCGTACAGCAGCGTAACAAGAAACTCAAAGGTCCTATACTTTGCCTGGTTGGTCCTCCAGGTGTAGGTAAAACATCGGTTGGGAAATCTATTGCGCGTGCAACGAACCGTAAGTTTGTTCGTATGGCACTGGGTGGTGTACGCGATGAAGCGGAAATTCGTGGTCACCGTCGTACTTATATCGGTTCCATGCCTGGTAAGATCATTCAAAACCTGTCGAAAGTTGGTACACGAAATCCGTTGTTCCTGTTGGATGAGATCGACAAGATGGCGATGGACTTCCGCGGTGATCCGGCGTCAGCTTTACTTGAAGTACTGGATCCAGAACAGAACCACACTTTCAACGATCACTACATGGAAGTGGATTATGATCTGTCAGAAGTCATGTTCGTAGCTACCTCAAACACGATGAACATTCCTGGTCCTTTACTGGATCGTATGGAAGTCATTCGTCTGTCCGGTTATACCGAAGATGAAAAAGTAAACATCGCAGAGCGTTACCTGATCAATAAACAGATGAAGAACAATGGTTTGAAAGAAGGTGAATTGACTATCGGTGAAGACGCGGTACGAGACATTATTCGTTACTATACGCGTGAAGCGGGCGTACGTAACCTGGAACGTGAGATTGCCAAGATTTGCCGCAAGGTTGTAAAAGAAATCTTACTGGAAAAAAATGTGGCTTCTGTTGAAGTAACATCAGAAAACTCAGAGAAGTACCTGGGTGTGAAACGTTTCCGCTTTGGCCGAGCTGAAGAAAATGATCAAATTGGCCAGGTAACCGGCCTTGCATGGACTGAAGTCGGTGGTGATTTATTAACCATTGAAACAGCCGTGATGCCAGGTAAAGGCAAACACAGTGTGACTGGTCAGCTGGGCGATGTGATGAAAGAATCTATCCAGGCTGCGATGACGGTTGTTCGTAGCCGTGCACAGGGGCTGGGTATCAAGTCGGAAGTTTTCGAGAAAAATGATATTCACGTTCACGTACCGGAAGGTGCGATTCCCAAAGATGGTCCTTCAGCTGGTATCGGCATGTGTACTGCGCTTGCATCAGCGCTCACAGATATTCCCGTTCGTGCTGATGTCGCCATGACAGGTGAAATTACCCTGCGTGGTGAGGTATTGCCTATTGGTGGCCTGAAAGAGAAGCTTCTTGCAGCTCATCGTGGTGGAATCAAGACTGTACTTATTCCGGATGAAAATCAGCGTGACCTGACCGAGATTCCGGACAATATTAAAGAGAATCTTGAGATCATTCCTGTTCGCTGGATTGACGAGGTGTTCGAAGTTGCGTTGACACGCACACCGGAAGCACTGACAGATGAAGAATTTGCCGCAACTGATGTTGTCGCAAAAGATGATGCAAAATCTGATCACAATTCAGTGCACACACATTAACCACTTTTTTTAGTCCCTGAAAAACAGGTCTTGCCTCTGAAAATGTCAAGTCAGTAAGTCGTATTATTTCTAACAAATGGCGACTTGCTTGCTTGACCACTACAGGGGCCGTTGGTATAAAAGCTAGGTATATGAATACTGTTACCGCCCCATAATCATATGAAGAAATGAAATCCGGGCGGTATTTTTCTATTTAGAAACCATAATCAAAGGGGAGAGTGACGTGAATAAAACTGAACTGATTGAAGCTGTAGCAGAAGGAGCTGACATTTCAAAAGCAGCGGCAGAAAGAGCTGTGAATACTATGGTAAGCAGTGTTATTGGCACTCTGGCCAAAGGTGATCAGGTAGCGATTGCCGGCTTTGGTAGCTTTGTTGTTCGTGAGCGTGCTGCACGCACTGGACGTAACCCACGTACAGGTGAAGAAATTCAAATCAAAGCATCAAAAAATCCTGCATTTAAGGCTGGTAAAGCTTTTAAAGATGCCGTAAACTAGCGCGCCTTTGATGGCTGGGGTGGTTAGCTCAGCTGGGAGAGCATCGCCCTTACAAGGCGAGGGTCACAGGTTCGATCCCTGTACCACCCACCAACTTGGACCGGTAGTTCAGCTGGTTAGAATGCCGGCCTGTCACGCCGGAGGTCGCGGGTTCGAATCCCGTCCGGTCCGCCATATAAAATAAGGGCGCGTCTTCTGTATGAAGTGCGCCCTTTTTTTGTATTTGTAAACAAACTTATTATTAATGTGATTTACTATGTTGCAACAAATTCGTGATCGCGCACAAGGTCTGATTGTCTGGACCATCGTTGGACTCATCATTATTACTTTTGCATTGTTTGGTTTAAGTAGTTACATGTCTGGTTCAGCAAAAGTAAATGTGGCGACTGTTAATGACGTTGATATCAGTCAAACAGAATTTCTGCGTGCCTACCAGAATTACCAGCAACGTTTACAACAGATGCTGGGTAAAAATTACAACCCGGCCATGTTTAACGAAGATGTAGTTAAACAACAGGTTCTCGACGGACTGATAACCCGTGAAGTCTTAACACAAACACTTAACGAATCAGGCTTTGGTGCTTCTCATGAGCAAATCCTGGCAAAGATCCAGAGTATTGATTCATTCTTTGATGAAAACGGGAAGTTCTCAGCCAAACAATATAAACGTGTTCTGGCATTGCAAGGCATGAACAGCGCGATGTTCGAGAAACGTATCTCCCAGGATATTGCCGATGAACATCTTTATGCTGGCCTGGTGCGTTCAGCTTTCGTTACCCCTAAACAGATTGAAACCAATACAAAACTTCAGGGCCAGAAGCGTGATGTGAATTATATTCTTGTCAGTCATCAGTTATTCATGGACTCGGTGAAAATCAGTGATGTCGATATTGAAAAATATTATGCAGATAATAAATCGAACTTCATGACACCGGAAATGGTCAGTGTTGAATACCTTGAACTGGACATAAATGAATCTGCCAGGGAATTTGAAGTCAGCGATGATGAAATACGTCAGCAATATGACCAGAATATCAAGCAATACGAAGCGGAGCCGGAACAACGTAAAGCAAGCCATATACTGATTGCCATCAATGACAAAACTGATGAAGCAACAGCTAAAACTGAAATTGAAAAAGTTAAGAGCAGGCTTGATAAAGGTGAAGATTTTGCTGCAGTTGCCAAAGAAGTTTCACAGGATCCGGGTTCTGCCAAACAAGGTGGTGACCTGGGTTTCTTTGGGCGAGGTGTTATGGATAAGGCTTTTGAAGAAACCGCTGTCAGCCTGAAGAAAGGTGAAATCAGTCAACCGGTTAAATCTGCTTTTGGTTTTCACATTATTAAAGTTACCGACATTAAGTCAGGTAAAGTAACTCCTTTTAAAGATGTCAAAGCAAAGATTAAAAAAGAACTGCAGATCCAGAAGGCGGAACAGAAGTTCTACACTGATATAGATACGCTCAATAACCTTACCTACGAGTCACCGGATTCATTGCAGCCAGCAGCAGATGCATTAGGTTTGACAGTCAAACAGAGTAGCATGTTCACCAGGCGAGGGGGCCAGGGCATTTTCCAGAATACAAAAGTGGTAAATGCTGCATTTTCGGATGAAGTGCTGGTTAATGGAAGAAACAGTGAACTTGTTGAGTTGAGTGATACTCATGTTGTTGTAGTGCGTAAAAAAGAACACAAACCTTCTGATGTAATGGCGCTCGATAAAGTACGTTCTCGAATTGAAAATACACTAAAACGTGAACAGGCGATTGAGAAAGCCAGTCAACTGGCAAAAGAAATGGCTGGAAAACTGGGCTCAGGAGAGAAACCTGAGTCACTTGTAAAATCAGTGAAAGCGGCAAGTTTTGTTAAAGCAGGACTGATTGGGCGCAAACCAGGTAAAGAGGATGCAAAAGTCAGATCAGATATTCGACAGGCGGCTTTTAAAATGCCAAAACCAAAGGATATACCCGTTAATAAACAGGTAGCTTTGAATAATGGAGATCAGGCTGTTGTAATGTTGAATAAAGTTATCGATGGCACTGAAACACCTAAGAATAGCCAGCAACAACTGGCAGCTGTTTACGGTAATACCAGCTATGATGATTTTGTGAAATATTTACGCGAGCAGGCTGATATAAAGTTGTATCCGGAAAATATAAAAGCACAACAGTAAAAACTGTATCATAAACAAGGGGCGATAAGCCCCTTGTTTGTTATAAAAAATCAGAAAAGGGGACAACTATGCATTTGAAACTGCATTGGCAAATTCTTATTGCATTGCTTCTGGCGGTCATTGTCGGCAGCATGGTAAGTAAAGAAACCAGCTTGCTTGGGGTAAATTTATTTTCCGTCTTCTCGTTTCTGGGTACGTTATTCATCAATGCGTTGAAGATGATCATAGTACCATTAGTAGTATCATCAATTATTGTCGGTATTGCCGGAGTTGGTGGCTCTCACGGCCTGGCAAGGCTTGGTGGTAAGACAATTCTTTATTATATGACTACCAGTCTGTTTGCTATTCTGATTGGCCTTTTCTTTGTTAACCTGTTCTCGCCAGGCATTATTGATGGAGCTCCTGCCAAGGAAGTGCTTGGTCTCGATGCTGCGCTGGCTGAGCAGGCAAGTAGTAAAGTAGGCGATCGGGGGATAAGTGAAGTTGCCACGGTATTCCTCAGCATGGTACCTGCCAATATTGTTGCCGCAGCTGCCAATGGACAAATGCTTGGCCTGATCTTTTTCAGCGTGTTGTTTGGTTTTTTCATGACCAGGATCACCGAGGATTACGCCGAGAACCAATACAACTTCTGGCAAGGGCTTTACGAGGTAATGATGAAGATTACACACTTCGTAATGAAATTTGCCCCTGTCGGGGTCTTTGCCCTGGTTTCGAAAGTTGTAATTAGTACGGAAAACCTGTCCGCTATGTTTGGAACACTGGGCCTGTTTTTTATAAGTGTAGTGCTGGCATTAGCGGTTCATGTCTTCGTGGTAATGCCATTACTCCTGAAATATGTCGCTAAAGTGAACCCGATTCGCCATTATCGGGCGATGTCGCCAGCCCTGTTAACTGCATTTTCTACAGCGTCATCGGCAGCTACGTTACCATTGACGATTGAATGTGTTGAAAAGAATGCTGGTGTGTCAAACCGTACCAGTAGTTTCGTATTACCACTGGGGGCGACGATAAACATGGATGGTACGGCACTGTATGAATGTGTGGCAGCCATGTTTATTGCGCAGGCTTATGGTATTGAACTGGGTCTGGCAACGCAGTTCATGATCGTGATAATTGCCTTGTTAACCTCGATTGGTGTTGCGGCAGTCCCTGCAGCCAGCCTGGTAGCGATTACTATCATTCTTTCTACTATCGGGCTCCCGGTTGAAGCATTAGGGCTGATACTCGCCGTGGACAGGATACTGGATATGTTCCGTACTTCAGTTAATGTATTCAGTGACTCCTGTGGCGCGGTTATCATTGGCCGGCTTGAAGGAGAAGAAAATATTTTACAGAACAATAATGCTAATTAAAGAAGGCCGCATTAGCGGCCTTTTTTATGTGTGCGGGTTTATTTATTAATCTACAATCGCATATCATAAGAATCAGAAAACAATAACGGCAACATCAAGCAAAGGCAGATTGTTATTCAGTTATAGAGTGAAAGCAAAATACTATGTTTAATCTCCATGAGCTCCCTCTATCAGTCAACCTTATTATATTTCTGGTTGGCGCCATTGTTATAGGTGTATTCGGGGTGCGCATGACACATGTTGCTCGCACCCTGGCATTACAAACCGGAATGGGTGAAGCCCTGATGGGGGCGGTGTTTATCGGTGCGTCGACCTCGTTGTCTGGAATTATCGCTTCCATTACCGCGGCAAGTTACGGACATGCCGAGTTGGCAGTGAGTAACGCGCTGGGTGGCATTGCGGCGCAGACTGCCTTCCTCGCTATTGCCGACATGTTTTATCGCAAAGCAAACCTGGAACATGCCGCCGCTTCTGCTGAAAACCTGATGATGAGTGCTTTCCTGGTTACCTTGCTGGCAATTGTACTGGTGGCTTTTTCAATACCCGGGATAAGCATCTTCGCAGTACATCCAGCCTCGATCATATTGTTACTGGCGTATGGATTCGGGATACGCCTTCTTGCCAAAACTCATACCATGCCCATGTGGATGCCGCGGCGCACCAGTGATACAAAATTTGAAAAAGAATATAAACGCAAACGGAAATTAAGTTTTGTTAATCCACTGTGGGGAAAATTCCTTTTATATTCTTCTATCGTAGGTGTCGCTGGTTGGTTCTTATCAATAACAGGCATTCAAATTGCGGCTAAAGCAGGTCTGTCAGAAGGATTGGTGGGTGGTGTATTTACGGCAGTCTCAACCTCTCTGCCAGAACTGGTTATCGCGATTACGGCAGTACGTATGAAGTCCTTAACGCTGGCGGTTGGTGATATCATCGGCGGCAATTCCTTCGATACCCTGTTTCTGGCAATGTCGGATATTGCCTACCGGGAAGGTTCAATTTACCGGGATATTTCAGCCAATGAGCAATTCTGGCTGGCTATCACGATATTAATGACCGGGGTGTTATTGATGGGGTTATTGTATCGGGAGCGCCATGGTATCGCCAATATTGGTTGGGAAAGTTTTGTGGTAGGGATGTTGTATGTAAGCAGCCTGGTGTATATCGCTTTTTGATATAGAAAAGGCCTCTTGAGAGACCTTTTCAATTTCAATTCATGGGATGATTTTTTTATTCGGCATCAAGTGGACGCATACCGATGGTGTTATAGCCGGCATCTACGTACATAATTTCACCGGTGATCCCTGAAGCCAGGTCCGAGCTCAGGAAAGCCGCGGCATTACCCACATCTTCTATAGTGACGTTACGACGTAGAGGGGCTGATCTCTCGACTTCATCCAGCATTTTACGGAAATTACTGATCCCTGCTGCAGCCAGCGTCTTGATAGGGCCAGCGGAGATACCATTTACTCGGATACCGTCAGGCCCCAGGCTTTGCGCCATATAACGCACATTGGCTTCCAGCGAGGCTTTGGCCAGGCCCATGACGTTGTAGTTGGGGATAGAGCGCTCGGCACCCAGGTAACTCAGGGTCAGCAGGCTGCCATCGCGGCCTTCCATCATGTTGCGGCCCGCTTTGGCCAGAGCCGCAAAGCTGTAGGAGCTGATTTCATGGGCGGTACGGAAGCCATCTCGGCTTACCGAATCAAGATAATCGCCTTCCAGTTCACTGCGTGGTGCAAATGCCACGGAATGAATAATGATATCCAGGCCGTCCCAGTAATCATCCAGGTGGTCAAATACGTTGGCGATTTCTTCATCACTGCTCACATCGCAGGGGACCAGGATATCGGAATCCAGCTCAGTGGCCATTTTTGCAACACGATCTTCAAGTTTCTCATTCTGGTAGGTAAAAGCCAGTTCAGCTCCTTCTCGGCGCATGGCTTGCGCGATACCCCAGGCGATTGAACGATTGCTTGCCAGGCCAACAATCAGGGCACGTTTGCCTTGAAGAAATCCCATAATTTTATCCTCGTGTTGTTCTTGTCGTATTCTTTGTTTGAAATTGGCCCTATATTAATGTTTTCCACTGACGTTGACCAGTTTCGTTGTATACAATGTGCATTAGATCAACAATGCCATACGGATAAATTCTTAAAAAATAAATAAAAGGGCAAGGTATTCCAGGTGCAGTACATAAAAAGGGGAGTAATCGTATTTTTTCTGAGTGCCTTAGCGGCTCAGATTATGGCGGCACCTTCCATTGGTTATGGCTACAAGGAAAAATATCAGCCGGGCTTTACTCATTTTGATTACGTGAACCCGCGTGCGCCAAAAGGCGGTAAAATTATTCTTGCCGGTTTTGGCAACTTCGACAGTTTCAATCCCTTTATCCTCAAGGGTGTCCCAGCTGATGGCCTTGGAACCCTGGTTTTTGAAACCCTGATGGTACAAAGTGATGATGAACCTTACAGTCTGTATGGCCACCTGGCGGAGGATATCCAACTGTCTGCCGACAAACTTTCGGTGACGTTTCGTCTTAATCCCAATGCGCGCTTTTCGGATGGCAAACCGGTTTTGGCGGCGGATGTGAAATTTTCATTTGATACATTGCGCAGTGAAAAAGGCCATCCGCGCTATCGTTTTTACTGGTCAGATATCAAGCAGGCCGTGGTGACTGGTAAAAGAACCATACGTTTTGATTTTGTGCGAAAAAACCCTGAGTTGCATTTGATTGCAGCACAGATCCCTGTGTTTGCCCGTCACTGGGTGGGAAATACCCCGTTTGATAAATTAAACCGCAAACTACCCATAGGCAGTGGCCCCTACACAATCGAAAGTTATGACCTGGGGAAAAATGTTGTCTATAAACGCAATCCCATGTACTGGGCACAAGATTTGCCCACGCGTCGCGGCATGTTTAATTTCGACAAGGTTATTTATAAGTATTACAAGGACAGCACCGTCATGCTGGAAGCACTAAAGGCTGGCGAGTATGACTTTAAGCTGGTTAATCACTCCAAGCAATGGGCGCGGGATTATGTTGGTCCGCAGTTTGATTCCGGTGACATTTTAAAGGAGGAACTCAAGCATAAAAACAATGCCGGTATGCAAGGGTTTATTTTTAATACCCGCCGTGAATTGTTCAAGGATAAGCGAGTACGAAAAGCGCTAACCCTGGCTTTTGATTTTGCCTGGTCGAATAATAAACTCTTTTATAACCAGTATACCCGTTGTGACAGTTACTTCAGTAATAGCGAGCTCGCCTCAAGAGGCTTACCCGAAGGTAACGAATTAAAGTTGCTTAATAAGTATCGTGATCAATTACCAGAAGAAGTCTTCACGACAATATGGAAACCACCTTCAACAGAACAACCCGGTCAGTTAAGGGAAAACCTGCGTAAAGCAAAACGATTACTCGAGCAGGCAGGCTGGCATGTAAGGGATGGTGTTTTGCAGAATGAACAGGGCAGGCAGTTTGAATTTGACGTGATGCTGGCACAAAAGGGGTTTGAACGTATTCTTGCACCATATGCCTATAACCTGAAGAAACTGGGCATCACGTTACGCTATCGAACAGTTGATGTGTCTCTGTATATCCGGCGTACCCGTACGTTTGATTTCGATATGATTGTCCAGTCCTTTGCTCAATCACAGTCACCTGGTAATGAACTTTATGCCTTGTGGCATTCATCCTCTGCTGACCAGGAAGGATCACGAAACCAGATGGGAATAAAAGATCCGGTGATTGACAAGTTAATCGATGAAGTAGTGTTTGCCGAGAACCGCAAACAGTTAATCACCGCAACCCGGGCACTTGACAGGGTTATGCTACATGGTGAATACCTGATCCCAAACTGGTACATAGCGGTTCATCGCCTGGCATACTGGGACAAGTTTTCTTATCCGAAGACCTTGCCTTTGTATTATGATGCGGAATCATGGGCAATAAGCACATGGTGGAAGAAATAAGCAAAAGAAAATAATTATTATGTGGGCCTATATACTCAAAAGACTGTTACTTATGATTCCAACATTGTTTGGCGTCATGCTGGTGACATTCGTGGTAACCCAGTTTGTACCGGGTGGGCCTGTTGAGCAGTTAATTCACCAGTTGCAATCACCTGAGCAAACCGGTGGAGCCGGGGCAGAAGCAAGTGGTGCGACTCAACGACTTTATCGTGGCAATGCCGGGCTTGATGAAGAAAAGCTACAGGAACTAAAAGCATTGTACGGTTTTGACAAACCTGCCCATGAACGTTTTTTTACCATGATAGGTAACTATTCGCGATTCGAGTTAGGAGACAGTTATTACCATCAACAGTCTGTAATGGAGCTAATTATTTCCAAGTTACCTGTTTCCATCAGCCTGGGTATGTGGACTTTCTTTCTTGTTTATCTTACCTGTATTCCGCTCGGGATTAGCAAGGCTATAAAAGATGGTACTCGTTTTGACGTAATTTCCAGCACTGTCATTTTAATTGGATATGCTATACCGGGATTCGTGCTTGGTATTTTTCTTCTGGTATTACTTGGCGGCGGTAGTTTCTGGGATGTCTTCCCCTTAAGGGGGCTGGTGTCTGATAACTGGATTGAACTGGGGTGGTTTGACAAAATCACTGATTATCTCTGGCATATCACGTTACCCGTCATTTCCCTGGTGGTGGGAAGCTTCGCGATTATGACCATGCTTACCAAAAACAGTTTTATAGAAGAAATACGCAAACAATACGTGCTTACTGCCAGGGCAAAAGGCTTACCGGAAAATACCGTTCTTTATAAACATATTTTCCGTAATGCGATGATCCCGCTGGTGACCGGTTTTCCAAGTGCCTTCATTGGTGCGTTCTTTGCTGGCAGTATTCTTATTGAAACTATATTCTCGCTGGATGGTCTGGGCTTGCTTTCATATGAGTCTATCATCAAGCGTGATTACCCCGTCGTTTTGGGTTCTTTATACCTGTTTACCTTGTTAGGCCTGGTTGCAAAACTCATTACAGATATTTGTTATGTATTAATTGATCCGCGTATCCAGTTTGAATCGGTAAATAAATAATGGAAGAAACCGGTATCAAGACAGAACACTTTACGCCGGAACAACGCGCGTGGCGCCGTTTTAAAGCCAACAAGCGTGGTTACTTCAGCCTGTGGATCTTTGGGATTTTATTTATCCTGAGTCTGTTTGCCGAAGTATTGAGTAATGATAAACCTTTACTTATTAGTTTCCAGGGTGAACTTTACAGTCCAATCCTGTTTACCTACACCGAGAAAACATTTGGTGGTGACTTCGAAACTGAAGCTGATTATATTGATCCCTACGTTCGTAACCTCATCACGGAAGGAGATAACTGGGCCATCTACCCGCCCAATAGCTTCAGTTATGATTCGATTAATTATTACAACAATCTTCCTAATCCTGCACCACCTTCATCACAGAACCTGTTAGGCACTGATGATCGGGGTCGTGATGTGCTGGCCCGTTTAATCTATGGTTTCAGGCTGTCCGTATTATTTGCCTTTGTATTGACAGCAATTGGTATTTTGCTTGGGGTGGTAGCCGGGGCTATACAGGGATACTTCGGTGGGCGATTAGATCTGTTTGCCCAACGCATGATAGAGATATGGGGTTCCATGCCTGAACTGTATTTATTAATTATTTTTGCCTCCATTTTTGAGCCCAGTATACTGTTACTTATTATTTTGCTTTCCATGTTTGGCTGGATGGGGCTGGCCGACTATGTGCGGGCAGAATTCCTGCGCGGCCGTAATATGGATTATGTTACCGCGGCACGTGCGCTTGGCTTGTCCAACCGGACAATCATGTTTCGCCACTTGTTACCCAACAGTATGACACCGGTGATCACTTTCTTACCGTTTCGCATCAGTGCGGCCATCATGGCATTAACCAGCCTCGATTTTCTTGGCCTTGGCGTACCGCCAACCACGCCAAGCCTGGGTGAACTGCTGGCGCAGGGTAAAGAAAATATTGAAGCCTGGTGGCTAAGCATAACCACTTTCTTTGTGCTGGTTGGAACACTGGTGTTATTAATTTTTATTGGTGAAGCATTGCGTGAAGCCATGGATACCCGGCGGGGGTAATAATGAGTAACGAACTGTTATTATCCATCAAAGATTTATCGGTAGCGTTTGGTCGTGATCCTGCATCATTAAGTCAGGTCGTAGATAAAGTAAGTTTTGATATTCATGAAAATGAAAAGATTGCACTGGTGGGCGAGTCTGGTTCAGGAAAGTCAGTGACCGCGTTATCTATACTGCAATTACATGACAGAACCCAAACGCATTACCCCTCTGGCGAAATTACTTATGATGGCAAAAACCTGCTGGAACTGGATGAGAATAGTTTACGCAAGATCCGGGGTGATGATATTGCCATGATTTTCCAGGAGCCAATGACGGCCCTGAACCCGGTATACCGCATTGGTGAACAACTGATTGAACCGCTGTTACTACATGAGAGCATCAGTCGTGAAGCTGCACGGCAACGTATGATCGAATTGTTAGACAGGACAGGGATTGTTGAACCACACAAGCGTATCGATGCCTACCCACACATGTTATCCGGTGGTCAGCGCCAGCGAGTGATGATTGCCATGGCGTTAGCTTGTCAACCCAAACTATTAATTGCAGATGAACCGACTACTGCGCTGGACGTCACCATACAGGCACAAATACTTGAGTTGCTCGAAGACCTGCAAAAAGACTTTTCCATGGCGGTGCTGATGATTACTCATGATCTGAACATGGTAAGACGTTTTGCCGATAATGTTTGTGTTATGCAGCAGGGTAAACTGGTTGAAAAAAACAGCGTGCAAGGTTTATTTAACAATCCACAACATGAATACACCTTGCAGTTGTTAAACAGCCAGCCGGAAGCACTGATCGAAGATGAAGAGCAGCGCACCGGACATCCTGTCCTCATCGAGGCAGAAAAGGTGCGTTGTTATTTTCCCATCAAGGCGGGTTTTTTTAATCGGCACATCGGTGACGTTAAGGCAGTGGATGATGTCAGTATCACGCTACACCAGGGCGAGACTATAGGTATCGTCGGCGAATCCGGTTCGGGTAAAACAACCCTGGGTATGTGTTTATTGCGTTTACAGGATTGTGACGGCAAAATTCTTTTTAACGAGAAGGATTTACAGAGCCTGTCTACCCGTGAAATGCGTCCCTTGCGTAAAGACATCCAGGTCGTGTTCCAGGATCCGTTCTCGTCACTCTCACCACGCATGACCATTCGGCAAATTATCCAGGAAGGGCTGGATATTCATTTTCCCGAGCTTACTACAGATGAAAAATATCAACGGATTGTGAACAGCCTGGCAGAAGTTGGCCTGGAAGAAGATATGCTATGGCGTTATCCGCACGAGTTTTCCGGTGGTCAGCGTCAACGTATTGCTATTGCACGGGTGGTAGTACTTGAGCCGAGGTTAATTCTTCTCGATGAACCGACCAGCGCGCTGGATGTCTCGGTGCAAAAACAGGTTCTGGCCTTGTTAAGAGAATTACAGAAAAAGCACAATATCAGTTACCTGTTTATTACACATGATTTGCGTGTTATTCGCGCTATGGCACACCGTGTTATCGTTATGCGAAATGGTGTAGTGGTCGAACAGGGAGAAACTGAAAAGCTGTTCATCAACCCGGAAGATGATTACACGCAATCACTATTACATGCATCCCTGTTTATGGACAGGTCAGGTTAATCGACAAAAGGAATGAAAATGAAACATACCCTGTTACCATTTTTGATATTTATAACCTTTAGTGCATCAGCCTATGCTGAGAATAAATCCACGAAAGAAATTACTGTCTACAAGAACCCGGCATGCGGTTGTTGTAACAAGTGGATTTCATACCTGAAACAGAATAATTACACGGTCGTTGAAAAAAATACGCGTGATGTTGTTGCGCATAAAAAAAGACTGGGTGTGCCGGAAAACCTTGCCGCCTGTCATACCGCGGTCATTGATGGTTATGTCATAGAAGGGCATGTCACCCACAGGGACATCAAAAAACTGTTACTGTTTCGCCCTGATGTAACAGGCATTGCCGTACCCGGTATGCCTTATGGAACGCCAGGCATGGAAAGAGGTAACACCCGGCAGTCTTACGATGTTATCAGTTTTGATAAAAACGGCAAGACTGACATATTTTCAGAATACACGTACAAAGATGGTAAAACGGGACATCATCATTAACGTTTAGGAATGACCGATAATGACCCATGTTTCGTTTGGTCTGCTCAACCGATAGGGATTATTCAGAATAGACATAAAATTATCATGGTTTAAATGACCCCCAGGGGCCATACCTTATCCTGCATGCCTCGTATATAAATTAAAGATAGTATGATGATTATCAAAACATCACGGATTGATCTCTGGTAATTTCCAAAATTAAAAGCAAAGGCATTTTGCGAGGTTTATCATGAGCAGAAGTCCCAAATATTTTTTCGGCCTGGTTTTACTGGCATCTTTTCTTCTTACAGCATGCGGTGGTGGTAGTACTGGCGCTACAGGAAAGTTAAACCTGAACATTACCGATGCGCCAATTGATAAAGCGGCTGAAGTTGTCGTAGCCTTTTCAGGGTTATCCATCAAGCCTGCCGATGGACCCGCGTTTGATATTAATTTTGAAGATTCCAATGGTAATCCTGAAATCAAGTATATTGACTTGTTAAGCCTACAGGGTGCCAATAGCCTGAATATCCTGGATGATTATACGCTTCCGGCTGGACATTATAACTGGATCCGTTTACATGTCATTTCCAGTAAAAACACAACAGATTCCTATATCGTGATTGAACAGGGGGGCATGATGTATCCCTTGTATGTTCCTAGCGGAGATGAGACTGGCTTGAAACTGAATCGAGGTTTTACAATCCTGGCTGATCGAACAGCAACTTTTACTATCGATTTTGACCTGCGAAAATCAGTCGTCGAACCTGCAAATCCATCCACCGCGTATAAACTAAAACCAACATTACGTATAGTTGAAAACCAGAATGCAGGCAATATCGTGGGTACTATCGGAAACATTACGCTTAACGATGCAAGCTGTACCGGCACCGATTACGCAGTATATGCGTTCAGCGGTGCTGGGGTAATGCCAGATGACATGGATGGCATTGATCCTGATCCGGTATCAAGTTCACTGCTTACCGATACCTTTAGCTACGGAATAGGTTTTCTGGAGCAGGGTGATTACACACTGGCCTTTACTTGTCAGGCGGCAGATGACCTGGAAGACAGTAGTGAATCAATCAGCTTTATTGGCGCAAAAACAGTAACTGTAGTTGCAGGCCAGACGATAACAGAAGATTTTGATTAATTATTAGCTGCTTGTACCAAACACGTTAACAAATAGGGTTAGACGTTGACCGGGTTGCAGGTATTTTCCTTTGGGCAGTCTGTTCCAGCGACGCAATTGTGAAATGGAAACCCTGAACTTCTGGGCAATACGTGCCAGCGAATCTCCGTTTCTAACGCGGTAACCAATCCGCTTGGTAATGTTACTTCTGTGTGTAATATTCAGATGATCTGGATTGTTATGTGACACGCTGTCACCGGTGCGAGACCAGATAATAATTTTTTGCCCCGGAACCAGCGGATCCCGTGGTGCCATGCTGTTCCACTTGGCCAGCTGCCTTATTCCAACTTTATGCCTGCGCGCCAGTTCCCAGAAGGTATCGCCTGTTTGAACGATATGGGTAACCTTGATGCCTTTACGTGGAATATTTTGTAATTTTTTCTTGCGCTGGTTGGCGCTCAGTTTGTAGCTGCGTAATTTTTTACTGGCAACAGGAATAGTCAAACCACGGCCTGCGCGAAGGAAATTACCACGAATGCGATTAACTTTTTTGATGCTAATGATACTGGTGTGATACCTGGCAGCAATAGTACTCAGGGTTTCGCCATTGCGAATGGTATGACGAACCCAGCGAATACGTTCTTCGCGTGGCAGTTCTGCCAGCTTTGTTTTAAAGCCATCAGCTTTATCGATGGGTAATAACACGTAGTGAGGACCATCAGGTGCCGTCGCCCAACGGTTAAAGCCGGGATTAAGTTTATACACTTCATCCAGTTCAACATCAGCCATTTCCGCAACGTGTGCCAGGTCGATTTGCGAACCGGTTTCAACCTTTGCCAGGTAAGGTTGGTTGTCAATCGGTGCCAGGGTAATACCATATTTTTCCGGATTGTTAATGATCTTTTTCAAAGCCAGTAACTTGGGTACATAGGCCTTGGTTTCCGCGGGTAACCTTAGAGAGAAGAAGTCAATCGGTTTACCGCGACGCTTGTTACGACGAATGGCTTTACGCACATTCCCACCACCAGCGTTATAGGCGGCTAAAGCGTATAACCAGTTGCCGTTAAAATTCTGCTGTAAATTGTCCAGTAATCGTACGGCCGCCCTGGTAGAGGCATATACATCACGGCGCCCGTCATACCACCAGTTTTGTTTTAACCCGTAACGACGACCTGTTGATGATATGAATTGCCAGATACCCGAGGCACGGCCATGCGAATATGCAAACGGTTGAAAGGCACTTTCAACGATAGGTAACAAAGCCAGTTCAGCCGGAATACCTGCTGCTTCTACTTCCGTGGCGATAAAGTACATGTAAGGGCGGGCTCGCTCGACAACACGATCAATGTATTGTGGGTGCCTGGCATACCAGTCTACCTGGCGCTGGATACGTGGGTGATCAATATCGGCTAACTTGAAGTTATCTCGCAAACGCTGCCAGACATCATTGCGGTAGGGTAGTGCTACGGTTTCTTGATCATCAATATGTTGTTGAATTTCTTCCTTCAGGCTAAGGGCTGGAAAATTGGCATCGCCCAAAACACTATAATTGGTGGTTTGCGTGGCTTTTTCGTGATGAGTATCACTTTGCAACGTGGCACAGCCCGAAAGCAGCACTGAGAAAATAAATAGAAAAGGCAGTTTTTGCATAATTTTTGTTGTAAATTTAAGGACATGAAAACAATATCTGATGTAAATAGTAAAAACTGTGACGTCCGTGGTCAACCATGAATATCAATTTCACAGTTTTAAAAATTTCAGGGCATAGACTGGACAAAAAATAGTGGTATTCAGGCAAAACAAAACGGAAAAACCTTTTCATCGCTGCATGGAGCAGGAGAAGTTGAGACCTGCGTTATCGCAGTGGTTTCAGTCTGACCTGGGACGCCAGTTTGCCGCTGTGGAAAAACAGCAACTCGATGAGTCATTACCGGACTTATTCGGCTATTACTTGCTGCAGGTTGGTCAGCTGGGCGACTTCGATTTGCTCTCAGCAAGCCGGGTTTCTCATCGCGAGGTAATGGGGCTTCATACTGCAGAACTGGTTCAGCAAGGGGCTTTCCAGGGCCAGGCGTGGGCTTTACCTATCCAGACAGACAGTATTGACGTGGTGGTATTGCCGCACACCCTGGATTTCGCGCTTTACCCGCACGAGGTATTACGCGAGGTGGAGCGCGTGTTGATCCCGGAGGGACATGTCGTGATTACCGGCTTTAACCCGCTGAGTATCTGGCAGATATGGCGCTGGCTGCTGCGCTGGCGGAACCAGCCACCCTGGTGTGGACATTTTTATACTACCATGCGCCTGCGAGACTGGCTGAAATTGCTGGGTTTTGACGTGACGCACAAACAGCATTTTTTCCACCGCCCACCGCTGAAAAACAGGGCATTCATGCAGCGACTGAGCTTCCTGGAAAAAATGGGGCGCGTACTATGGCCCGTTACTGGGGCGGGCTATGTCCTGGTAGCCAGGAAAAGGGTTGAAACGCTGACACCCATCAAACCGCGTCTGAAAGTACGGCAAAAAGTTGTCGGTTCAGGCTGGGTTGAGTCCT
>JARRJY010000001.1:55652-76231 GCA_037388705.1 Gammaproteobacteria bacterium
GGGACCGGGTGGCTGGGGCGTTTTGATGCGTTACGGCAAACATGAAAAACAGATGCACGGTGGCGAGCGAGAGACCACCAATAATCGCATGGAGTTAATGGCAGCGATCATGGCACTGGAAAGCCTCAACCGGCCCTGCAAGGTTGACCTGACCACGGACTCCCAATATGTGCGCCAGGGGATTACCGAGTGGATACAGAACTGGAAAAAGCGTGGCTGGAAAAATTCAGCAAAAAAACCGGTGAAAAATGCGGATCTGTGGATGCGCCTGGATGCGGCAGCGGCCAAACATGATATTGAATGGCACTGGGTAAAAGGGCATAGTGGACATGATGAAAACGAGTTGGCAGACGAACTGGCCAACCGCGGGATAGACGAGCTGAGTTAATAATAAGAATATGCGCCAAATTATTCTGGATACAGAAACTACCGGCCTGGAGCCCAGCCAGGGACACCGAATAATCGAAATTGGCTGTGTCGAGTTAATTAATCGTCGCATGACGGACAACCGCTTCCATATCTACCTCAACCCGGACCGCGAAATCGACCAGGGCGCCATTGAAGTCCATGGCATTACCAACGAATTCCTGGCGGATAAGCCCCGTTTTGCCGAAGTGGCTAATGACTTCATGAATTTTGTGCGCGGTTCAGAACTGGTTATTCATAATGCGCCGTTTGATGTGGGCTTCCTGAACCATGAGCTGAAGCTCATGCAATACAAGGAAAGCCTCGAGGATGTCTGCAGCGTACTGGACACGCTGGTACTGGCGCGCAAAATGCACCCTGGCCAGAAAAACAGCCTTGATGCACTTTGTAAACGCTACGAGGTAAGTAACGCGCACCGAGAACTGCATGGCGCCTTGCTAGATGCAGAGATACTGGCTGATGTTTACCTGGCCATGACCGGTGGGCAAACACGCTTGTCACTGGACGGAGTAGGCGGTGATGGTACGGAAGAAAGTGCCGAGCCAATTCGAAAGATCAGAAGTGGACATGCGTCACTCAAGGTAATCAGGGCAACGGATGAAGAAATCCAGGCGCACAATGAACGGCTTGATGCTATTGAAAAGGTCCATGGGACCACCTGCGTATGGCGTACAGATTAATTCTGTGATTTTGCTGGTTGTCATTGGTTAAAAAACAATCAATTCTTCCTATTAATTTCAATATTTTCTTTATTTTCAATTACTAAGCATTTCCATAACTTTTTTAAAGTTTCGCATTCCGCGGCCGATTAATTAATTGAGCGCGTTTAAGATGATATCTGTGGTACGGGCGCCAAAGCTCCTTCATGTAATAGTTAGGTTTTATAGGTATTTTCCTCCCCTGCGCGGAATTTGCGCAATTTTGATAAGCCCTGCAGAATATGCAGGGCTATTTTTTTCGAATAAACAGTTAGATAACAGAAGCCTGACATCAAGGTGCTTTGATATATATTAGAAAGGCTACTAAAATACGTATCTATATATTTGAAAACTGAGGGAATTTCGTATGTCGGTTACAGCAATTTCCAGGGATGACGGTAAGAAGGTTAAGTTATCGATCAATGGCCGCTTCGACTTCAGCCAGCATACAGATTTTCGAAACAGCTACCGTCACCAAAGCCCGGAAGCTGATTACGTCGTGGACATGCAACATGCGGAATACCTGGATAGCGCTGCACTAGGAATGTTGCTGTTGCTGCGTGAGCATGCTGGAAACGATAGTTCAAAAGTATCCATCATCAACACGCCAGTTGAAATCATGCAAGTATTTAAAAACTCCAAGTTCGAAAACCTGTTTAAAATCTCCTGAAACTGTTCTCGCTAAACTGGGTAATGTGTTTTTGAGTTGACCCAGTTACAATACGCCCCGTATTTGTTTAATGGCGAGATAAATCAAACATGACCATCCGAACCCGGTTCGCTCCCAGCCCAACTGGTTATTTACATATTGGTGGTGCACGCACCGCACTGTTTTCCTGGCTCTATGCTCGAAAGCATGGTGGCAAGTTCGTACTGCGTATTGAAGACACCGACCTGGAGCGCTCTACACCAGAATCAGTGAATGCCATCCTGGAAGGGATGACCTGGCTGGGACTGGATTATGATGAAGGTCCTTTTTACCAGACCCACCGTTTTGATCGTTATGAGGAAGTTATCCAGAAACTCATGGATGAAGGTCATGCCTATCGTTGCAATTGTTCAAAGGAACGTCTTGAACAATTACGCGAAAAGCAAATGGCAAACAAGCAGAAGCCACGTTATGACGGTTGTTGCCGAAATAAAAATGTCAGCGCGGATGAACCCCATGTGATCCGTTTTAAAAATCCCATTGATGGACAGGTAGTCATCAATGATTTGATTCGTGGCAAAGTGGTTTTTCAGAATGCCGAACTGGATGACCTGATCATCAAGCGTACCGATGGTTCGCCAACTTATAATTTAACCGTGGTGGTGGATGACCTGGACATGCAGATTACCCATGTCGTTCGTGGTGACGATCATCTTAATAACACGCCACGCCAGGTTAATATATTGAAAGCCATGGCAGCAGACGCACCAACCTATGCCCATGTGCCGATGATCCTGGGTGAAGATGGTGCCCGTTTATCCAAGCGACACGGAGCAACCAGTGTTGTGGCGTACCGTGATATGGGTTACCTGCCCGAAGCCCTGTTGAACTACCTGGTACGTCTTGGCTGGTCATATGGCGACCAGGAAATTTTTTCGGTTGATGAAATGGTTGAATTTTTTGACGTGGAAAAAGTCAACAAGGCGGCTTCCACGTTTAACCCGGAAAAGCTTTTATGGTTAAACCAGCATTACATTAAAAGTGACAAACCGGAACGTGTTGCACACCTGTTAAGCACACATATCGGAGAGTTGGGCATTGACCCGGCACCGGCACCTGCCTTACATGAGGTAGTTGCTGCGCAGCAGGAGCGCGCGAAAACATTAAAAGAACTGGCTGATGTCTGTGCTTTCTTTTATCAGGACTTTGACGAGTTTGATGAAGGCATGGCAAAAAAACAGTTAAAAGCTGCCGCAGAAGCACCGTTAACCCTGGCCAGGGAAAAACTGGCTGCCCTTGCTGATTGGACGCAGGAAGCGGTACATAATGTAATACACAGTGTGGCTGAAGAACTTGATGTTAAGATGGGCAAGGTCGGTATGCCATTACGTGTTGCCGTGACCGGTGGTAAACCATCGCCATCACTGGATTTAACCGTTTACCTGGTTGGTAGGGATGCTTGCCTGCGTCGTATCGACAAGGCACTTGCCCACATTGAACAACGTAAAGAAAACGCGTAATAAATAAAGATAAATTAAATGAGCACCGAAGAAACGACCAAACCGACAAACTTTATTCGCCAGATTATTGATAAAGACCTGGCTGAAGGAAAGAACGACGGACGTGTTGCAACACGTTTCCCACCAGAGCCCAATGGTTATTTGCATGTAGGTCATGCCAAGTCTATTTGCCTGAACTTTGGTATTGCACGCGATTACCAGGGTACCTGTAACCTGCGCTTTGATGATACCAACCCACACAAGGAAAATATCGAGTTTGTTGAATCTATCCAGAACGATGTGAAGTGGTTGGGATTTAACTGGGAAGACAACCTGTTGTATGCCTCGGATTATTTTGAACAGCTTTATAACTATGCTGTCGAATTAATCAGGAAAGACAAGGCTTATGTCTGTGAACTGAATGCAGAACAAATGCGTGAATACCGTGGCACGTTAACCGAGCCGGGCAAGAACTCGCCGTATCGTGATCGCAGTGTCGAGGAAAACCTCGAACTGTTTGAAAAAATGAAAAGCGGCGAGTTTGAAGATGGTAGCAAAGTATTGCGCGCCAGGATCGATATGAGTTCACCGAACATCAATATGCGTGACCCGGTAATTTATCGTATCCGTAAAGGCGCAGTGCATCACCAAACCGGTGAATCATGGAATATTTACCCGATGTATGATTTCACGCATTGTCTGTCGGATGCGATTGAAGGGATCACGCATTCATTATGTACGCTGGAGTTTGAAGATCATCGCCCCCTGTATGACTGGTTCCTGGATACGTTAGAAACGCCGAACCATCCACAGCAAATCGAATTTTCGCGCTTAAGCCTGGAATACACGGTCACCAGTAAACGTAAATTGACCGAGCTGGTAACAGAAGGACACGTCGAAGGCTGGGATGACCCGCGCATGCCCACCATCGCCGGTATGCGTCGTCGAGGATATCCGCCAGCGGCCATTCGCGACTTCTGTGATCGTATTGGTGTCACCAAGTCCGATAACTTTATCGAAATGGCCTTGCTGGAAAACTGCGTACGGGATGATTTGAATAAAACCGCTGCACGTCGCATGGCCGTGTTAAATCCATTAAAAGTCGTGATCACCAATTATCCGGAAGGTAAAACTGAAACGTTATCAGCAGCGAACCATCCACAGGATGAAAGCATGGGTGAGCGTGAAATTAGTTTTAGCCGGGAAGTTTACATTGATCATGATGACTTCATGGAAGTAAAACCCAATCAAAAATTTAAGCGACTGGTCGCCGGTGGAGAAGTGCGCCTGCGAAACGCCTATGTGATCAAATGTGATGAAGTGATTAAAGACGGTCATGACAATATCATCGAGTTACATTGCAGTTATGACCCGGATACGCTGGGCGCCAACCCCGAAGGGCGTAAAGTGAAGGGTGTAATACACTGGGTGGATGCCAACAACGCGGTACAAGCCGAAGTACGTCTCTACGATCGGTTGTTCAATCACCCACAACCGGATAACACCAGGGATGAGACCGATTATAAAGATCACCTGTATGCTGATTCACTGCTGACGCTGACACAGTGTTACCTGGAAAGTGCAGTTGCTAATGCCGAGCCGGGTGAGCGTTTTCAGTTCGAGCGTGAAGGTTATTTCTGCCTGGATCTGGATCACAAAGTTGGTAACAAACCAGTGTTTAACCGCACTGTCACACTGCGTGATACCTGGGCAAAAATAGAACAAAAATCAGGTAGTTAGGATCATTTTGGTAAAACCTGATAAACCCTTGACAGGGTGGGGAAGCTCGCGTAAAGTTCGCGCTTCGTTTTCCGGGGCTATAGCTCAGCTGGGAGAGCGCTACACTGGCAGTGTAGAGGTCGGCGGTTCGATCCCGCCTAGCTCCACCAGATTCCGGGAATGCAGCTGTAGGAGTAACAGATGCATAAGGTAGGAAAAGTTATACTATATATAGGTATCGTTCTTACCGCCTGTGGTATTATTCTAGGCTTCCTCGCCATGGCAAGGAATGCAGACAGCCAGGCTGTTAACTGGCTGGGTGTGGTACCAGTAGGATTTATATTAATGCTGGCTGGCACAGTGGCAACGCAACTGTCCCAACCAGATGACGACGAAAATCGCTAGACCAGTTTACGTCGTCCCCTTCGTCTAGTCGGCCTAGGACACCGCCCTTTCACGGCGGCAACAGGGGTTCGAATCCCCTAGGGGACGCCAATATAATCAAGGGCTTACATGAAAGTGTAGGCCCTTTTTTCTGTGCGGTTCATCGGAGTAAAGGTGAACAGGGCGGAGGAGTTACTGAAGTTATGTTGCTATAGTTTCAGTTGAACCAATCCGGATTGCATACCCTGTTCATCCGGAGTTCTGGCCTTGATCGATAAAGCATGCAGTTTACCCGTACCCAGTTCCTGCTTGAATAGTTCGAGAATAGGCTGCTGACGTTGCAGGGTGTTCTTCCCGGTAAACTCTATACTGATAATATAAACTTCAAAATTACAGTCTTCACCTGACGCAATCATGGAAGTATCTCCATGATGAACGGGGAGGCAAGGACATTGACATAGGCAAAATCAATACCGGTCGACCTGAGACAATCTGCTGCTTTTTTTGAAAAACCGCAGCTTGGTTCTTCAGGCGTGCCTTTCATGTAAAGAATAATAGGGTTTTCAACAAGTTGTTTCCGTATTTTATCTTCTGTTTTCATATTAAGATCCTGTTAGCTAAGCGATTAATGGTTAAGGTACCTGGGTTTGAGGTATTTCAGAATTTTATAAGTCGAAGCACTATCCAGTGCACTGAAACCATCAAGGGTTTTGATTTCCAGGTTTGCGCCTGACTTAACCAGGCATCTGACGGCATCATATTTTCCGGCGGAGGCGGCATAAATAAGACTCGTTGCTCCGTTTACGTTGACATTGTCAACATTGATTCCTCTATCGATGAGTAGTTTAATCAGCCTGGTATTATTATTCATGCAGGCAAACCATAACCCGTTATTCCCATCATTATTTACAAGATTAATACCTGGCTTACAGCTTAGAATCTTTTCTAATAATTTTTCATTGTCATGCAATGTAGCCAGCATTAAGGGTGTCATACCGTTTTCGACACGACTATTAATGTTATCCATAACAAAATTATTTTTTTCTAACCAGTCCTTTAAATTGTTATCCGGGTTTAGGCTTGTTGTCTCCGAGAAGTCTTTCCATGCCTGCCAGCCGCCTGCGAGATTAAAAACCCTGGAGAATCCCTGGCTGGAAAAAGAAAGATCGATAAAATCTATGCCCGGAAAGCATCTCATATTGATATTCCAGTAACAAAAGATTTATCAGGTAGTACCATCTAGACCTCGGGGGAAGTATTGTGAACCGATGGTAACTGGTTTACCTGTAAATCCTCATAAGGCATGACATTCACCTGATCGCTGTTAAATACCTGTATAGAAATTGCAATCAATATGCCAGATTAATTTGATTATAAGTGACTGATTTTATGGGGAATTTAGACTACCCTGACAGTGGATTATTGTCGCAGAAATGACAATTTTTTAAACTGTAATATAGTCAACAATAGTGCTAAACGGGCATTACATGTCAGTCGTCGTCATCCAGGTCGCGGCGAGGGACTGTTTTCGGATCAGCTGTAATAGGACGGTAAATTTCTACGCGATCACCTTCCTTTAAAGGCGTGTCCTGTTTGACGAATTTACCAAAAACCCCGATTTTACAGGCTTCAATATCAATCTCGGGACACTTGGCTAATATGCCAGATTGATTAATAGCATCTATTGCAATACAGTCGTTAGCAACTTCAATCTTTAACCAGAATTGTTTATTTGTGCCATTGTAGGCAACACCAATGTTCACAATACTTCCCCCGAGGTCTAGATGGTACTACCTGATAAATCTTTTGTTACTGGAATATCAATATGAGATGCTTTCCGGGCATAGATTTTATCGATCTTTCTTTTTCCAGCCAGGGTAAAATCATTAAAAGAAAACCACGGTAATCATCAATGAAGGTAATTTCAAGAAATGAAAATGCATTGCCAAGTAATAATGATGCGTTAGCGAAAAGAGTCCCGCTACCAAGAATCTCGCGAAAGGCACCTAGCGTTACCAGTACGACAATAAAACCGGTGCCCATCATAAGACCATCCAGAACTGCCAAACTCACCTTATTTTTCGAGGCAAATGATTCCGCACGACCCAGGATGGCACAATTGGTTACAATCAAAGGAATAAACAGGCCAAGTACTTTATATAACTCATGTAAAAAAGCATTCATAAACATATCGACTACGGTAACGATAGCAGCAATTAGTAATACGAATACAGGAATACGAACTTCTTCAGTAATAATTTGGCGGAATAACGAGACCACCAGGTTTGACACAATAATAACGAAGGTGCTGGCCAGACCCATTCCCAATCCATTAGTGGCAGTACTGGTCACAGCAAGTAATGGACATAATGCCAGCATTTGGCCTAGTACAACGTTGTTATCCCAGATTCCTTCCCTGGCTATTTGTGAAAATGTTTGCTTGTTACTCATTTTTACCACCTGTGTCCACGGTATTAGTGTTTGTTGAACCTGATGATGTGCCTCTTAGAATTTGTTGCTTGTTTTCTGAAAAGAACAACAAGCCGTTATGAATTGCTTTGACAACGGCGCGGGGTGTAATGGTGGCACCAGAGAATTGATCAAAAACACCACCATCTTTCTTTACCTTCCATTTTTCTTTACTTGTATTAGACAGGCTGAGACCAGTGAATTTCGCAATCCAGTTATCCTTCTTGATTTCAATTCTGTCACCCAATCCCGGAGTTTCTGCATGTGCAATTACTCTTACGCCAAGTAATTTTTCATGAGCATCAATACCAATGATAATATCAATTGGACCGGCGTAGCCGGTACCGGTAACCTGGAAAGCGGCAGCAGTAACTTTATTCTGCGTGCGGGCTAAATAAACTTTTGTATTCTTATTCTCGGAAATGGCATGTGAGCTTTCTATAAGCACACTGTCATCCAGCAGATCATTATCGTACATGGTTTCGGGAATGACCTGGTTAATTGATGCTTTGATATCTTCCTTGATTCTTAGCTCTATGTCGTTCCTGGTTGAAATGTTACCCAGTACAAGAATCGCACTGGCTAATAGTCCCATCCCGCCTAGCAAGCCGGCATGGTACATGAGACGTTTACGATAACTTGGTGTTGATACTGTTGCCATGTCTAGTCTTTTTCCGTGTTTGCCAATGATGCAATACGCTTTTCATCATATTCCATTGCAACACCCTTGCGCTGGTATCCATAAATGCGCGGTCGAACATAGTAATCAATTAGTGGTGTAACTGCATTCATGAGTACGATGGCAAACGCGACACCTTCCGGGTATCCTCCCCAGGTACGAATGATATAAACAAGGGAGCCACATCCCGCACCAAAGATAATTTTGCCTAGTTTCGAGTTAGGGGAGGTGACCAGGTCTGTAGCAATAAAAAATGCTCCGAGTATTGCACCACCAGAAAAGACGTGTAGCCAGGGTGAAGCATATTGTTCAGGATTAACGAGGTGAAAAAAGCCTGCGAGAAGGGCAATACTACCCATCATGGCAAGCGGGATATGCCATGAAATAATCCGCATGGCTATTAATAACAATCCACCTGCCAGCAATAAAATTGCCGATGTTTCACCCATACTTCCTTTTATGAAACCGTTAACCAGGTTTTCACTATCTGCATTGCGAACCAGTATTTCACTCAGGCTATGCCCCATTCCAAGGTTGGTACTGATATCACCTAAAATACTGGCACCACTAACCGCATCAACGGGAACTTGGGAAAGAAAGGTGATTTCCAGGCCTTCTAAAAAATCAGGTCCGGAAGTGCTGAACAACGGGTACGGACTTGTCCATGTTGTCATTTCCAGGGGAAACGAAATAAGTAAAACAACGCGTGCTAACATGGCTGGATTGAAAATATTCTGCCCAATTCCACCGAACACCTGTTTACCAACGACAATTGCAAACACACTACCAATCACAGCAATCCACCACGGTGTCCATGGTGGCAAAGTCATGGCAAGCAGCCAACCAGTAAGAATGGCTGAACCATCAAACAGGAAAAATTTTATCGGTTTACCCAGTAAGTGAAGACAAAAGGCTTCACTTACTAACGCCGCAATTATGGAAACAGCAAAAATATTCAGTGCTGGCCAGCCAAATATATAAATTCCATATAGTGTTGCCGGTAACAGGGTAAACATTACCTTCAACATTACAATCTGGACATCATTGGCAGCGTGTGTGTGAGGTCCTGAAATAGGTGAAGGATTTTTCATGATACTGCCTCTGATTCTTTTTTAGCTTCTTCTGCAGCTTGTTTGGCGGCTCGCTCAGCCTTACGTTTGACAGCGGCTTCCGCTTTTTCTTTCTTTTCTCGCTCGATTCGTTCTGTTCGTTTTTCTGCCAGAATTTTTGTTTGTTCCTGGTGCTGCTGTTCTTTTTGCCGTGCCACAACTTCACCCTTGGCAAAATTAAAATACTGTACCAGTGGAATATATGAAGGGCAGACATAAGAACAGGAACCACAAGAAATACAGTCCATTAAGCCAAAATTGACCGCACCCTCGATATCACCCTTACGTGCCCGGTTTGCCATTTCCAAGGGTAATAGACCACATGGACATGCTGTAATACAGCTACCACAACGAATGCATGGCATCGTATGATGCTGTGTAATTTCATTTTTTGTTAAGGCGATTATCCCACTGGTTCCTTTTACGATAGGTACATCGGTTGAAGGAAGTAACTGTCCCATCATGGGGCCCCCCATCAGAATTCGTTCAGGCTTTTCCTTGAAACCGCCGCAAAACTCAATGACATCGGAAACATGTGTGCCAATGGGTACCTCAAGGTTTTGCGGATTTAGTATGGCACCTCCACCCATTGTTACAATGCGTGACACGAGGGGCTCACCAAACCTGATGGCACGATGCACCGCGAATGCAGTGCCAACATTATGTACCAGAACACCAATATCAATACTACGTTTTCCTGCCGGAACATCCATGCCAGTAAGCGTTTTTATCATTTGCTTTTCAGATCCCATTGGGTACAAGGTGGGCACGACAACGACATCAACATTAGCAGTATTTTTACAAGCCTTCTGCATCGCTTTTATGGCAGTGTGTTTATTATCTTCTATGGCAATTAAGGCACGTGGTGCCTGTAGACCATGTAACATAATGCGAATGCCATCGACGATTTTTTCTGCCCGGGACTGCATTAACAGATCATCACAGGTGAGATAGGGCTCGCACTCACTGCCATTAATGATAAGTGTATAAACTTTATTATTTTTTCCCAGGTTAAGTTTTACCGCTGAAGGAAATGTGGCACCACCAAGGCCTACAATACCAGCTGCCCCTACACGAGCCGCAACTTCGTCTGGATCCATTAAAAAGGGAGTTTTAACGCCTTGTAACGTTACCCATTGGTCTTTTCCATCAGGTTCAAGAATTATTGTTCGTACAGCTAAACCTGAAGGGTGAGGTGCCGTGCAGTCAGTAATATCAGCAATAGTCCCTGATGTTGGTGCATGGATTGGGGCTGAGATAGCCCCCTGGCTACCCGCTAGCCTTTCACCTTTTAAAACATGCTGGTCAATACTGACCTCGGGATTAGCTGGCGCACCAATGTGTTGTTGTACCGGCAGGTACAAACGTGCCGGCATGGGGAAGGGTGTTATACATTTGTACCCGGTAGCAACCTTATGTGCTTCCGGGTGAACACCACCTTTGAAACGATATAACTTCATCGTAAATCTTAACTTGCTAGAGGTAACGGATAATCAGGTTCAGGTTTAGGCCATCTCCATGTGCCTAAAGTTGTTTCAATTGACACCATTTGTAAACATTCCGTGGGGCAGACATCAATACATGCCTCACAAGCAGTGCAGGCATCCTTGAAAACACCATGTATTTGTTTTGGGCCGCCAATGATGGCATCTGTTGGACAAACCTTAAAGCAACGTGTACAACCAATGCATGTAGCTTCACTTACTTTTGCATACATCGGTTTCTTTTCCTTGACCTTGGATAGATCAACTTCAATACCCAGCAGATCAGCAATCCGGGCAACTAGTGAACGACCACCTGGTGGGCATATGGTGACTTCTGCTTCACCATGGGCAATGGCCTCTGCAGCAGGTTTACAGCCGGGAAAGCCACATTGTCCACACTGTGAGCCGGGCATCATACTTTCAATCTGGCTAACAACAGGATCAGTTTCTACCTTAAGATATCGAGATGCTAATCCAAGTAACAGGCCTAATAGAAATCCCAGAATAGTCAGGCTAATGATTGCGATTGAGAACATTATTCCTTACCTCGTTAGCTAACAGTTAAAGTACAACCAGACCTGAAAAACCCATGAATGCCAGGGAAAGCAAACCCGCCGCGATAAAGGCAATGGGGGTACCTTCAAAAGCTTCTGGTACATCAGCAAGAGCAAGTCTTTCGCGAATACCGGCAAAAATTATCATGACCAGAGTAAAACCTATTGCTGATCCCAGGCCATAAACCACGCTTTCAAGAAAGCTATGTTTTTCCTGAACATTAAGAATCGCAACGCCAAGCACTGCACAATTGGTGGTGATTAATGGCAGGAAAATACCGAGCACCTGGTAGAGGATTGGGCTGGTTTTCTGGATAACCATTTCTGTAAACTGCACCACTGCAGCAATAACGAGAATGAATGAAATTATTCTAAGAAACTCAATGTGAAGGGGTTGCAGCACGTAATGTTCCAGTATCCAGCTTGCAGTCGCCGCCAGTGTTAAGACAAAGGTGGTCGCAAGTCCCATGCTTATTGCAGTATCAAGTTTATTTGATACTCCCATGAATGGACAAAGCCCCAGAAACTTAACAAGTACAACATTGTTAACAAGTGCGGTGCCAATAAACAGGAGTAGGTATTCTGTCATTGCTTATTTTCTTCCAAAAAAATCCTTATCAAAATGTTCAGGTATGACTATTTAAATTGTTCATTCCTGCTATTCAGTTTATGTGTTGCATCATCTATGCCATCACGCCAGATTAATATTTGAAGAAAAAAATCTCATAAAAACGTAATTTCGCGCACGGCTTGCACCACTTAGTGGCAAGCGGCCTTGCTGCTTTGCAACAATTTAGTGAATAGGAACGATATTTTGTTAGTAATCCGACAATACAAGGACAGAAACAACAAGGAAATTAGCCATCTACCGTAGTTTTCATAAATCGGCACGTTTCTTGTAGGAGAAATGACAAGGAACAATAATTTATTTAGATCGAGTATCAAGCAGGACTGGGAATGAGTAATCAGGCACAAACATTATCTTCCAGTAATATACTGGAAGCGATACAGGCGTTTTTGAATTCACCACCGGTGGGGACGTCTGAAAGTATCATTGAAATTTTTAATGATATGGTGAGTGGCAATGAAGCCATGTTACCTCCACAGGTGTTTTATGAAGCGGTAGAACAGTCTTCTATTGCAATTTCAATTACCGATTCAATGGCAAATATTCTTTACACCAATAATGCGTTTGAGCGTGTGACCGGTTATTGTCGTGATGAAATACTAGGTAAAAATGAATCAATTCTCTCTAATAAAACCACACCACATATAGTATATGAAACATTATGGGGCCGTATTCGCCAGCAAAAGCCATGGTCAGGTACGCTGGTTAATTGTCGAAAGGATGGTACACGCTATCTTGCTGATCTGACGATTGCGCCTGTTCTTAATTCAAAACACGAAACAGAATATTATCTGGGCATTCATCGTGATGTTACAGATGTTCATAAACTAGAACAGCAGGTCATCAATCAGAAATCATTAATTGAATCTGTTGTAGATTCTGCGCCGGTCATCATTGCCCTGTTAGATCAATCAAGAGATGTCATCCTCGACAATATGGAATACAAAAAGCTTTCTGCAGATCTGGGAGATACAGAGCCTGCAGGAGAGTTTATTAAAGCACTGAAAGATAATATGGGTGCTGACTTTGAAAAAGCATGGGAGTCAGGTGAAGGCTTCCAGAATAAAGAAATCAGTTTTGATCCGGGTGGTAAAGGTGCACCCAGGTGTTTTCTCATTACCGGAACATGGTTCAAAGAAAGAGATGTGAGTGCAGATGCATTCTTTGATGCGCGAAGGGAAACCTACATCCTCCTGGTTGCAAATGAAATTACTTCCCTAAAACGTCAGCAGGAAGAAACACGAATGAATTCCCTGCGTGCTTTAATGGCAGAGGAAGAATTGACACAGAGTATACGGGAAGCATTGGCAGGTTCCGTCTATCAAATGCAAGGGCCTATAAATCTTATATCTGCTGCCATGAGCATGTTGCAAAGACGTAATGAGGAAGGTAAAGGCAAGGAAGATACTGCCATGCTTAATGCGCTTCAGCAGGCAATAACTGCCGGTCAGGATGCCATGAATACATTGCAATCCTGTATACCAAAACCTATTGAGGAGCCATTTGATCTTGTTAACCTGAACAGGATACTTCGTGAAGTCATAGGGGTATCAACAGAAAGGTTACTTAAAAACGGTATCGTTGTTGAATGGATGCCAGAACCTTTGTTGCCATCTATTCTTGGAAAAGAACGCCGCATAAGGAGTATGTTCAAACAACTGGTGGATAATGCCATTGATTCAATGTCGGAATCAGTGAAAGATGAAGGAGTATTAAAAATAAAAACATGGTCAGAAGATTCAAACCTTATAGTAACAGTTGAAGACAATGGTAAAGGTATACCTGAAGAAATCAGGATAAAGGTATTTGAACCATTTTTCACAACAAAAAATAACATGGATGGGCGTGCAGGGATGGGTTTGTCAATGGTGTGTGATGTGGTAAATGAGCATTCCGGGAGTATAAATATTGATCCTGATTATATAAACGGTTGCCGGTTAATCGTTCATTTTCCTGTGCAACCACAACACTAACAGTAATTAATATGTCAGCAACAGGCCATATGGAAAAATCAAATAACTCATCATCCAGAACGGATTTACTCGAACAGGAGCTAACTGGTATTTACCAGGTAAGTCGGGTTTTAAGTCGCTCACTACAGTTACAAGATACACTAAAGGGTGTGTTAGAAGTTTTGCATGATGATGTTGGGATGGTAAGGGGCCTGGTAACCTTGCTGGATCCTGATACCAATGAACAGCTGGTTGGTGCAGTTCATGATGATGGTGATATGAAAAAAGTACCAAAAGTCAGGTATCGACCCGGAGAAGGTATTGTTGGAGCCATACTGAAAACAGGAAGTAGTGTTGTTGTACCAAATATTGATGATGATCCACGTTTTCTCGATCGTTTGGGACTGTATATGCCTAATTCTCCATTCATTGGCGTGCCTATCCGTGTTGGAGAAGATAAGGTTGTTGGTGTTTTAGCTGCTCAAACAGAGGTTAATGAAGACCAGTTAGCTGAACGTGCACGATTTATGGAGATGGTTGCTAACCTTATTGCTCAAAGTGTACGCCTTTCATGGCAAGTTGAATCTGAACGCCGTGACATTGCTCATGAACGTGATCAACTCAGGCAGACGGTTCGCGCTGATTACGGTTTTGACAACATTGTAGGTCATTCGCCGTTAATGAGAAAAGTATTTGACCAGATTCGACAGGTTGCCAAGTGGAATACAACAGTATTAATTCGTGGTGAATCCGGTACGGGTAAGGAATTAATAGCCAATGCAATACATTATAATTCACCACGTGCCAACGCAACTTTTGTAAAACTGAATTGTGCTGCTTTGCCGGATAATTTACTTGAATCAGAATTATTTGGTCATGAAAAGGGCGCTTTTACCGGTGCAGTAACTCAACGAAAAGGGCGGTTTGAGCAGGCTAACGGTGGTACTTTATTCCTGGATGAAATTGGTGAAATAACTCCTGCTTTCCAGGCCAAGTTACTTCGTGTTCTTCAGGAAGGAGAATTTGAACGTGTCGGCGGAACTAAGACCATTAAGGTTGACGTACGCATCATTGCAGCAACCAATCGTGATCTTGAAACTGAAGTTGATTCAGGAGAATTCAGGGAGGATCTATATTATCGCCTGAATGTTATGCCGATATTCATACCGAGCCTGTCAGAACGAGCTGAAGATATTCCAGAGCTTGCTAGTTTCCTGGTAGACAAGATTGCCAAACAACAGGTACGCTCACTTGAAATTACAGACAGTGCAGTTCGATTATTGATGCGTCATAGCTGGCCAGGCAACGTGCGGGAGTTGGAAAATTGTCTTGAACGTGCAGCAATAATGAGCGAGGAAGGCAGCATTGATCGCGATGTTATCAGCCTCACGGGTATTGAGGATAAAATTTCACTGGGTAACACACCTCCACCGCAACCAAATGTCGATCTCAATGATCCGGATATAGATGAACGTGAACGCGTAATTGCTGCGCTCGAGCAGGCTGGTTGGGTGCAGGCCAAGGCTGCCCGTCTGTTAGGGATGACGCCACGGCAAATTGCCTATCGTATCCAGACCCTGAATATCAAGGTCAGACAAATCTAGTCTCAGTAATTACATTGTTACGCCTCAAAACTGAAGTCCGCTTGCCTGTGGAGGCGTTATTGATGTCATACAGGATAAAACCCTATGGATTACCTATGTAATTTAGCAGACAAGCAAAGGGTGATCCTGTGTGTTGAACCTGACAAAGGCGCATGAATTAAATTCTATTATTACTTTAATTATTATTAAAAACAATAAGTTATGAGCATTCTGGCAAATGGGCATAGCATTTGCACTTAACATTGTTAACTAAATCCAATCATCGCCTTGTGTGATGTGTTGTAACCAAACATGAAGAGGAATAGCAATGGAACTTAAAGTGCTGGGCCAAGAAGAAGCAAGCGAAGCGCCAAAAGGTGGATGTTCAGCGGGTTCATGTGGCAGCAACGACGACCAGATGTCCCACTTACCTGAATCCATAAGGGAAAAAGTCTATAACCACCCATGTTATTCTGAAGAGGCGCATCATTATTTTGCACGTATGCATGTCGCAGTTGCACCGGCTTGTAACATCCAATGCCATTACTGTAACCGCAAATATGATTGTGCTAACGAATCAAGGCCAGGGGTGGTATCTGAATTGTTGACACCTGACCAGGCCGTGAAAAAAACCATGGCAGTAGCGGCTAACATCCCGCAAATGACTGTACTGGGTATAGCTGGTCCCGGTGACCCACTGGCCAACCCGGAACGTACATTTGAAACTTTCCGCCAGCTTTCTGAAAAAGCACCGGACATCAAACTCTGTGTATCAACCAATGGTCTTGCTTTACCAGATTGCGTTGATGAACTGGCTAAACATAACATCGATCATGTAACGATTACGATTAACACGGTTGACCCTGAAATCGGTGCAAAAATCTATCCATGGATATTCTGGAACAACCGCCGTATTCGTGGAGCCAAGGGTGCAAAAATCCTCATTGAACAGCAGCAAAAAGGCCTGGAAATGCTGGTTGAGAAAGGCATCCTGGTCAAAGTTAACTCGGTCATGATTCCTGGTGTCAATGATGAACACCTCCAGGAAGTCAGCAGGATCGTCAAATCAAAAGGTGCTTTCCTGCACAACGTTATGCCACTGATTGCAGAAGCTGAGCATGGTACGTTCTACGGTGTTATGGGACAACGTGGCCCATCTGCGAAAGAACTCCAGGACTTACAGGATGCCTGTTCAGGTGATATGAACATGATGCGTCATTGTCGCCAGTGCCGAGCAGATGCAGTTGGCCTGCTAGGTGAAGATCGTGGTTCAGAGTTTACCCTCGACAAAATTGAACACATGGATATCGACTATGAAGCAGCAATGGAAAAACGTGCCAAGGTACATGAAGCTATTGAAAATGAATTAAACGAGAAACGTACTGAAAAAGACGATTCAAACATCGTGTCACTGGCTGAAGTGGCTGAAGAAGGTAAAAGCTATCGACCTGTTCTCATGGCGGTCGCGACTTCTGGTGGTGGAGTAATTAACCAGCACTTTGGTCATGCCAGGGAATTCCTGGTTTATGAAGCGTCAACAGAAGGTGTACGTTTCATTAGTCACCGCAAGGTTGAAGACCTTTACTGTAGCGGTGGTGATACCTGTGGTGATGGTGAAACGGTGCTGCAGGGAATCATCCGTGTACTTGAAGGTTGTGAAGCTGTTCTATGTTCAAAGATTGGTTATGAACCATGGAGTGAACTTGAAGAAGCAGGTATTCAACCAAATGGTGAACACGCCATGGAAGCGATCGAAGAGGGTGTCTTTGCAGTTTACAAAGAAATGATTGAAAGTGGCAAGCTTGATCAAGAAACTGATGCTGAAAAAGTAACTGCCTGATAACAGTGGGGAAAATATCATGTCATTAAGCATAATTGAATCATGCGTTAACTGCTGGGCCTGTGAGCCAATATGCCCAAACGATGCCATATACGAGGCATCACCACACTTCCTGATTGATCCAAAGAAGTGCACGGAGTGCGAGGGCGATTATGCCGATGCCCAGTGCGCAACGATTTGCCCGATTGAAGGTGCAATCCTGACAGCCTTTGATGAACCGTATAACCCACCGGGTTCTTTAACAGGTATACCTCCGGAAAAAATGGCTGAAGCCATGGCTGAAATCCAGGCGCGTTAAGCAAGATGATATTAAAGGGTGTTGTTATGAAATCTGCAATGAATATCAATACAATAGATGAATTGTCTGCACAATCTGTTACCACGTCATCGCAAAACAGGGGATCAGCATGGTTTGTTAAAATAAGTTTATTATTGTGTCGCAGCCTGGATGCCTGGAATGAAATGTCAACGCCTCCCGGCAGTTTATCAAAAAAAGTATCCTCCCGAACCTGGCGCAGGCATAGTGCCCTGATTAGCTGTCTGGAAGAACAAAAGAGTAAACAGCATTGTAAGTAATGGCCGAAATTGAATTTTTCGAAAAACCAGGTTGTATAAATAATTCCAGGCAAAAGAAATTATTAGTAAGTGCTGGCCATAAGGTAATAGCAAAAAATTTACTTGAGCAGGATTGGGAGCCTGATGAGTTGGCAAAGTATTTTTCAGGGATGCCTGTATCAGCATGGTTTAACCAGTCTGCGCCATCTGTCAAAAATGGTGATATAACTCCTGGTAATCTTACAGAGGCCCAGGCTATTAAAGCTATGATAAAAGATCCAATACTGATTCGCCGGCCACTAATCAGGATTAACTCACGGTATAAATCGGGTTTTGAGTATAGAGAAATCCATGAATGGATAGGTCTCGATGGTATAGATGTTGAAGAAGATCTGGAATCGTGTCCACGTGTTGATATTGAAGAATAAATCTGACGGGTTTTTTTATGTTATCACAAGCTGTTTCTGACGATTATGCAAGAAATATACATGCACGCTTGATAGCTACAAGCTTTGGGTTAAAAAACGATGATCCGCTTGCCTGTATGCTGGCATCTCAATGTGCAGGTATCAGTGGTATGCCTCCTCGTCTTGGTTTGTCAGTGGATTCATATATTGTAATGATGCAGACACATTTTGCCGGGGCTGTACTTCCCATTAATTATATGTCAGATGTAGCAATTAATGTGGATCGAAATGATGAGCAGGATGAATTAAGAAACCTGTTTCTTGCACACCGCGAGGATCCCGGGCCATCAGCTGAATGGATAGCGGATATCCTTGTGGCAGGCTCAATGGGTGGCAATCATTTATGGCAGGACCTGGGATTGTGGAACCGCAAAGATCTGAGTGCAATGATATCAGCAAACTTTCCTGAACTGGCAAGGAAGAATGACAAGGATATGAAGTGGAAAAAGTTCTTTTATAAACAGTTATGTATACAGGAAGGGATTTATACTTGCCGTTCTCCTTCATGTGAAGTTTGTCCGGATTATAAAGATTGCTTCTCACCTGAAGACTGATATGCTTTTGCATATGCAAAACAATACTGAAAACAGCTCTGCCTCAGACTCAACCACCCGGATCGAATATAGCAGTGACCAGGAATCTCGCTGTATTTCTGCTTATGTTGGTCTCGCCATTGGTGATGCGCTGGGAGCAACAGTAGAGTTCATGACAGAAAGTTAAATACGGCATAATTTGGGTGTACATAACAGACTTATCGGGTGGTTGGGACTAAAACAGGGCATGGTGACTGATGATACGACCATGAGCCTGGCATTGGGAAATACTATAATCAACACGCAACGTATTAATCCGTATGATATCGCCCATGCCTTCAGTGACTGGTTAAAAGCCAAACCCATTGATGTTGGAAATACCGTGAGGCGTGGCATTCAGAATTTTCGTATTACCAATGATCCTTTTGTGTCTGAAAACGGACATTCTGCGGGCAATGGTGCATGCATGAGATGTTTACCAATTGCCATAAGCACCTTGAATAAACCACGAACGGATGTGATTCTTGCAAATAAATACCAGGGCCATATCACGCATAACAATAAATTATCTGATGTTGGTACACAATGCGTGATAGACATGGTGCAAATGGCTATCAATGGTAATGATCTGGAGTCAGTATTGTCAGGACCTGTATCAGATCTAACACGAATTCATAAAGAATTTCAGTTTCATGAACATCCAGCATCGAATCCAAGTGGTTATATTGTTGATACGCTAAAGACAGTTTTTGAATCACTTGCATCTACTGAATCGTTTGAAGATTGTCTTGTACGTGTTGTGAATCGCGGCGGTGATGCAGATACTACCGGCGCAATTGCGGGCATGATTGCAGGAAGCCTGTATGGTTTTGAAAGTATTCCTGAACACTGGATAGACCAGCTAGATGCTAATGTACATTCCGAGTGTGAATACCAGGCAAAAATGCTGTATCAACTAAGGGATAACATACATATCTCAGATTCAAATCCGCTCATCTAATGTATTTACTATAAAGGAACATGGCAATGAGAATTGGTGTACCAAAGGAAATAAAAGATCACGAATACCGTGTCGGGATAACACCTGACGGCGTCAGGCAACTGGTAAACCAGGGCCATGAAGTGGTTGTCGAAAAAAATGCAGGGAGCAGAATTGGTTACAGTGATGATATGTATCTTAACTCAGGTGCACATGTGGCTGATGTTATAGAAGATGTATATGAAAGTGACATAATTGTAAAAGTCAAGGAACCTCAATCATCAGAAATTAATATGTTCCATGAGGGGCAGATTTTATTCGGTTATTTGCACCTTGCACCGGAAGCTGAATTAACAAGATCTTTGGTTGAAA
>JARRJY010000002.1:0-65054 GCA_037388705.1 Gammaproteobacteria bacterium
TATCGTGCTCGGTTTTGGTGGTCTGGTGGTCATCTTTGGTAACGGAATAGATTTTAGCAATGATGCCGGCAAGGGTGTCCTGGCAGTACTGTTTTCAGTAGTCCTGCATTCAATCAGTGCTGTATGGGTCAAAGCCATCGATGCCAGGTTGCCCGCCATGGAGGTCACGCATGGTGGCCTGATGGTCGCTGCACCGTTATACCTGTTAACGTGGTTTAGCTACGATGGGGTATTGCCGGAACACATCACAACGCGTGCCCTGATGGCGATACTGTACCTGGCGGTATTTGGTTCCGTGCTGGGATTTATGATGTATTACTACATCCTGAAACACATGGAAGCAAGTCGTGTTGCACTGGCAACATTAATCACGCCAGTAACAGCGCTGATGTTAGGACAGTTACTCAATAACGAATCATTGAATCCGGTTGTCTGGATCGGTACAGCGATGATTCTTGTTGGCATGTCTTTTTATCAGTGGGGCAGCAAACTGGTAGAGATATTTATCAAGGAGTAAAAGAAATGGAACTTCAATATTACCAGGTTAATGCTTTTACCACTAAATTCTCGGGAGGCAACCCCGCAGGGGTTTGCCCCCTGCCGGATTGGTTGCCAGATAAACTGATGCAGGCGGTAGCAAGGGAAAATGACCTGTCAGAAACCGCTTTTTTTGTGAAAAATGGAAACGAGTTTGACTTACGCTGGTTTACACCCAGTGTTGAAGTTGATCTTTGCGGTCATGCTACGCTGGCATCAGCACACGTGTTATTCCATGAAATGAATCATGCCGCGGAAGAAATCGTTTTCAATACAAGAAGCGGAGCACTAATTGTTGGCAAACACGGTAACGACTATGTCATGGAGATGCCGGTTATCAAGGCAAACACAACTTCAGTGCCTGATAACCTGATAAACGGCCTGGGGCGCAGACCAGGAGAAGCCTACCAGGCGGATGATTACCTGCTGGTTTATGATGACGAGGTTTTTATTGCTGAACTTGAGCCTGATTTTTCTCTTATTCAGGATATCGAACGACGTGGAACAATCGTTACAGCACCATCCAGTGAAGAAGGCGTGGATTTTGTCTCACGTTTTTTCGGCAGCGCGGCAGTGGGAATCGATGAGGATCCGGCCACAGGTTCAGCGCATTGCATGTTGACGCCTTACTGGAGTAAACGCTTATCAAAGGCAGAACTTGTGGCAAAGCAATTATCATCACGTGGTGCAGATTTCAAATGCCAGCTAGCCGATAACAAGGTATTTATTTCAGGGCAGGCGGTTACTTATATAAAGGGTAACCTGTATATAGACTAAAAATTTTGTGTATAAGGCAGGTATTACTTGTCTTTGTTGCTGTGCTTTTGCTATTAATAGGTCATTAGGATATTTACCGGGGTCATGATAACCCGGCAAGTAGGGCGTTATTAATTTCAGAAGTATGCATTACTCTAAACTACTCTCTCTCGTTCTAGTCGGGTTAATTCTTGTCTCCAGCCTGTCCTGTACGGATAACGTTGATAAAATCAAGCAACGTGGTGAACTCATTGTTGTAACCAGGAATGCACCTACAACTTATTACGAAGCCCGTGATGGTTTAGCCGGTGTTGAATATGAACTGGCCAGCAGCTTTGCCGAGGCAATGAAAGTAAAATTAAGATTTATTGTTAAGGACAGCCTGGAAGATATATTTCGTGCGATTGAAAAAAACGAGGCTGATTTTGCGGCTGCGGGCCTGACGAAAACAGCACAGCGCACCAATGGTTTTCTTTTCAGTGATTCCTATCAAGAGGTGCAACAACAACTGGTATGTCGACGTGGAGGTGCCAGGCCCAAGAAGGTATCAGATTTAACGGACATAAACCTGGTGATTCCGGCTAAAAGCAGTTACTCGGAGCAGCTTGCAAAATTAAAAAAGAAGCACCCGGAACTTAGCTGGCGTGAGGATTCAGAAAAGGATACTGAAGAACTGCTTGACATGGTGTGGCAGCGTAAACTGGACTGCACGGTTGCTGATTCCAATATTGTTGCGATTAATCGTCGTTATTTCCCGGAACTGGTTGTACGGTTTAATCTTACTGAACCGGAACCACTTGGCTGGCTATTGCATAAAGATAATACTGATTTAAAACACAGAATAAATGCCTGGCTAACAGCACATAAGTTTTCGGGTAAACTGTCACAGGTTATTGAGAAATATTACGGGTTTATCGAGGTTTTTGATTACGTTGATAACCGCCATTATCAACGCGCTATAAAAAAGAGATTACCGGCCTTCAAAAAACTGTTCCAGAAACATGCCAAGAAACATGACTTGCCATGGACATTACTGGCAGCACAGTCTTACCAGGAGTCTCACTGGAGAGCGAGGGCGAAAAGTCCTACCGGCGTCCGCGGTATCATGATGTTAACGCAAGCAACTGCAAGGGAATTAAACATTAGCAACCGGCTTGATCCTGTGCAGAGTATTAAAGGTGGTGCAAAATATTTATCTCGCCTGATCCATCGCATCCCTGAGGATGTTAAGCAACCGGACAGGACCTGGTTTGCATTGGCTGCCTATAATATTGGCATGGGTCATTTGTATGATGCGCGCAAACTGGCACGAAACCTGGGCAAGAATCCCTCGCTGTGGTCTGACCTGGAACAGGTTTTCCCCCTGTTGACACAAAAGAAATATTATCGGCACCTAAAACACGGATATGCGCGCGGCAGTGAACCAGTCAGGTATGTTCAGCGTATCCGGGATTACCAGGATATCCTGGAAAGAAATAGCTCTTTTTAAGTCACTCCCGGGAGTGACTGTCAATACTTAAATCCTGCTCAAAATCTCCTTTACGCTGTTCTTTATTAAATGTAAACCATTTACAATTAATGCCGATAAATAAAGTCAATTAGTAATACATCTCGCGAGCAACTGGTACAGACAATGAAACCACTGAAAAAGAATATGGATATTCGTCTGCTGGTTATGGTTTTAATTTTTGCACTAACGAGCCGGGTGGGTTACCCACAGAGCAAGGAAAAGCAGGCTTACCTGGTTGGTTATGCGCAGGATACCATGGCCAATGACTGGCGTTCTGCACAGGTCAGGGAAATCCAAAAAGAATTCAGAAAATATCCCTACATTCGATTTATCTATACCGATGCGAAAGGGCAAAGCACAAAACAGATTAAGGATATGGAGGATCTGGTTTATCAGAAAGTTGATGTGCTGATGACCAGCCCGAGGGATGCCATACTCAGCACACCTGTTATCAGCAGGATCTATAAATCCGGTATCCCGGTTGTGTTGATCACGCGCGACATTAAGTCAAAAGATTACACCTCGTTAGTTGCACCGGATGATCTTGCGATAGCCAAAAGAGCGGCATCAAAAAATTTCCAAAAATTAATATTGTTGCCATAAAGGATGCCAACTATCTGAGGGCAGATGCGATCAAGGCAATTGACTCAGTTCTTGCTGAAGGCAAAAAGTTTGATGCCATATATGCGCAAAGTGACAGCATGGCCAGTGGTGCCAGGATTGCCCTGAAAAAGGCGGGTATCAGGCCGGAAAGCAAAATCATCGTCGGGATTGATTATATCAACGAAGCACGCGAAGCGATCCGAAACGGCCAGCAAGCTGCTTCCTTTCTCTACCCCACTTCGGCAAAGGAGGCCGTCGAAACGGTAGTGAAAATTCTGCAGGGAAAAAAGGTTGCCAGGAGAGTCGTGGTTAAGTCTGATATGGTCACCAGGAAAAACGTAGAGAAAATCGATCCGATTTTCTAGTTAGCCTATATGTTAAAACGCATCCCATCAATCAAATCAAAGCTGGTTGCACTCTTATTGTTGTCTGTTGGCGGTAGTATCATATTTGCCGGTATTGCGATTAGTTATTTTTTAATAAGTGAGTATGAAGAAAAAACACACCATGATTTTGATGAGTTTTACAAACAAGTACGGTCTCGCCTGAATGAAACTACGAAGGAAATTACAACTTCAGCAACAAATATTGCCGGGCATGAAAATATTGTCTCGGCAAGCAGCTTTATTTCAGAATACATGGACCGGGAAAATTACCAGCCACTGGTGTTTGATGGGGAAAAACAAAAAATTGCCGGTCAATTAGCCAAGTACAGTATATCTGCCAACATGGATCATGTGCAATTGTATGATAACAATGGCTGGCTGGTTAGCTTTACAGATAAAGAATCAGGTCATGCTAACCAGGGTTACCTGTCATTTTTTAACGGTAGGCCTGTTATGTATGTTAATACAATTAACAATAGTGAAAAATGGAAACGGCTTGATGGTGACTACCCTGATATCGCGATTAAAATAAGACAGACAGACTTTAAATATGAGTCGCCTTATGTTTTCAATGAAGATCGTATTGGTATTGAAATATCACGTCCTGTTATCAGGCAATTTCCAGATAAAACTAAAAAACGGGTAGGTACCCTGGTTGCTACAATTTACCTGAACCGGGAATTTATCGACAAACTCAGGCAATCCCCAAATTATAATCATGCTTTTATTCTAAATAATAAATTCATCGTCGGCGTAGAAAACAGGGATATTGCTTTAATTGATTTTTCATCAGCTCCTGATCTGTTGTCAGGTAAATTAAGCGATAATGCAGGTGTGTTTGAAAATGATGATTATCATATTCATGCATACTCTGTTGCAATGAAAGATGGCAACAAGTTCAGCATTGTTTCATACATGAGTGAAGACGTTATTTACAGGGATGTTAGTAATAAATTAAAGATAATTTTCTTTGTGTTCTTGATTTCTACTTTAATAGTTCTTACAGCTGGACTGATCTTTGCTAAAAAGACAGTTGTTGAACCAGTCGAAAAGCTGATTGAAGTAGCCAGGCAAATTAAGTTAGGTAACTACAGGCTTGAAATATCCCCACAGAATATTAGTGAGTTTAGCTTATTAAGCAAGACAATGAGCAAGATGGCATCGACTATTGAAGACAGGGAAAAAGAACTGCGTAAGGCACATGATTTTCTTGAGGAGAGGGTTCGCGACAGGACAAAAGAACTGGAGTTGTCAAATGAACGCCTTATGGATGAAATTCACCAGAGAAAATCAATTGAGGTAAAATTAAAAGAATCTAAAGATGTACTGCAGTCAGTACTGGATAATATCCCTCAATTTGTGTTCTGGAAAGATAGCGATTCAAGGTACCTTGGCTGTAACCGTAATTTTCTTGAAGCCACAGGGTTAGACAACCTGTCAGAGTTAATTGGTAAAACTGATTATGATATGCCATGGAGTGATACGGAAGCAGAAGACTATCGCAAGGATGATAAAGATGTCATGGATAACGGAGTGGCAAAATTACATATCCAGGAAACTCAGCATACTGCTGATGGAAAAACCATATACGTTGACACAAACAAGATCCCGCTTTTTGATGAAAATGATAACGTTGTGGGTATCCTGGGTACGTATGAAGATATCACTGAAAGAAAACTGATAGAACAGGAATTGATTAGTGCCAAGGAACAAGCCGAAGGGTCCAGCAGGGCCAAGTCAGAGTTTCTTTCAAAAATGAGTCACGAATTACGCACGCCGTTAAATGCTATACTGGGTTTTTCCCAGTTGCTGGAACAGGACCCCGTTGAACCCTTATCTGAAACACAACAAGACAGTGTCAGTGAAATTATTGTTGCCGGTAATCATTTACTTAGCCTTATAAACGAAATTCTGGATCTTGCCCGCATTGAATCAGGTCGCATGGTTATAAACCTGGAACCGGTAAACCTTGCCGATTGTATAAAAGAATGTATGCAACTGGTTTCCGGGAATGCCAATGAACAGGGTGTCAGGCTTCAAACGAATATTAATAACGATGATATTACTGTCAATGCAGATGCATTGCGCCTTAAGCAGATTATGCTGAACCTGTTAAGTAATGCCATAAAATATAACAAAAAGGATGGTGAAGTTATTATCGGTACGGATATCGATGAACTGGGTATGGCCCGAGTAAAAATCACAGACACTGGTATTGGTATTTTAGAACAACATATGGAGAATTTATTTACACCGTTTGACAGGCTGACACAGGATAAAGATGGTCGCCAGGGAACTGGTATCGGGCTGGTGATCTCCCGTGACCTTGTTCGGTTAATGGGTGGCGATATGTATGTTGAAAGCAAGGAAGGACAGGGATCGACTTTTAGCTTTACCCTTCCTTTGGCAAAATAAACTGCTTTATTTACTGTAATGGGTTTCCACGTAGTGCTGAACAATTTTCTGGAACTCTGACGCGATATTATCTCCCTTGAGGGTGACATCTTTTTGTCCATCTACATAAACGGGAGCCACAGGTTTTTCGCCTGTACCCGGTAAACTAATGCCAATGTTGGCATGCTTGCTTTCACCCGGGCCATTTACCACGCAACCCATTACTGCAACGATCATGTTTTCTACGCCGGGATGGGTTTTACTCCAAACGGGCATTTGCTGGCGCAAGTAATTTTCGATGTCCCTGGCCAGCTGCTGGAAGTAGGTTGAAGAGGTGCGGCCACATCCGGGACACGCGACAACGCTGGGTGTAAAAGAACGTAACCCGATGGCCTGTAAAATTTCCTGAGCAACGATGACTTCTTTTTCACGTTTACCATGGGGTTCTGGTGTTAATGAAATGCGAATGGTATCGCCGATACCCTGTTGTAACAGGACAGATAAAGCTGCAGTCGAGGCCACGATACCTTTGCTCCCCATACCGGCTTCGGTTAAACCGAGGTGCAAGGGATAGTCGCATTGACCTGAAAGATCTTCATAGACACTAATTAAATCCTGTACCCCGCTCATTTTGCATGACAGGATAATCTTGTCATGGGCCAGCCCGTATTCTTCTGCCTGTTGGGCACTTTCCAGCGCGGAGGTTACCATCGCTTCGTGCATAACGGCTTTTGGATCTTTAGGTTCAGCGCGTTTGGCATTGTCATCCATGATACGCGCAAGTAGTGCCTGGTCCAGGCTGCCCCAGTTCACACCAATACGCACCGGCTTGTCGTACTTGCAGGCAACTTCAATCATGCTGGCATATTGTTCATCACGCTTTTTGCCTTTACCTACGTTGCCGGGATTAATGCGGTACTTTGCGAGTGCCTCGGCACACTCTGGGTACTGGGCCAGTAACTTGTGACCGTTAAAATGAAAGTCACCGATTAATGGTACATCACAGTTAGCCTTATCCAGCCCTTCACGGATGCCGGCAACTGCGGCAGCAGCTTCCGCACTGTTTACAGTAATACGCACCAGTTCAGATCCAGCCTGCGCCAGTTGCAGGACCTGTTCAATGGTCGCTTTTGCATCAACAGTATCCGTATTGGTCATGGATTGCACAACAACCGGAGCATTACCACCTACAGTGATTTGTCCGATTTTGACAGCAACAGTTTGTTTACGCTGGATATTCATTTTGACCTTGCAGTGCTTACCTGAAAGAAACGCGATCATAGCACATCGCTATGCTTTGTCAGGCGTGATGTGGTCCGCGCATTTGCTGAAAAAAGTGGATATAATCAGCGCAGTCATCACAAATTCTAACCATAAGTATATCAAAATCAGGGGTGGGGAAATGAGTTCACAGCAAGACAAATTAACACAAGCCGAACAAGCCGATCGTCATGTGTTATACCAGGAGTCGGTACAGTGTCCCGAGGCTGAAGTGGACTTTATCAGTAAAACCTATGAAGCCCTGAAAGGCCGTAAAGCCATCAGTATGAAAGAAGATTTTGGCGGCACCGGTTACCTGTCAGTAGAATGGGCCAAAAGTGATCCTGAACGTACTGCGATCGTGGTGGATATTGATAAGCCGACTCTGGACTGGGGACAGAAAAATAATGCTGAAGAAGCTGGTAGTGATGTTGCCAGACGTGTTGAATATATCGAAGCGGATGTACGTGATATTACCGAACCAAAAGTCGATGTTATTAATGCTTTCAACTTCAGTTACTGCATTTTTGAAACGCGTGATGAAATGCGCAAATACTTCGAGGTCACGCGTGAAGGTCTGAAAGATGACGGTATCCTGGTTCTGGATCTGTTCGGTGGCACAGAAGCCATGGATGTGCTGGAAGAGGAAACTGAGCTGGACGACTTTGATGCCACTTACCGCTGGGAACATGTTTCTTTCAACCCGATTAACAATCATATGGAATGCGCCATTCATTTTGATTTTGACGATGGCTCTTCCTTGGAAAATGCCTTTACCTATGCCTGGCGTTTATGGTCAATCCCGGAAATTCGCGAACTACTGGAAGAAGCGGGTTATAGCAAGATCCGCATTTACTGGGAGGAATATGTCGACAGTGATGATGATGACGATGAACTTGAAGGTACCGGTGAATACTACGAGACTGAAGAAGTGGAAAATCAGGAATCGTGGATGATTTACATTGTTGCTGAAAAGTAACCTGCACTATTTGTCGAGTTAACAACGGGCTCATTTGAGCCCGTTTTTTTATTGTTTCTTTATCAACTCGGCATGGTAGGGGCTATGTCGAATCTTGTCATGTTGATGCATGCGGTAATCAACAAACTTGTCCTTATCATGAAAATGCATGAACGGATTTCCTTCGCATTGTTCATGTATAGTCGCGGTAGATTGATCGGAATAGTTATGTCCTGGCAGGGTAACCGTATCACCCGGTAGATTTGCCAGCTTGTTCAGGGTATCAAACATCTGGTTTGGATCACCGCCGCTTAAATCACAACGACCGCAACCCCAGACAAACATAGTGTCGCCGGTAATCAATTGTTCGTCGATGTGGTAACAGGCCGAACCGGGGGTGTGGCCTGGTGTATGTAAAATTTCAATTTCACTTTTCCCCAGCTGGATACGATCACCACCATGATGCAAGGTGGGTAAATCCAGGTGTTGTCCCCAGAACTGGGCTTCCGCCTTTAACAGGTGGAGCTGGGCATCATATTTATTCAGTATGGCTTCGATACCATTGATGTGATCATGGTGACTATGAGTAAGCAGAATATCAGTGATTGTGACGCCTTTTTGTTCTGCCAGACGGATAATTTCCGGGACTTCCCAGGCCGGGTCAACCACCGCGGCGCGCCGGGTCTGTTTATCGGTAATGAGATAAATTAAGTTTTCCATGGGACCCAGCTCAAGGGCGTCAATGGAAAATTGTTCGTTGTCGGCAACTGTCGTCATTCAGGGTTTGTCCAGAAATAGTTGATCAATATCAACTATTTTACCCGTAAATAGCATGTACGTCAGAACTGAGTCCATGTAAAATGCGCGCTTTTTGTAACGCCCGAAGAAGTTTAGAGGTGAAAAATGGAAGCAGCCTATTGGCATAGCCGCTGGGACAATGGCCTGGTCGGATTTCACATGGATGATGTGAACCCATATCTCCAGAAATACTGGCCGGTGCTGGATATTCAGCCTGGCAAGAAAGTACTGGTGCCTTTGTGTGGTAAGAGTGTCGATATGCTCTGGCTGGCTGGCCAGGGCTACGAGGTCATGGGCGTGGAAATCAGTCCCGTTGCCATTGAGACCTTCTTCAATGATAGCGGTTTGGCACCGGAAGTTTTCCACCAGGGCAATTTTGAAGTATTCAGATCAGGCAATATCACCCTGTACTGTGGCGATTTTTTCGACCTGACAGCAGAAATGCTGGCTGATGTGGATGCCATCTATGATCGGGCATCACTGGTAGCCTTGCCGGAAGATATGCGCCAGCAATATGCCTCACACCTGCAGACTTTGTTTGACCACAATCCGGCGCAGGTTTTATTGGTTAGCCTCTCTTATGATCAGCAGCTGATGCAGGGACCACCATTTTCTGTGTGCGAACAGGAAATTCACGATCTGTATCAATTCCGCTATCAGCACCGCAAATTATGCTCGTGTGAGGTTATCGAGGATAATTCCCGCTTTAAAGATAAGGGTTTAGAGTCCCTGGTTGAGTCTGTATACCTGCTAAGCAGCAAAAAATAGCTAAAAAACTAAAAAAATCAGGACGATGTTCGATATCCTAGCTTATAGAGGATAAATTGTGACGAAGTTCAAATTTTTAGTATTTTTTCCTGTAGCTTTTATGTGTGGATGGATGCCGGCACAGGCTGCTTATTACCTGTACCAGCTGCCAGATGGCTCGCGGATGGTGTCCGATCGGAAATTTGACAGTAAAAAGTACAAACTGGTTACCCGCAGCCGCCATCTGGATAGACTGGGCAAACTGGCGGCCAAGAAAAATGAAAACTTCCAGGCCCCGGTCATCAACTACCTGCGCTTTGAGTCTTTGATTCACCAGGCAGCCAATCGGCACAACGTTGATGCCGCCCTGGTCAAGGCAGTAATCCATACCGAGTCATACTTCAATCCTCGTGCAACATCCCGCAAAGGAGCATCAGGATTAATGCAGTTGATGCCTCAAACTGCCGAGAAGCTTGGGGTAACTGATCTGTACAATCCTCGTCAGAATATTAACGGTGGTACCAAGTACCTCAGCCAGTTGATGAAGCGCTATAGCAACAGTTTATCGCTGGTACTGGCAGCCTATAACGCCGGTGAAAACGCTGTCGCCAGGTATCGTGGTATTCCTCCCTACAAAGAAACCCAGAATTACGTCAAGAAAGTCCTGAGCTATCGCAATTTCTACAGTGAGTGGCCATAAGGGCGATAACACTCTTAACTATATTGATACGGATAGTTCATTCTTTTTACTCCCTGATTTAAGATAAATCTCCTGTTTTTTTCTTTGGTAGTGTCATGATCCTGCATGTGGATATGGACGCATTTTTTGCCTCGGTGGAAGTGCGAGAGCAGCCAGCCCTGAAAGGCCTGCCGGTAGTGGTGGGGGGCACCCCGCAAGGGCGTGGCGTGGTGGCGGCTGCCAGTTATGAGGCACGTCGCTTCGGTGTGAAAAGTGCCATGCCTATGAGTAGGGCGTTACACTTGTGTCCGGATATAGTGCGTTTACCGGTTAACATGTCTCTGTATGCGGACGTTTCTGCAAGTATCCATGAGATATTTGCACGATACACTCCTGAAATAGAACCCTTGTCTCTGGACGAGGCTTTTCTGGATGTTTCTTCAAGTCTCCGTTTATTTGGTTCAGAAGAGGCAATTGGAAAACAGATCAAGCAGGCAATTCTGGATGAGCAAAAACTGGTCGCTTCAGTGGGTATTGCACCCAACAAGTATCTCGCCAAGCTGGCCTCGGATATTCAAAAGCCTGATGGCTTTGTAATCATTCAACAGCATGAGGTGCAGACGTTCCTGGATCCATTACCAGTGAGTCGCCTGTGGGGAGTGGGTAAGGCCACCAACGCCGTGTTTGAACGTTTTGGTATCAAGACTATCCGGCAGGTACGTGAACAGTCACCAGAGTTTTTAGCCGACAAGTTCGGCAAGTACGGTATCCAGTTATGGGAACTGGCACAGGGTATTGATCATCGCAAGGTAGTTAACGAACGCCAGGCAAAATCGATGTCTAATGAAACGACTTTTTCTGAAGATATTACAGATGTAACGGTTTTACATGCCTGGATCATGCAGCTCAGTGAACAGGTTGCTTTCCGGTTGCGACGTAAGAAAATCAAGGGACGCACTATACAGATAAAAATACGCTATAACGATTTCAGTACCTATACAAGGGCTGAAACTCTGGATAAACTCACCAACTCGACTCGAGTGATCAGTAATGGTGCCAGAAGTTTACTGGACTTATGTATAAAGAAAAACAATAAACCTGTAAGGCTAATTGGCGTTGGTGTCACAAACCTGGCAGGTAAAGATGGAAAAGTTCAGGAACAAAATGATTTATTTGCGTCAGTAAACCAGGAAAAAGAAAATGAAATTGATCAGGTAACCGATCAAATAAACCAAAGATTTGGCAAGCGAAGTATTCATCGTGGTACAGGCGATCAAATAAAACAGAAATGAGTGAGAGTATAAAAGCTTATGTTGGATTCAGTCCGCAGCGAAGGTACAACACCTAAAACTATTTACCTGGAAGATTACCAGGTACCGGATTTCCTGATTAGTGAAGTTGAATTATGGTTTGAACTTGACGAGCAGGACACAAGAGTGCGTTCCCGTTTACAGGTGCAACGCAATGATGAATCTGAAAATTCCAATGCCCCGCTAGTACTGGACGGAGATGAACTTGAACTGCTAAGCATAAAAATTGATAGCAAGGCATTAAAGGCTGGCGACTATCAACTCACTGATGAAACATTAGTGATCAAAAACGTTGGGGATAGTTTCATCCTGGAAATTGAAACCCTGATACATCCGGCAGCCAACACTGCGCTGGAAGGGTTATATCATTCAGGTAACCTGCTATGTACCCAGTGCGAGGCACAGGGTTTTCGTCGTATCACGTATTTTTTAGATCGCCCTGATGTGATGTCACGTTATACCGTGACATTAACAGCGGACAAAGAAAAATACCCGGTATTACTGGCCAACGGAAACCCGGTTGAGACAGGAGAGCAGGATGATGGGCGTCACTGGGCGAAATGGCATGATCCCAGTCTTAAACCCAGCTACCTGTTTGCCGTTGTCGGTGGTCAATTGCATTGCCACAGGGACTCCTTCAAAACGATGAGTGGTCGTAACGTCGAGTTGCGCGTATACGTGGATCCGGAAAATTCACATAAAACTGACCATGCCATGACGTGTCTGAAACAATCTATGAAATGGGATGAAGAACGTTTTGGACGAGAATATGATCTGGATATCTTTATGATTGTTGCGGTCAATGACTTCAACATGGGCGCCATGGAGAACAAGGGGCTGAATATATTTAATGCTTCCTGTGTGCTGGCCAGTCCGGATACTGCTAATGATGCTGACTATTACAATATCCAGAGCATTATTGGACATGAGTATTTTCATAACTGGTCGGGTAACCGCGTGACATGTCGTGACTGGTTCCAGTTAAGTCTGAAAGAAGGTTTTACCGTGTTTCGTGATGAAGAATTTTCTTCTGATTTAAACTCGCGTGCCGTCAAACGTATTGATGATGTCAATGTATTGCGTACCCACCAGTTTGCACAGGATGCCGGGCCCATGGCACACCCTGTCCGCCCCGATCATTACATGGAGATCAGTAATTTCTATACTGTAACTGTGTATAACAAAGGTGCTGAAGTCGTACGTATGTTGCAGACTCTTGTCGGCAAGGAAGGTTTCAGGAAAGGCACAGATCTTTATTTCGGACGTCATGATGGAAAGGCAGTAACAACGGAAGATTTTGTAAAAGCAATTGAAGATGCTAATGGTATTGACCTGGGCCAGTTCCAGAACTGGTACAACCAGGCTGGAACACCAGAGATTGAATTTTCGGGTAACTATGATGCCAATAAGAAAACATACGTTCTTACACTGAAGCAGACATGCCCTGATACACCGGGGCAAAAAGACAAGAAGCCATTTTATATCCCCATTGCCATCGGCCTGGTTAATGAAAGTGGCAGGGATATACCATTATGTATGGAAGGAGAGTCTGAAGATTCTTCTACTACACGTGTACTGTCACTAACTGAACCAGTACAAACTTTTAAATTCATCAATGTCGATAGCGAACCACACCTTTCTATTGGCCGTGGTTTTTCTGCGCCGGTTAAGTTCACCACTCCACGCAGTGATGATGAACTGGCATTTATGTTTGCCAATGACAGTGATCCTTTTAACCGCTGGGATGCCGGGCAACAGCTGGCAATGAATATTCTTTTACGCCTGGTGAAGGACGTGCAGCAGGGTAATCAACTGCAACTTGAACCGGCTTTCGTGGATGCCTGTAAAGCAACACTACTGGACAATTCACTGGACAAACAATTCAGATCGCTGGCATTGAGGCTACCTTCAGAAAGTTATATTGCCGATCAATGCAGTATCGTTGACGTAGATGCAATACATGAGGCGCGAGAATATATTGCCAATACCCTGGCCAGGGAACTCTACTCGGACTGGCTTAATACCTACCAGGAAAATATGACGGATGCAGAATATATGTTTACTGCTGATGAAATGGCACAACGCTCATTAAAAAACCTTTGCATGGCATATTTAATGCGTACCGAGACTGAAGAAGCTATTGATTTATGTGCCAAACAGTTTGCGCAGGCCAATAACATGACAGACCAGTTTTCTGCCCTGGCGATACTGAGTAATCATGATATCAGTGAAAGACAGCACGCGCTGGATACGTTCTATGGTCAATGGAAACATGACAACCAGGTGGTGGAAAAATGGTTAAATATCCAGGCTACATCAGCTATCCCCAACACCCTGGATAAGGTTAAAGAACTTACGCAACATGAGACCTTCTCTATGAGTAACCCAAACAAAGTACGTTCTCTTATTGGCCGCTTCTGCATGGGAAATACTGTCCAGTTTCATGCGGCTGATGGTAGCGGTTACCAGTTCCTTGCCGATAATGTCATTGAGCTGGATAAAAAGAATCCGCAAATTGCCGCACGCCTGGTACAAGCTATGATGCAGTGGCGCAGGTATGATGAGGTACGTCAGGCATTGATGAAATCCCAGCTGGAAAGAATCAAGGAACAGGCAACTTTATCGAAAGATGTATTTGAAGTGGTAAACAGAAGCCTGGAAGGGTAAGTTCTTTTGATAATTCCCTGGAAAAAATTATTTTACCACCTGGTTCCTGCCTTTCTTCTTTGCCTTGTATAGGTTTTCATCCGCGAGTTTGATAACTTCTTCAGTTGTCAGTAATAACTCTGAACGTTGAGCAATTCCAATACTGACAGTTACGTCAATTTCTTTTAACGGGGAACTCCTGATGGGTTTATCCGGTTTTTGTTTTGGCCGTTTCCTGTTTCTCACGGTAAAGGGGTTATCGGCAATCATTTCGCGTAAATGATCAGTATAGATGTATGCCTCGTCGATATCCTTGCCAGAAAAAACAATGGTGAATTCCTCACCACCGTATCGGAATGCGCGTCCACCTCCCTGTACTTTTCGCAAAAATGAAGAAAGTCTTCTTAGTACCTGGTCACCAATATCATGGCCATACTTATCATTAATCTTTTTAAAGTGGTCAATATCGACCATAGCGATGGAATAATTTCTTCCCAGTGTGCCCAGGTATTGTTTTAGAGCACGGCGGGACGGCAGGTTAGTCAATTCATCCAGGAAAGCAAGTTGCTTGGAGTTCAGTATCATGGAAGCTAGTAGCACGATACCGATTACCGAGTACCAGAGTATCGCCGTGTAGGATTCGTTATACACATTGAGTGAGTACCATACACTAATGATTACCGAGGTGTTGGCAGCAAGTAACAGGTTAGGATTTAACAAATTCCGGATTAACAGATATACGAAACAGAGCAGGAAAACAACCTGGGCAACATGAGGAATCGTATTGTATTTAATAAAATCGGCATGAATGAATTTATACTCAAATAATAACGTGAGGTAATGGCTGTCGGCCTGGCTTACCCAGTAGATAAACATGGCCTGCAAAATAAGTATGACTAATCGCTTTATCCCGTAAAAGTTAATAATACCTCGTTCGCTTAACATACTGATAACAGTAATGTTAAGCGGTAATAAGAGGCATATCAGGCTATAGAGAAGAAAAACATTGAAGCTGTCACCATTTTCAATAAGACCAGTATTTTGCATTACCCAGTATGTGGAACCGCACAAGATGAGAATGTGAAACTCCCGGCTATGATGGAACACCCATGCAAAAATCAGGCTGGCAAAAATAAACAGGTAAGGTAAAAACCTGGCAACTGTTCTCAGGCTTTCAGGAAGAGAAAAAGAAGAGTATTGCATCACCAGGGCTATAGCGATGATAGCGAAAGGCATACTTATTGAAAAAAAGAACTTGCGTATATCCAGCACAGCCATCCTTACCTTTTTCTGGTTTTTATTGCAGGTACTATCCTGGTACCGCCAAGGGTATTGTTTTCGTACACCTATTTTGTTTTCAAGGTCTTCGCAAAGTCCAGCATCCTCGTCACAGAAACCAATGCCTGTTTTCCAATGTCCGGATCAACGTGAATTTCATTTTCACCAGTTTCCAGTGTTTCGGCCAGGTTCTTCAGACCGTTCATTGCCATCCAGCGACAATGTGCGCAACTGCTACAGGTTGCCCCAATACCTCCAGTAGGTGCTTCTATAAATGTCTTAGCAGGAGCAGCCTGTTTCATTTTGTAGAAAATACCGCGGTCCGTGGCGACGATGAATTCATCATTGGACATTTCTTGTGTTGCTTTAATCAGGCCGGTTGTGGAACCAACCACGTCGGCCTGTGCAATTACGTCAGCAGGCGACTCCGGATGTACCAGCACAGCTGCACCAGGATGCTTGTCTTTTAGCTTATGTAGCTCATTAGCTCGAAATTCATCATGAACTACGCAGAAGCCTTGCCACATGAGCATATCTGCACCGGTGACTTTCTGAATGTAATCACCCAGGTAGCGATCCGGTGCCCAGAGGATTTTTTCTCCTTTGTCATGCAGGTGTTGCACGACTTTTGTAGCAATACTGGAGGTGACGACCCAGTCAGCGCGAGCCTTTACTTCTGCGCTGGTATTGGCGTATACCACCACGGTTCTGTCCGGGTGTTCATCGCAGAAGGCATTAAATTCATCTGCCGGGCAGCTGAGATCCAGTGAGCACTCGGCTTCCAGGGTGGGCATGAGTACCCGTTTTTCCGGGTTGAGAATTTTAGCCGTTTCGCCCATAAATCGTACACCTGCTACTACCAGGGTGGAGGCAGGGTGTTCATGTCCGAAACGGGCCATATCAAGTGAGTCCGAAACATAGCCACCAGTTTCATCTGCCAGCATTTGCAGGTCATCATCAGTGTAATAATGGGCTACCAGCACGGCATCCTGTTCCTTGAGTAGCCTTTTAATTTTCTCAATAAGGATCTGACGTTCTTCGCCAACGACCGCGGCAGCGGGCTGGGCCTGAAGATTTTGTTGACGGATATCTGCTTCATCAACAACGGGAATAGTGACAGTCATACTCATAGTTCAATTATGTGGGTTCACAAATATCCAATTCAATACCTAAAAAGTTTAGCTTTCCTGGTGAACCAGTCTTGCCAAAGAAGTGTAAAGCATGAAGTGGTTCCGGAAATTTTTCTTTTTCGCATGTTGAAATACTAGTGTTACCCAGGAGATGGTTAAAAAATAACCATACTTAAAGTAATTTCCACAAAAATATTGTAACAGTTTGATTTTATAGTATATTAAGGACATATTGTTTAACAACAAGAATTCAGTAATTCGAATGGATAGCGAAGCGGCTATGGATCAACAAAAAATTATCGACAAAATCTGCAAGTGTTTGCGTTTATCGGAGTCATGTAATCCCAACGAGGCAGCATCAGCGCTGCGTCAGGCCCACGGTCTGATGAAAAAATACGGTGTTACCGCTGACCAGATTCTTGCCAAAGATGTCAGTGAAGCCGCAGTAGAAAGTATCAGTCGCTATAACCCGCCTTACTGGGTGCTGGCATTATCCAATATTGTTGCCCAGGCCTTTGAGTGCCGGGTTTTTGTTTCCCGCCGATATGGGCGTCGTCCTGAGTTTCGATTTATCGGTATGGCGATATCGCCTGAAATAGCCAGTTATACTTTTAATGTCCTGTATCGCCAGCTCAAACAGGCAAGACGTGACTTTAGCTATGATCTGAATATTGAGGATCGCGCCGAGAAAGACCGCCGCACAGATGTATTTGCTCAGGCCTGGTTATTCAGGGTAGCCCACCTGGTTTCGGAATTTGCCAGTACGCCTGTAGCGAAAGAGAAAATCGATAGTTATATCAAGGAGAATTACGGCGATATCCCGGAACTGGCCGAAAAACCAGCTAATGCAGAAGCAAAAGACTACGAGGACATACTTTCAGGAATGAAAGCCGCCAATGGTGTTGCCCTGTATCGAGCCATGAACAGTGCTTTTCCTACTCAATACCTGGCGCGTAAGACGGCTCAGGCATAAAAAGCACATAAATTTCTCTATTTTCGCTATGCTTAGTGAAAAGATATACTAATATAGTATACATATCTTAATTAGGGTTAAGGGGACAATGTCTGCCGTATTGAGGGTCAAGACAGGGGGTGGTGTTCGAAAAATTCCCTGTAAAGCCGTTTTGACTTTGGGGCGCGATAAAAATAGCGATATCGTGCTCAAGGATCTGATGGCATCGCGCAACCACGCCATGATCAGGCGCCTTGGTAAGAACGATTATTATCTTATTGACTCAGGCAGCTCCAATGGCAGCTACGTTAACAAGCAACGTGTTTCTGCCCCCAAACTTCTGAAAGCCGGCGATGTCATCAGCATTGGTAACATCGAGTTAACATTCGAACAAATCAAACAAAACGACGATACCATGGATACCTGGTCCATGCAGGAGACCATGATTTCCGATACCCCGGTGATCAAACAAATTACTGTTCTGGTAGCCGATATTCGTGGATTTACCACGTTATCCGAACAGGTCAATATCCGTATTCTTACCAAAATGATGAACAGCTGGTTTCACCAGGTGAGTAATATTATTTTTGAAAACCAGGGCGTGGTGGACAAGTTCATCGGTGATTGTGTTTTTGCGCGCTGGGAAACAGATATCGGTGAAAATGTGACTGCTAAACAGGCATTGAATGCCGCTGTGCTGATTCATAAAGTTACCGAAGATATCAATAAAGCTTTTCCCGAAGTAGATAATATTAGTATCGGTGTTGGCATTAACACTGGTGCAGCCTCAATGGGTATTGGTATTGATAATACTGCATTGGGTGATGCCGTAAATACGGCATTCCGCCTTGAAAATGCTACCAAGGTTCTGAAAAAAGACATTGTCATGAGTGAATCCACTTACAAACATTTGCCGGAATATATCTGGCAGAACTGTAAGCAACATATTCGTGTCAAAGGCAAGCGTGACACTTTGCGTATCTGTGGCCTGAGCTTTAAACAGGCTGAGGACCTGGTACAGGAATTATGTCAGGCCAGCTAGTAATTACGAGATAAAAGGTTTCACATCTTTTAACAGTTCTTCCATTTCGAGTTTAATGTCATTTATCAGACGTGTTGCTGTTTCAACATGATTCCAGTCATCATGCCCCATGTCACTGGATTTCATAATAGCTTGTGACCTGGCAACCAGCTCAGCATCATCATCATCAATAAACTGTGCAAGGAAGGTATAGGCATGTACCAGACTTTCGCAAATGCTTTTATCCTGTTCACCAATTTCCCATAGTAATAATTGCAACGATGATTTAAGTTGATCTTTATCACAGGGGAGTAATGACTGAGGATGTGCATAGGATGTGGCATCCAGATGGGATAAAATTTGACCATATTGCTGCACAAGATGTTGTGCTTCTGCTAGCTCTTTTTGCTTATCAGTCATAAAATGATAATAACACCAACAAATAATCCGGCAACACTATATTTAATAAGAAAGTATCATCCAGAACATGAACAATAATACATCAGCTGATTTTTTTATCGACCTTATTGTAATAGCGGGCGTGCCCTTGTTATTTCTTCTGGTCGCATTTGTATTACAGTGGCCAGTCATAAAACTTAACCTGTCTGAATATCGTCTTGCCAGGACCATAAAAAAATTTGGCAAGGAAACTATGCATGATGTGATGTTACCAGATAGCCTTGGAGGTTATACATATATCGATTACCTTGCACTGACGGCAAATGCAATTGTGATTTTGTACCTGAAACGTTACCAGGGTGTCATCTTTGCCGGTGAAAAAATTGATGAGTGGACACAGGTTATCAATAACCATAGTTATCGTTTCCCAAATCCGCTGCAAAAAATGGAACTGGATATCATGGCCATAAATGTACTGGTAAAAGATGTAAAGGTCGATGGTAAGGTGGTTTTTACCAGGGGAAGTGAATTCCCCAAGGGAAAGCCTGACAAGGTAGTATTGATCAGTGAACTGGAAAATAATTTAAAAAATTATAAGGCAGAAGAAATTTCACCATTATTACAAACAGCATGGAAACGCTTACAGGAAAAGACCGAACCATGTAGCAAGGAATTCATACGGACAATGAGTGATAATACGACGGTATCAAGTCACGGTTGGCTGGCATCAATACTCGTTGTGTCTGCAGCCGCCTGGATTGGATGGTATTTAGCCATGTAAATTCAGATAGTCACTTGTGGATAACTCGCTAATTATCAGGCAAATGTGAACTATGCCCATGTTACTACAATAAAAAGAGGCTATTTTTTATTTTTCGTCTCCAGATGGTTATACAGGCATGCCAGCAATTTATCTTAAGTTATATACCAGCCTTCTAATTGCTGTACTGACTTTGTTGGTTCACTCTCATGCCAACGCCCAGTTAAGTAAACGTGCCAACGTGTCACGAGCTATTTTTACTACGGCCATTGAAAACCGTGAACCTGTTGACCAGGTGTTGATACTCTCTAATAAATTTAACGTCATTTATTTTTTTACTGATCTTCGCCACCTTGAGAACCAGAAAATTATTCATCGCTGGGAGTATGAAGGTAAGGTTGTTTCCTCGAAAATATTCAATGTAGGGGGGCCACGCTGGCGTGTTTATTCAAAAACCAGGCTGCCAAGAAACAAGACAGGAACATGGAGTGTGGTGGTTACAACAGAACAGGGTTTACCACTGAAAGCGGCAATTTTTAAATATGTTGAAGGTAATGAAAATCTGAATGCAATTTTACCATTAAAATAAAATGTTATTGTTCATTATCCTGTATAGAACGCTTCCACTTGTTAAGCAAAGCTTCAAATTCACCTACGGCGTCTTTCTTTACCTTCTTTTCTGCGGCAGCAATCTGTGATTTACTTGCCTTGTGTTGTTTTAGAAGGCTTGCTGCGGTCTTATTGGATTTTTGTTGTAACGCGGTTTGGCCAGGCACATCGATACTGGTCATTTTAAGATAGGCAAACCCACCCAGGCCAATGGCCAGTACCAGGGCGGCAGCAATGGCAAAATAGTTCTTGTTTTTTTCTTTATGGTAACCAATACCATCATCCAGGTTAGCGTCAAATGTAGCTGTGCCAGTGAACTGTGGTTCTGTTTTTGGAAAGACGGGTTCATCTAAGTCTTCTTCAAATGATGGCAGTTCTTCTTTCTTTAAGTGTCGAGCTTCCCCTGCCTCCTTCAATAATTTTTCTTTATCGATACGGGTAATTGATGGCAGTTTAAAAATGAAGCTGTCTTCTTCACTATCGAGAAGAATACGATCTTTGCTTTCCTTAACGGTGAAGTTGCCGACAGATAATCCACCTGATGGGATATGGGCTTGTTGCTGTTCGAATTTCTCCTTGGCAGTAGCTTCCAGTTTTGCCTTGATAGCTTCAGCATGCTGGCGAGCTTTTTCCTGTTTTGCCTTATCTGCTTTTGCAACTGCGGCTTGTTGTTGGCGAGTTTTCACCTGCTGGGCTTGTTTTTTACGTATTTGTTCAGCACGTTTTTGTTCAGCCAGCTTTTGTTGTCTTGATCTTTCAGCTAGTACTGCCTTTTGCTGGCTCTGAAGTTCCTGTTGCTGTTGCATGCGAACTCGCTGTGCTTCCTGTTCAACCAGATGCTTGGCAGATTCCATTTCAGCGCGAAGTCGTTCTGCTTCTTCCAGGGCCTTCAGGCGAATTTTCTCGGCTTCTATTTCAGCCTGTCGGGTTGTGTTCAGGGCAACGCGCTCAGCTTCACGTTGTGCTTCCTCGAGTAACATCTGGCGCTGGAGCTCACCTTTTTGCTGGGCATCAGAAATACTTTTTTCCAGTTCACCGCGAGTATGTTCAATTTCTGCACGCAAGGCAGATGCTTCCTGTACTGCCTGCTGACGAATAGAATCAGCTTCAGCCTTGGCCTCTGCAGCTGTGTGTTTAACCGCTTCACGAGCTTTTTGACGAGCCTCCTCAATCGCGCGTTGCTTCTGACGGGCTTCTTCTTGCCGGGCCTTTTCAATGGCTTTTTCATGCTGGCGGCGTTCCGCTTCCATTTCAGCACGTAAACGTTTGGCTTCCTGTTCAGCCTGTTTGCGGATTTTTGCAGCTTCAAGTTCGGCCTGTTTATGGACTTCCTGGGCAATTCGTGCCTGTTCCTGGGCTTGTTTCTCTGCCTGTTGTAGTGATGCGTTTAATGAACTCTGGTGCTCAGCATTTTTATTTTGTGCGGCAACCAGTGTTTTTAATTCTTCTTCAGCTTTCTTGGCTCTCTCCATTTCACGCTGGATCTGCTGCTGGGCAGACTGTAGGGCAGAATCTTTTTGTGCCTGTACTTTGTCTTTCAGACGTTTAAGCTGACTTTCTGCTGATGTCTTGGCCTGCTCTGCGGCCCTTGCTTGATCAGCAAGTTGGTCGGCCTGTTGTTTAGCGCGAAGTCTTTCCGCTTTCAGGCGTTTTGCCTTGGCCAGTGCAATATGCTTATTCTCATCAGCCTGGCGAGTTTTCTGAGTTTCCACTTTTGTTGCAGTAGTTTCTGCTACAGCAGCCGGGGAGGCTGTCTTGATATTTGCGGCGCCAAGACCATTCTTCAGAACATGGCAGTTCAAACCATGTTGAATCAGCAGGAAGGCAGCAGCTTCACTTTGTATGCCATCGTCACAGACCAGGATGTAGTCACGCTCTGGATTCAGCCCGGGGATTTTAGCCCTTAACATGGATAATGGAATGTTGATGGAACCTTCAATGTGATTTTCATTAAAGGCATCATGATTTCGAACGTCGATGACCAGGCTACCCTGGGCAAGATGTTTAATTACTTCCTGTTCATCATAGAAATGAATAAGTGGCCTGATGAGCAACTCGAGGAAATCATCCTTACCAAGCCGCATCAGGCTGCCATCTTCAAGCATACTGATCGTGGCATTTCGTTTGCCACTGGTGATCAGGGCTTCTTCACCAAAACCATCACCAACACCGAGCTGGGCCAGCTTGATGTCCTGGGTATTGGGCGCGGGCTTGCGGGATACCTGGCAACGACCCTCCTGAACTATATAATAATAATCACTTTCATCGCCTTGCCTGACTATCACATCCCCTTTTTGAAAGGATACCTCTTCCAGGCTGACTAATAATTTCTGGATATTTTCAGTCGGCAAATGCAGGAACGCGGGTGACTGCAGGAAGCGTAACATCCAGCCAGCATCATGTTCGCCGGATAGATCGGTAACCTCTATTGCGTCTTGCGTAATATCACCAACCAGGATTTCCAGCAGGTCCTGATCGACGTTTAAAACGGTAACTTCAGTTTTTGTTCGTGCGGTAGACGGACGGGGTGATTCTTCTGCGATCGGGTAGCGGGCCTTGTCAGTTTTACCCTTGATGATTTGTTTTCTCTTTTGTCCATTGATGCTCAGTTCAACCTGGCCAGCGAGGACATAGTACAGGCGCTTATTACGATCTCCCTGGCGAAAAAGAATGCGATCGGCAGGCATTTTTTCAATGCGAGACTTTTGTGCCAACTCGTCCAGTTTGTCTGGAGTCAGGCTGCCAAGTGGCTCCAGTGATTTAAGGAGCTTTTTGTCAATGGGTTGTGAAGACATTATTTACTGCCGAATTACTCTAGTTGCACTACTTTAGCGGATACTGATAATTATAATTTAGCTGATTAGGTGACTTTATAGGATGTTATTTATATAAGTTGTGACAAGACTCACAAAGCATTGTGGAATCTGTTAACAGTTTGAGAAAACGAGCATTTACGTATAGATGCCTATAAAAACCATAATAATTATATGGTTTGGCTGCTCAACTGATTAGAAATATTGAATAGCCGATTCCACTGTCATAGTATTGATATAAGTCCAAGGTCAGGCGACTTGTTAAATAGGGTGTAAAAACATCATGACAGACAAGGATATAAAGGAAAATTCATCACGTGGCGATATCTGGCTGCGGGGGGGCTTCATATTAATTTTTGCCCTGATCTATGGCATCAGTAAAATTGTTATCTGGTCAATCGTATTATTCCAGTTTCTTTCCTCGTTGATTACGGGCAAAACAAACCCCCAGCTGGGTGGTTTTGCACAAACCCTATCAATTTTTGTGTACCAGTTGCTGCAATTCATAATGTTTAATAGCGATGAAAAGCCGTTCCCGTTTTCAGAGTGGCCAGATAAAGATCTCGAGTTAAAGATACAAAAAACAGCAGCTAAAAAGAAAACCGCCAAGAAAACGACACGCAAAAAGAAGACGGTCGCGAAAAATAAAGAATAATGTTCAATTGGAAGCTCGTACCCGGAGGTAGACATGCAGGCGAAGGAAAACGTTGCAAAGGAAATTGAAGGTGAGCTGGATACACAAGCAACGACTGCAAAGCAGCACGCACATTCAGTAGACGAACTTGAAAAAGCACTAATTAAAACCCACAAGGCGCAAGAGTATATGGTGTCAGGGAAAGCTGGTTCGTTAGACAGGTGGCTGGTAAAGACCATGCTGGAATTTGCCGGTAACCCTCCCCTTAGTGTCAGGATATGGGATGGGTCCATCATTGAGATTAATTCTGAGCAACATAAGTCGCTATTAACGATTAATGATCGTGCTGCGATGATTAAACTGATACTCGAGCCGGAATTATTTTTTGGTGATCTATATAGTAGCGGGCGAATTGAATACGATGGTGACTTGGTAAAACTTTGTGAATCCATTTATACCAGCATAGATGAACCCCGTGAAAATCATTTATGGTCAAAAATAACCAGGTGGTTAAGTAACCGAAGAATAGTTAATTCGTTATCAGCATCACGCGATAATATTTATCATCATTATGATATCAGCAATGACTTTTACAAGTTATGGCTTGATACAGAAGCCATGCAGTATACCTGTGCCTATTTTCCGGATCCTGAATTGACTATTGAACAGGCCCAGGTTGCCAAGCTACATCACGTTTGCCGAAAATTACAATTGCAACCAGGCGACAAAGTCGTTGAAGCCGGCTGTGGCTGGGGTGGCCTGGCTCGCTTCATGGCAAAACATTACGGTGTAACTGTCAAGGCTTATAATATTTCACATGCCCAGGTCCAATATGCCCGTCAGCAGGCTGAAAAAGAAGGTTTAAGCGATAAGGTTGAATACATCGAGGATGACTACCGGAATATCAAGGGTAAATTTGATGTATTTGTCTCGGTAGGTATGCTGGAGCATGTCGGAGACAAGCACTACATGGTTCTGGGTGATGTTATCCAGCGCTGTTTGAAAAAAGATGGCCGAGGCCTGATCCATAGCATTGGTCGTGTTTCACCTAAACCTATGAATGCCTGGATTGAGCGTCGAATATTCCCGGGTGCCTATCCTCCCTCCCTCCAGGAAATGATGAATATTTTTGAGCCTCATAATCTTGAAGAACAGGATGTAGAAAACCTGCGTTTACATTATGCAAAGACCCTGGAACACTGGCTATCACGTTTTGAATATAACATCGATACCATTAAGGAAATGCTGGGTGAAGAGTTTATAAGGACCTGGCGTTTATACCTGGCTGGTTCCATCGCGGCTTTTACGACCGGTGAACTGCAGCTGTTCCAGATACTGTTTAACCGGCAGGGGTATAACAAGCTACCTTGGTCGCGTGCATACATGTACGCCGGTAACTAATCGTGCAAGAAGTAGATATCCTGATAATAGGGTGGGCCGGCAGGTTCCACCCTGGCGTGGGCATTACGTGATAGTTCCTATAAGATCATGATCATGGATAAAGCTCCGTTTCCGCGCAACAAAGTTTGTGCAGGCTGGATTACGCCAGCCGTGGTGAATGAATTACAGATTGATTTACATGACTACCAGAGAGAGCGAGAACTACAGGCTATAAAAGGATTTCGTATCGGTTATCTCGATAACGAGACCGGTGGCCAGGAAACTGAAACCTGTTATGACGAAACTGTCAGTTACGGGATAAGACGAGTCGAGTTTGATGAATACCTGTTAAAACGGTGCGGTGCAGAACTTTTGTTGAACAACAAGGTAAAAACAATTGAAAAGTTCAGCGATTACTGGCTAGTTAATAATGAAATCAAGGCGGGGGTATTGATTGGCGCGGGAGGACACTTTTGCCCGGTAGCCAGGGAACTGGGACATAAAACAGGTAAAAATGAAGTTGCCGTTGCAGCCCAGGAAGTTGAGTTCGAAATGGATAGCCAGCAACAGGCTTCATGTAATGTTTCTGAAACAACCCCGGTACTGTATTTTTGTCATGACCTGCAGGGTTATGGCTGGGTGTTTCGTAAAGGTAATTACCTGAACATCGGCCTTGGACGAGAAGATAATTATCAACTTGGGGAACAGGTCAAAACCTTTTGTCAGTTCCTGAAACAACAAAAGATTATTGAATTCGACATCGAGCACCGATTCCAGGGGCATGCATACCTGTTATATAACCACGCGCAACGTGAGCTGGTTGCCGAACGGGCATTACTGATTGGTGATGCTGCAGGCCTGGCTTATCCGCAGAGTGGTGAAGGCATCCGACCGGCAGTTGAATCAGCATTGTTTGCGGCGCAAACTTTAAAAGATGCCCGGTATGATTTCAGTAAATCAAAATTAATGACATACCAGGATAAAATGGAACAACATTTTGGTAAACGGCAACCTTTAGCAGGAATCATGGAACGTATGCCAGAAAATATTCGCATAAAGTTAGCCTGCCAGTTAATTACACGTACATGGTTTGCCAGGCATGTCGTAATGGATCGCTGGTTCCTGCATCAGCACCAGGCACCTGTCAGTATTCAATGAAAAAAACTGTAAAGATACTGCTTCTGCTTATTAGCAGTAGTATTGTTGCATGTTCTGTACCTGATGAAGAAAGCCGTTTGCGAAAGGCGCTGGATGAACTTGTGCAGGCAGTGGAAGAACGTAGTGTTCGCCAGGTACAAAAATTTTTAGCCGATGATTTCAGAACAGCACGCCATAGTAATAGCCAGCAGTTACGGTCATTCATGTTACTTCATTTTCGACAAAATAAAGTCATTAAAGTTTTTACGTCGAATATACAAATTGTATTACAAAAAGAAAAAGCAGATATGGTGTTCAATGTACTTGTAACTGGCTCCAGTAACTGGCTGCCTGAGCGAGGTCGACGTTTTGAGGTAAAGTCACGCTGGATAAAACAGGATGGTGACTGGAAAATCAGTCGTGTAAACTGGCAGGAACTTACTGATTTTCACTAGCTTGATTATTCGGAATTTACTGCTTCACGATTATTCTTGTGAATATCCATTGTGTGGACAGGGAAGTGTCCGGATTTACGATCTTCCAGGAAATATTTCAATGTATGGTGAATAGTACGAAAGGAAATTTCATTCCAGGGAATATCTTTTTCTTCAAACAAGTCGACTTCAAGACTTTCCGTACCAGGATAAAAATCCAGGTCCAGTAGTCGAGCCCGGTACATGATATAAACCTGGTTTACATGTGTCAGGCTAAATACGGTATACAAGCCTTCAAGCTTAAGGTTTGCATTGGCTTCTTCCCGTGATTCACGCAGTGCCCCCTGTTCAAGGGTTTCCGCATTTTCCATAAAACCGGCAGGCAGTGTCCATTTTCCATAACGCGGCTCAATGGCGCGTTTGCATAACAGGATTTTATCTTCCCAGACGGGAAGGGCACCGACAATGATTTTTGGGTTTTGATAGTGAATGGCATCACAATGATCGCAGACATGGCGAGGCATATTATCACCATCAGGTACCCGGACGGTGACTGGTTTGCCGCAAGTACTACAGAATTTCATGGGCGTTATTTTTTTGCAGCTTGCGGAACAAAACCATTGGGTAACTGGCCGAATTCACCTTCATTGAACAGGAAACCCACCATGTGTTGCTCAATAACCTCGACACTGGCAGGATCTGCAGTACTCAGGCGGTTTTCATTGATGATCATCGTCAGACGTTCTAACCATTTGTTCCAGCCTTCGATGGAAATATTTTCAAGAATACGCTCTCCCAGTTCACCAGGATAAGGCGCGATATCCATTCCAGGGGCTTCTTTTTTCAGAACCTGACAAAAAACGACACGTGACATGTTGAGTACTCCATGTGACGACACTACTATATAACTATAGCTGCTCGTCAGCTTACAAATGTGTTACAATTAACCAAGTAAAACACTTGGATTTAGCCGGTGTATTATCCGGAATTAACCAGGTAGGTTCAAGCCAGATATTTCAGGAGTTATGAGACCATGACACAGGCACAAACTGCAAGCTATAACCCGGCAATTGTTGAGGAAGAAATTAAACTCAGTGATACCGCGACACAGCAAATGGCTGTGTTAATGCAAAGCGCGGATGATGGTATTGAAGGTGTGCGAGTTTTTGTCACCGGTGGTGGTTGTGGCGGCATGAGTTACGGCATGACATTTACTGACACGATTACTGATAAAGACAAGGTAATGGAAGGGGACGGGTACAAGCTCATTGTCGATGCATTTGCATTAAGTTACCTGAAAGGTTGTGATATTGATTTCGTGGAACAGGGTTTGAACGCGTCCTTCGTATTTAACAATGTATTCCAGGCCGTTGGTGGTAGTGGCGGTTGTAGTGCATGTGGTGCCTCCGGTGGCGGGTGTGCCTGATTGCCCAGGGCCCCATTTACATCAGAACAGGCGACTAAAACACGTCGCGTTTTAGTTATTGCGCCTCACAGTAGTTATCGAACCGCGGCCTATATCCAGGCCGCGCAATCTCTTAAAAGCGAAGTCCTGATTGCCTCTGAAGGCGAATACTCGATAGTTAGTGATTTTGCCAGGGGGTTGCATATCCACTTTGCCGAACCTGATATCGCGTTTCAAACCATTATCGAGGCAGCGAAAGATAAACCTTTTAGTGGAGTGATTGGCACGGATGACAGTAGCCTTGAACTGGCAGCACGCGTCGCACGTTATTTTAATCTTCCGCATAACACACCGTTATCAGTCCGGCTGGCTGGGCGTAAAGACCTGGCAAGAAAGTGTTTGCAGCAAGCCCGGGTTGCAATACCTGAATTTCGGGAAATGGATTTAACCAAAGACGTAAAGGTACAAGTAAATGGTCTTGAGTATCCAGTTGTAGTGAAACCGGTTGCGCTGTCAGGTAGCCGGGGCGTTATTCGTGCAAATGACTATCAAGAATTATTAGCTGCCACTACAAGAATAAAGAAATTACTGGATAAGGAACAACAACTGGATATTGAGTTGCAGCAAAAGATATTGGTTGAACAATATATCCCCGGTGATGAAGTTGCGGTTGAAGGTATGTTACGCCAGGGGCAGTTAGATATTCTGACAATATTCGATAAGCCTGATCCACTTGAAGGGCCGTTTTTTGAAGAGTCTTATTACATTACACCTTCAAGACATTCGGCAAAAATTCAGCAGCAGTTACGTGCAGTCGTTCAGCAAGCATGCAAAGCCTACAGTTTAAAGGAAGGTCCGGTTCATGCTGAATGTCGCATAAATAATCAGGGTGTATGGATACTTGAGGTAGCAGCACGAACCATTGGCGGTTTGTGTGCGCGGTTGTTAACGTTTGGCACAGGACATACCCTGGAACAGTTAGTGCTGGCCCAGGCGATGGGAGAACCTTTAATAACCGAAGAGCAACGTCCTGCCAGTGGCGTCTTGATGATCCCAATTACACAAGCAGGAATATTTAAACGAGTAGAGGGTTTGCTGGAAGCACAACGCGTTCCTGGTATTATCGATATTGATATCCAGATTCGAGAAGGTTATGAACTGGTTCCATTGCCTGAAGGAGCCAGTTATTTAGGTTTTATATTTGCCTCGGCTGATACAGCCGAAAAAGTGGAAGCGGCGTTAAGAAAAGCACACGCCTGTTTAAAGATTGTCGTGGCGCCCATGTTTAAAGTTAATATTGCCTGAGAAAATTTATTGAGTAAGTTATGACTGAACAAGTAATTCCACAAAACCAGCAATACCAGTTACATGAAACCTGTTTGCAGGAGAAACTGGAGGATGGTACCACCCGCTGTAATCTCTGTTTATGGCGATGTCGTTTGGTTCATGGGCAGCGTGGTTTTTGCCAGGCGCATGTGAATCGCCACGGTACTTTGTATAACCTTTCTTACGGTATTATTTCGGCCATTGATATTGGTCCAATTGAAGATAAACCTGTTAAGCATTTCCAGCCCGGTACTAAAGCTATGTCCATTGGCAGTTACGGTTGTAATTTCCGTTGCCAGGGATGTCATAACCTTGAAATTTCATGGGGTGTGGAAGCACTGGATGAGCTGGCTAAAGGCGAGTCCACTTCAGCCTACGTATCTCCTGAAGAAATGGTTGAAGCCGCTTTACGTCATAAGGTACAGGGGATTGCGTTTACCTATTCAGAACCGGCAGTCTGGCTGGAGTACGTACTGGATGTATCAAGATTGGCCAGGGAAAAGGGACTATATACGGTTTATGTATCCAACAGTTTTGTTACGGATGAAGCACTGGAGTTAATGGCACCCTACGTTGATGTTTTATGTTCAGATATAAAAAGCCTCGATGATGAGTTTTATCATGCTATTTGTCCCAAGGCGGATGTGAAACAGGTACTAAGCTCTATCAAAAAGGCCCAGCAGCTGGGGATCCATGTGGAAACCCGTACCAATATCATCCCGGGGAAAAATGATGACATCAACATGATAAGCGATATCGCTGAATGGATTAAAGATAACCTGGGTGAAGAGAGTCCATGGCATATCACCAAATTTTTTCCCGCCTTCCAGCTGTCTCATATTCCGGCAACACCTTCAGAAGTTTTGAGAGAAGCGTTTCTGGTTGCACAGTCAGTCGGACTTAAGAATGTTTACATGTATGATGATAAAGGTTGTGATTGTGCAACAGAGAACCTTCCGGTTGATGCCTACCTGGAAGGTAATCCCGACGATATACACCAGGTAAAGAAATGCTCGGCCAGTTGCTGTGGTGATGAAGGTATTCTGCTTAAAAAATATGAAAAGTAGTGATAGGCTAGACCTTTCATAACAATAAGCGTATTTAAACGTGAGCAATTCAATCCATCCAACAGCCATTGTGTCACCCCAAGCAGAGTTAGGTGAGGGGAATACGATTGGCCCTTTCGTTCATATTCACGATAACGTACGTATTGGTAACAATAACCGGTTTATGACCGGAAGTGTCCTGAAACAAGGGGTAACCCTGGCAGATCACAATACAATACATGAATACGCAGTACTCGGTGGTGAGCCACAGGACCTGGGCTTTAATGGCCATGTTTCATTTGTTGAGATTGGCTCGGGAAATGTATTCCGGGAAAGTGTCACGGTGCATCGTTCGAAAAGCGTGGATGAAACCACGCGTGTGGGTAATGAAAATTTTCTGATGGCCAATGTACATATTGGTCATGATTGCCAGCTGGCGAATAATGTTGTTATCGCCCCCAGTTCTGGCCTGGGTGGTTTTGTCACAGTGGATGACAAGGCATTTATTTCCGGTGGGGTGATGGTGCACCAGTTTGTGAATATTGGCCGCCTGGCGATGGTTGGAGGAAACAGCAAGATTACCCAGGATGTATTACCTTTCATGACAACGGATGGCAACCCGGCACAGGTTCATGGACTGAATGTGGTTGGCTTAAGAAGAGCAGGTTTTAACAAGGCAGCGTTATCTGAGCTAAAACAGGCCTATCGCATCTTATTTAGCAGCAATGAAAGACTGGACAACAAGCTTGAGGAGTTACGTCAACTTCCGGGTGATGCAGTCGCATACCTGGTTGATTTTATTGCTACTGCCAAACGCGGTTTTCACCGTGGGAAATCAGAAACTGACTGATTTACCTGTGATTTTTCATCTTATGTGAACTTTATTTGCGCTGTTTCAAAGGGTACAATGCCCGCAACAAAGTGACAGAAACTGATATTCAGACCCCTTTACCCACAATTCAAAATAACCAAGTATTTGATTTTGCTATTTTAAAACGAGATATCCATGTCGAAACAATCCAGCTTTACACGAGAAGAATTATTAAAATGTGGCCACGGTGAATTATTTGGTCCTGGTAATGCACAATTACCTTTACCTCCAATGTTAATGTTCGATCGCATTACCAATATCTCAGAAGAAGGTGGGGTTCATGGTAAAGGGCAAATTATCGCCGAACTGGATATTAATCCGGACTTGTGGTTTTTCGAGTGCCACTTTGAAGGTGATCCGGTCATGCCGGGTTGTCTGGGACTGGATGCCATGTGGCAGCTGGTAGGTTTTTATCTCGGCTGGATGGGTGGTCCCGGACATGGTCGTGCGTTGGGTTCAGGTGAAGTAAAGTTTTCTGGCCAGGTAACACCGGATGTCAAAAAGATCACCTATTATATAGATCTGAAACGCCTCATTATGCGCAAATTATTTATGGGTATCGCCGACGCACGCATGGAGGCGGATGGTAAGGAAATTTATGTCGCCAAGGATCTGAGAGTAGGTTTGTTTACATCAACAGAAGGTTTCTAACAATCATGACAAGACGAGTGGTAGTCACAGGCTTGGGGATTGTTTCAAGCATCGGTAACAATAAGCAGGAAGTTAAAGACTCCCTGTATGAAGGCCGTTCAGGAATTGAGTTTTGCCAGGAATATGCCGATCTGGGTTTTCGCTCCCAGATACACGGTTCCTTGCATATTGATCTGGATAGTTTGATTGATCGCAAGTTAAAACGTTTCATGGGTGATGGTGCTGCCTATAATTATGTTGCCATGCAGCAGGCTGTCGAAGATTCTGGTCTTGAAGAATCTGATATTTCAAATCCGCGAGCCGGGATTGTTATGGGCTCTGGTGGCCCTTCCACGCAAAACATTGTGCAAGCAGCAGATGTATTGCGTGAAAAAGGTATTAAACGAGTTGGTCCTTACATGGTAACCCGTGGCATGTCGAGTACTAATTCTGCATGTCTCGCTACACCTTTCAAAATCAAGGGTGTGAATTATTCAATAAGTTCAGCCTGTTCCACCAGTGCGCACTGTATTGGTAATGGTGCGGAGTTAATCCAGTTTGGTAAGCAAGACATTGTTTTTGCTGGTGGCGGAGAGGAGCTACACTGGACCTTATCGGTATTATTTGACGGTATGGGTGCCATGTCATCCAAGTACAATGAGGCACCAGAGACAGCTTCAAGAACGTATGATGCTAACCGTGACGGTTTTGTAATCTCAGGTGGTGCAGGTGTACTGGTTCTGGAGGAACTGGAACATGCGAAAGCACGTGGCGCGAAAATTTATGGGGAATTAACCGGATACGGGGCAACCTCAGACGGTTTTGATATGGTGGCACCTTCTGGTGAAGGAGCAGTTCGTTGCATGCAGCAAGCCATGGCAACGGTAAGCAAACCGATTGATTACATTAACTCACATGGCACCAGTACCCCGGTCGGTGATATCCGTGAGCTGGAAGCCATCAGTGAAGTATTTACAGATAAAGTACCTTATATTTCCGCAACCAAGTCATTAACTGGCCATGCTTTAGGTGCAGCAGGTGTTAATGAAGCCATCTATTCTTTGATCATGATGGAATCCGGTTTTGTTTCAGCTTCGGCTAATATTGTCGACCTGGATGAAGGGGCAGAAGGTTTCCCGATTGCACGTGAACGAATAGATACTGAGCTAAACTGTGTAATGTCCAATAGTTTCGGCTTTGGTGGTACTAATGCCACCCTGGTATTCGAACGTTACAATGATAAATAAATGAATGTGGACGATTCATAAGTATGATGAATCGTAAACTCTTTATATGCCATTTTATAACTGCAGTATTTTTTCTGTGTTTATCTGCAGCCGCATCCGCTGTCAGCAAGTTACCTTTACATAAAATAAAACTGCCTTCGGGGTTCAACATCGAGCTATATGCCGATAATGTTCCGAATGCCCGGTCCCTGGTACTAGGTAAAATGGGAACGGTGTTTGTCAGTACGCGTACTGAAGGCAAGGTTTATGCACTCGTCGATAGTGATAATGATTTCCGTGCGGATAAAAAATATATTATTGCTGAAGATCTGTTGATGCCCAACGGCGTAGCCTTCCGTAACGGATCATTATTCGTAGCTGCAGTAAACCGGGTTCTCCGCTTTGATAACATTGAACAACGGCTCGCAGATCCGCCGAGGCCAGTTATCGTGAATGATGATTTTCCTTCAGAGCGCGCTCATGGATGGCGTTTTATTCGCATCGGCCCGGACAATAAACTTTATATTCCAGTTGGTGCACCCTGTAATGTTTGTGACAAAGAAGGTTATGCATTAATTGCACGCATGAACCTGAATGGAAGTAACAAAGAAATCTACGCGAGGGGTATTAGAAATACCGTGGGCTTTGACTGGCACCCGCTAACAGGTGAATTGTGGTTTACCGATAATGGCCGTGACATGCTGGGTGATGATGTTCCTCCCGATGAACTCAACCATGCACCACGACAGGGTATGCATTTTGGATATCCCTATTGTCATGGCAAATCTGTTATTGATCCGGAATTTGGTACGGGAGATTCATGTAAACAACATACTCCACCGGCTCAGGAACTTGGGCCACATGTAGCGGCATTGGGTATGCGGTTTTATATCGGGAAAATGTTTCCTGCAGAGTACCGCAATCAAATTTTCATTGCAGAGCACGGTTCCTGGAACCGGAGTAAAAAAATCGGTTATCGAATAAGCCTGGTTAAACTACAAAATAACAGGGCTGTCAGTTATACACCGTTTGCTACAGGCTGGCTGGAAGGGCAATCTGCCTGGGGCAGGCCTGTCGATATTATGCATTTACTGGATGGTTCCTTGCTGGTATCTGATGACAAGGCAGGGGTAATTTATCGTATCTCTTATAAATAATTACTTTAACCTGCGCAGGTTAAGGTTGATTGTATCGATTATTTGATAACTTGCCGGATTAAATACCGCGATCTTTTCCCCGTATCGGCAACTAACGGGGAAAAACATTAGCCTGTTACTGTATTTCTGGTAAGCAATGAGCCTGTCCTGTACATCAAGCGGGATTTTTCTGGTTAGTACATCCTTGATAAGTACAGATGCCAGGTCGATATTCTTATTCTTTATGCTGTTAATACTTTCCGGCGAAAACTGCCTGAAATATTCACCAAACATGTGTAATGGCGTAGCTGTTTGCAGCGCTTTTAAGAGAACTTTATTCAGGGAATCAGCTTCTTTTGGTAAGTCACTGTAGATTAAACATGGCGTGGAGCTACAACTTTTATCAAGTAGTTCAGCCGGAGCTTTTGACATTTTATACTGGTATTTCGTCAAAGGCTTAAAATAATAGTCTGCAAACACGATCACATAAGGCCTGTCCGTGTAAATAATCCATGTTCCCCAGCAAAGTGCCGCCGCCTGGATAATAGCGATAAGCCATAAATCAAATTTCAAACCCGCTTTGCCTGGTTTAAAGAGAACGAGTGTAAGCAGGGGGCCAAGGACAAGCATAACGCCTGCCATTAACTGTATTCCTTGCCAGCCACCATCATCTGTAAACAGGAAACCTGGATACCAGTGATAATAAGTTACATACAGAAGGATCAAAAAGATCAGAAAACTTATACCAAGATGTAATAAAAAAGCTTTGCTGCGAGTCATCTGGAATTCCGAAGAAATACTTAATCAGATATTGATGCCTAAAAATTCGAGTAGGGGTTTGATTTGTTTCTTGATGCTTTCTTTATACTGTTCAAGGTTTGCAGTTTGACCTTTGTTCAGCCAGTCCATGGCAGTATTAAGATCAATGGCAGCTTCTTTTTCTTTTGCGACATCAGAATGGGCAATAACACGATTGCCCCCGGTCTGGATGGCCTGTTTTAAATAAACCTCTGTTTGTTCAAGCTGTTTCTCAACCTCGGCGGCTTCATCGATACCTGGTTCCAGAAGACCAATACTGACCGTAATCCTTAACGAGGTATCGCCACTTTTGAACTTGAGGCCGGACACTTCTTTACATATACGCTCTGACATATTGATAGCTTCATCCATGCTGGTTGAGCGTAACAACATGGCAAATTTTGCCAGTCCTATACGTGCCAGCATGTCTTCCTGGCGGACTGCCTTTCTTAGTCGATTGCCAACTTCTTTCAGTATACCGTCAGCAAATGCTTTCCCGGCCTTGATAAAGATTGAATCAAAATTATCAATATCCATTCGTAACAACAGATGCTGACCACCATGACGTTTAAGATAAGCAAGTGTCTCATTGGCAGCCTTGCAGAAATACCGTTGTCCACCAAGGCCGGTGGTTTCATCAACGGCTGACTGGCGTTCCAGTTTGTTTTCAACTTCAGTAAGTTTCTTGGAGGTATTAACATGGGTTTTGGCGCGGGCCTGTAATTGAATCGAGTCAAACGGCTTGGTAATAAAGTCGGTGGCACCCCTGGACAAGGCGTCCTGCTTGGTTTCATCATCATCTTCCTTGCCGGTGATGATAATTACCGGCATATCCTTGAATCTTGGGTCATCCGAGGTACGGATTCTTTCCAGCAAGCCGAATCCATCAAGGTATGGCATGGACAAATCGGTAAATACGACCTGGATCTGATCATCGTTGGTCAGGAAAGTCCAGGCGTCTTCTCCATGTTCCGCCTCAATCACGTCATACTCTTTGCCTAGTACCTTGGAAATGGCGCGGCGCATTACACGGGAATCATCAACAGCAAGAATGCGAGGTTTGTTGTTATTGTCAGTCACTAAGATCTCTTCAGGTATGCAGCTTAGGTCATGCAGCTGTTTGCATCAGTAAGTTATCCTTCTACTGACCCTATATTCATAGAAAAACTGTCAGATTTCAATAGCTTGAATTAAAATGGTGCGGTGTCAGGAGCTTTGCTGTTATTGGAGTAGGGAAGCTGGGTTTTATAAAGGAAAAAATTACACCAAGAACTGACGACTCGCAAAATTTGCAAATAACCACCTGTTTTAAAAAGGAAAAATAACATGAAACTGGTTGTAAAAATTATTATTGGATCCCTATTTATATTTCAGTTTTCCTCGGGGCTGGCCGATACAGTAACTAATGACAAGCGGCTGGCCGGCCATCCTGCAACACCATTAGAAAAATTGTGGGAATTGTCTGATAGCCCGGATTGGGAAGTTCGCGAAACGCTAGGCAGAAACCGGAAAGCTCCTGAGGACTTACTGGGTAAACTGGCCAGCGATAAAAATATACATGTGCGGATTGCGGTTGCGACTAACTTAAGTACCACAGAAGCAATCTATAAAAAACTGGCACAGGACAGAGAAATAGCCGTACGGAGTGTCGTGGCACGGTTCGAATACATTCCAGAGAAAATTCTGGAGGTCCTGGCCAATGATGAAGAAGTAGATATAAGAGTAGAGGTTGCGAGAAACCTGAACGCTTCTAAGGCAACCTTGATGAAATTAAGTAAAGATAGTCATGTTGAAGTGAGTCATATAGCAAATCAAAGACTGCAACAACAGTAACCAGGCATAGAGTGATAGGAAGTAGTTAAGAAATGAGTGATCAGTATCAGGAGTTTAGAAATTATTCAGCAACACCCGATGAACTTGTTTCTGGGATTGTCAGCCTGGTTTCATTACCGGAAGTTTATCTCCGTGTAAATGAAATGCTGGACGACCCCAATACAACTGCAAAAGCAATTGGCAAGGTATTGAGCCAGGATACCGGTCTTACTGCCAGGTTATTACGAGTCGCAAATAATCCACTATATGGATATACAGCTAAAGTGGATACAGTTTCTCGTGCCGTTTCAGTTGTCGGATTACGTGAATTGCGGAAACTGGTTTTGTCTGCTTCTGCGATGGAAAACTTCTCAAAAATTCCAAGTGATGTTCTCAATATGGTGCGTTATTGGCGGCATAGTGTTTACTGTGGTGTCGTTGCGCAGTTGCTGGCAGAACGTTGTAATGTCTTACATAGTGAACGTTTATTCATAGCAGGCCTGCTACACGACATTGGTAAACTAGTGATCGCTGAACGTACTCCCAACCAGGCCAGGGAGTCTATCGAGGTATCAGCAGAAAAAAGTATTCTCGATTTTGAAGCAGAAAAATTAGTAATGGGGTACAACCACTCAGAAATTGGCGGAAAGTTATTACGCGCATGGAGAATGCCGTCTACTTTATGTGATGCAGTTGAATTCCATCACGAACCACTGAAGGCAAAAAATGCACTGATAGAAACCTGCCTGGTGCATATCGCCAACGCAATGACCGGTATGGCTGAGAGAGGTCTGGATGCTGATAACGATATGATGATAGAACCTGTCGTTGATGAAGCCTGGAAAATTACCGGCCTGGATGAATCTATTATTGAATCCGTACTACTGGAGGCGGGGCCTTTATTTACTGAATCTCTGGAATCGATTTTGCCTCGCTCCTACCAATCTTATTAAACTTTACCTATCATGCTGCATGATAGGTAAAGTTAATGTCTCATAACATCGATAATCTTCTTTCCATAATGGCCCAACTCAGGGATCCTGAGACAGGTTGTCCGTGGGACCAGGAGCAGGACTACAAATCCTTAACGCGCTATACACTTGAAGAAGCCTACGAAGTCATTGATGTCATTGAAAATGACCAGTTAAACGAGCTTCCCGATGAGCTGGGTGATTTATTATTCCAGATTGTTTTTTATTCTCAGCTGGGACGGGAACAGGGTAAGTTTGACTTCACTGACGTGGTTGATGCGATTAGTGACAAATTGATCCGCAGACATCCACATGTCTTTGCTGATGAACAGGTTAACGACGCTGAAGATCAAACCAGGGCCTGGGAAAAGCATAAAGCCGCCGAGCGTAAAGAAAAAGCAGCCGAACATAAACACAATTTACTGGATGGCATCAGCAGGGCATTACCGGCGAGCACGCGGGCCATCAAGTTACAAAAGCGTGCTGCACAGGTAAATTTTGACTGGCCAGATACAAAAGGCGTGGTTGAAAAGCTTCATGAAGAGATTGCTGAACTTGAACAGGCCCAGCAGGCTGGTGACAAGCCACATATCGCTGAAGAACTGGGGGATCTTTTATTTACCTGTATTAACCTGGTTCGTCACTTTGGAGAAGACCCGGAAAGTGTACTGCGTGCCTGTAATACCCGGTTTGAACAGCGCTTTAAACACATGGAAGATCTGCTTGCACAACAAGGTGGCATAAAGAATGTTGAGCGTGCTAAGTTAGAATGGGCATGGCAACAGGCAAAGAAATCAAAATAAAAAATTGCACTAACAAAGCGCAATAAAATTATAAACGCACAATAAAAGTGCATTTTATTCTTTAATTTATTATTACCGAAAACTTAACTCTTTGATTTGTAATAAATTTCATTTTGGTGCAATTCTTGCACCATTGTCGGGCAAATAAAATTTTGAGTGTAAGAAGGTATTATCTACCATTGCCTATTTTTTCATTGGTTATGGCATTGCCTATGGACTGGGCTTTATGGATACCGCTACCGTTCTGACAGAAAAAAGCGGCTATGAGCTGGTGAAATTTTTCTTCCTGTTAACGTTTGCCGCGGCTATTCCAGCAATTATTTCCGGTGGTATTGCCGAACGCGCCAGGTTTTACCCGCAACTGGTCGCAACGTTTCTTATCGTGGCCCTTATTTACCCATTTTTTGAAGGCATGGCCTGGAAGGGCAATTTCGGCATGCAGGCCTGGATTGAAGCCAGTTTTGGTGCGCAGTTCCATGATTTTGCTGGGTCTGTTGTAGTCCATGCCATGGGCGGCTGGCTGGCACTGGGGGCCGTCGTGTTACTGGGTGCGAGGCATGGTCGATATACCAAGGAGGGTAAAATCAGTGCAGCACACCCTCCTTCAAGTATTCCTTTCCTCGCGCTGGGTGCCTGGATCCTGACGGTAGGCTGGTTTGGTTTTAACGTCATGTCTGCACAGACTATTGATGCTATTAGCGGACTGGTTGCTGTTAATTCATTGATGGCCATGGTCGGTGGCATCCTCGCTGCCCTGCTGGTAGGTAAAAACGACCCGGGCTTTGTCCACAATGGTCCACTGGCCGGTCTGGTCGCCGTGTGTGCCGGTTCTGACATTATGCATCCCGCGGGTGCACTGGTGACCGGCGCGGTGGCTGGTGGCCTGTTTGTCTGGACCTTCACCCTCTGCCAGAACAAATGGAAAATTGACGATGTACTGGGCGTCTGGCCATTGCATGGTCTGTGCGGTGCCTGGGGGGGTGTTGCCGCGGGTATCTTCGGCAGCACAGCGCTTGGTGGCCTGGGTGGCGTTACCTTCATGGCACAGCTGGCCGGTACTGTCATCGGCGTTAGTATTGCCCTGGCAGGCGGTTTTATTGTTTACGGTATCATCAAGAAGCTGGTAGGTATTCGGCTCAGTCAGGAAGAGGAATACCAGGGTGCTGATCTTAGTATCCATAAAATCGCTTCTGAATCGGCGATTGATTAATCTACGCAAATGTTCCAGCTCAAAGGCGGCCTGCGTGCCGCCTTTTGTTTTCAGGAGAAAAGGTTTACGGAATGGAGCATATGAGGGATCTGGGCCAGTTATCTGGCCTGGAATTACATTACACGCTGGTTTTATCCACGAACAGTGTCTGGGTTGGATAGGCGAATTCGATTTCTTCCTGTTCGAAACGTTCATGTATATGCAGGTTGATGGCCTGTTGAACATCCATATAAAGGTTGTAGTCAGGGCCTGATACGTAATAGACCGACTCAAAGATCAGGGCAAAATCGCCGTACTCCTTGAAATGTGAACGATCGAAGCGGGTAGACTCCTGCGCTTCGATTGCCTCGCGAATGATCCGTGGTATGAGCACCAGCTTGTCTCGGGGAGTCTGGTAGGTAACGCCAAGGTTGAAAGAGACTCGGCGTTCATACATGCGACCAAAATTTCGTATCCGACTGTTAAGTAAATCTGAATTAGAGAAAACCAGTTGTTCGCCGGACAGGCTGCGTAGCCGGGTCGTCTTCAGGCCGACATATTCCACCGAACCCAGCAGATCACCAACAATGAGAAAATCACCGACCACAAAAGGCTTGTCGAGTACTATCGACAACGAGGCAAACAAATCACCCAGTATGGTCTGCAGCGCAAGCGCCACCGCCACACCACCGACACCCAGGCCGGCAACCAGTGCCGTGACATTGACGCCCAGGTTCTCCAGCACCAGCAGTAGCACCAGTGTCCAGATAACCAGCCGACCAACAAAATTGATGACACTCAGGGTGGTAAGACTGGCAGGATCCTTTTCCTGTTGCTGTTTGCGATAACTTTCGATGCTGGCCTGTAATGCTGCCCCGGCCCAGATCCCGGACTGGATCAACAGCGCCATAATGGTTACCAGGTGAATAATCTTACGGGTTTGATCCGGAATGCTCAGTGCCAATGAGCTAAAAAACAGTGCAAGGATAACAAGAAACAGTACCTGTCCTTTTTTAACAATTGCCAGCAATGCATGCCAAAAAGGGGTATCGTTTTTCTCTACACGTTTCTTCAACTGGCGACATAACAACCAACGGGTAACAATGACAACGAGCAGAAAGGCGATACTGATTGCGGCTGCAATCAGCCAGCTCAGCAGGGAGTTGCCAAAGAGGCTGGTTTTCAACAATTCCATGACAATATCTTGCCACAGATAAAAATAGCTGTCAGAGACCAATTGTTTCTAAACGAGTGACAGTTAAGCTGTCCTTTAAAATTAACGAACTTTGCAGGTGTTCTGCATGGCGGGACTGGATAAAAACTGGTCAAAATGCTACCTTTCGCCTCCTTTATTTATTGGAACAGGGCTTAATGGCAGGCAAATTACATATCCGCACCTTCGGTTGCCAGATGAATGAGTACGATACAGCCAAGATGGCTGATGTACTCAAGGCTTCACACGGCCTGGAATTGACTGACAACGCGGAACAAGCTGATGTGTTGTTGCTGAACACCTGCTCGGTGCGTGAAAAAGCCCAGGAAAAAGTCTTCTCCCAGCTGGGCATGTGGCGTCCATTAAAGGAAGCTAATCCCGAGGTAGTCATTGGGGTAGGTGGTTGCGTGGCCAGCCAGGAAGGTGAGGCGATTATATCGCGTGCTCCTTTTGTTGACCTGGTATTTGGTCCACAAACCCTGCACCGCCTGCCGGAAATGCTCAATGACGCACGAGCTGAGCATAAGTCAGTCGTTGATACCAGTTTCCCGGAAATTGAAAAATTTGATCATCTGCCTGAGCCTAAGGTGGATGGCGTCAGTGCCTATGTCTCTATCATGGAAGGTTGCAGCAAGTACTGTACCTTCTGTGTAGTACCTTACACGCGTGGTGAAGAATTCAGCCGACCATTTGATGATGTAATTGCCGAAGTGGCGCAACTGGCTGAGCAGGGCGTGCGGGAAATCAATTTGCTGGGGCAGAATGTAAACGCTTATCGCGGGCAGATGCATGACAATGAGGTGGCCGACCTGGCGCTGCTGATAAATTACGTGGCAGCTATCGAGGGCATTGATCGTATTCGCTATACCACATCCCACCCGATGGAAATGACCGACAGTCTGATCCAGGCCTATGCCGAAGTGCCGGAACTAGTCAGTCATTTGCACCTGCCAGTGCAAAGTGGCTCGGATCGTATCCTGGCATTGATGAAACGCAAGCACATGGCTATCGAATACAAGGCAATTATTCGCAAGTTGCGTGAGGTACGTCCGGACATCAGTATCTCCTCGGATTTCATTGTCGGCTTTCCGGGTGAAACCGATGAGGATTTCAAGGCGACCATGGAGCTGGTGGCTGAAATCGGCTTTGACCACTCATTCAGCTTTATTTACAGTGAGCGTCCTGGTACCCCGGCAGCAGCCCTGCCGGATGATGTGCCGATGGAAACCAAGAAGCAGCGCCTGGCCATCTTGCAACAACGGCTGACCCAGCAGGCTATTGAAATCAGTGAAAATATGGTGGGAACGGAACAAAAAATCCTGGTTTCCGGGCCCTCGAAAAAAGATCCACATGAACTGTCAGGACGCACGGAGAACAATCGTGTGGTAAACTTTAAAGGTGAGCCATCGTTGATTGGTGAATTTGTAAACGTGAAAATTACTGACGCTTACCCCAATTCATTACGCGGAGAACTGATTGATACATCGGTTCGGTGCGCCTGATCTGACCTTATTGCCCCGTCTTGAGTACCACAGCCTATTCTACCGATGTTGTTCTGGAACCCGCTGATAACCAGCGGTTGGCCAACCTGTGCGGTCAGTTTGACGAGCATCTGCGACAGATCGAACGCCGCCTGGGAGTTGAAGTAAACAACCGCGGCAATTCGTTTCGCGTCATTGGTGATAGCTCTTCTGTCCAGGCCGCCGAAGAAGTATTACGCGATCTTTATGAAGATACTGAAACCGAGGCACTGGATCCTGCCAAGGTTAATTTATACTTACAGCAGTCCGGGGTTGAGGCAAAAGTCACGCAAATACCTGGTATCGAGGACGAGGTTTTTATCCAGACACAGCGCGGTTCTATCCGTGGTCGTGGCCCGAACCAGAAACAGTATCTCTCGGCAATCACCAGTCACGATGTGAATTTTGGCATTGGCCCCGCCGGAACCGGTAAAACCTTTTTAGCCGTAGCCTGCGCGGTAGATGCCATGGAACGGGATAAAGCCCGTCGCATTATCCTGACGCGACCAGCGGTTGAATCGGGTGAACGCCTGGGGTTTTTGCCAGGTGACCTGGCTCAGAAAATTGATCCGTACTTAAGACCATTGTATGACGCCCTGTACGAAATGCTGGGTTTTGAAAAAGTGGCCAAGTTAATCGAACGTAATGTAATCGAGGTAGCGCCGCTGGCCTATATGCGCGGTCGTTCACTGAATGAATCGTTTATAATTCTGGATGAGGCGCAGAACACCACGGTGGAACAAATGAAAATGTTCCTGACGCGCATTGGTTTTGGCTCAACGGTCGTGGTAACCGGTGATGTGACACAGATTGATTTACCACGAGGCCAGAAATCAGGATTAAGACACGTGGTTGATGTATTAAAAGATGTTGAAGGTATCAGCTTTACCTTTTTCAATCCAAAAGATGTGGTGCGTCATCCCCTGGTGCAACGTATCGTTACGGCTTACGATGCGTATGAAGGGCAAAACAGTCCTGAGCAAAAGGGAAAATCTGATTCGTGAGTGTCACGGTTGATGTACAGCGAGTCATAGCAGGTGGTCCCGGGGATGAAACAATTCAGCAATGGGTCGAACAGATACTGTCAGCAGAAAACAAAGATGATGCGGAACTGACAGTACGCATTGTTGACGAGAGTGAAAGCGCGGCTTTAAATGAAGAGTACCGCCAGAAAAGCAATTCAACCAATGTCTTATCATTTCCGTTTGAATGTCCGGAAGAGGTTGAGCTGAATTTGTTAGGTGATCTGGTAATCTGCGCTCCGGTTGTTGAACGCGAAGCAAAGCAGCAACATAAAAACAGCCGGGCGCACTGGGCGCATATGTTAGTACATGGTGTATTGCATTTGTTAGGCTATGATCATATTGAAGAAGCCGATGCTGAAAAGATGGAAGTGCGGGAAGTTAAAATACTGGAGAGTATGGGCTTTCCAAACCCTTATTAATCACAACAGGATAGAAAAAAAGATTCATTATGAATGACGGACGACCGAGCAGCACTACCGACAAATCAGCACGAAACTGGTTTGAAAAGGTAGTGCAATTTTTTCAGGCCAAACCTGAAGATCGTGAAGAGTTAATCCAGACTTTACAGGATGCCCAGCAGAACAATCTGTTTGATGCTGATGCCATGGTAATGATGGAAGGTGTGCTGCAGGTTTCAGAAATGCAGGTACGCGATATCATGATCCCCCGTTCACAAATGGTGGTTGTAGAAACAGATGCGACACCCGATGAAATCCTTTCAACAGTAGTCAGTTCTGCTCACTCACGTTTCCCCGCGGTTGGTGATAGCAAGGATGAGGTTGTTGGTCTTTTGCTGGCCAAGGACCTGTTGCCGTTTTTTCTGAAAGGGGATAAAGAACAGATCAACCTGCGCGATCTGTTGCGCCCGGTTGTTTTTATTCCTGAAAGCAAGCGTCTGAACGTGTTATTAAAAGAATTCCGTTCTAATCGTAATCATATGGCGATCGTTGTCGATGAGTATGGTGGTGCTGCTGGCCTGGTAACGATAGAAGACGTACTGGAACAGATCGTTGGAGAAATAGAGGACGAGCATGACTTTGCCGATGATATTTATATTCTTGCCCATTCAGATATAAGGGCAACGATAAAGGCCATTACACCTATCGAAGACTTCAACGAGCATTTTGGAAGTAATTTCAGCGATGAAGAGTTTGATACCATTGGTGGACTGGTAATGAATGCGCTGGGGCATATGCCCAAACGTGATGAAACAGTAACTATGGATGGTTTCCATTTTAAGGTACTGCGCGCCAGTAGTCGCCGCATTCACCTGTTGGAAGTCAATAAACTGGACCAGGAAAAAATCGACAAAAATAATAATGATGAACCTATGGAAAAGGTGGATGAAGCATGAAGTTGCTTCATCCAGAAAACTAAAATACCTGCTAGCATTTATTTCCGGTGGGTTATTCCCTCTTGCTTTTGCCCCGGTTAATTTCTTTCCTTTAGCTTTTTTTCTTCCTGCCATTTTGTTTTATCTGTGGCGAAATACCACGGCCAGGCAGGCGGCAAAGATTGGTTTTTTCTTTGGGCTGGGTGAATTTGCTGTTGGTGTCTCGTGGGTATATGTTGCTATTCATGAATTTGGTCTGAGTTCAGTTGCTGTTGCGACATTATTAACTGGTCTTTTTGTGACCTTCCTGGCCTTGTTCATTGCCTTACAGGGTTATATCAGCCAGTCACTGGTTAATCGTTATAGTAGTGGCCAATGGATGAGTTACCTTTTGATTTATCCGGCATGCTGGGTATTCATGGAGTGGGTCAGGGGCTGGTTCCTGACCGGTTTCCCCTGGTTAAACCTTGGATATAGCCAGATTGATACACCTATGGTGGGTTATGCTTCTGTGCTGGGGGTCTATGGTATCTCCTGGATTGTCGTGTTTATATCCGGCCTGATCCTGTTTTTATTTGAGCGGCCCAACAGCAAGATCCCTGTCATCATTTGCATTTTCCTGCTTTTTAGCCGTTAAAAGTAGCCCTGATACAGGGTAATATGCCGCAATATACCAAGTGGGATCCTGACGCGGTTGGGCAACGTATCGAACAGTATTCCCGCCTGACAAGAATGCACTGGGATAATGATCTTATCATCTGGCCGGAAAACAGTATGACGGCATATTTTCATCAGCTGGATGAAAGCTTTTTACAACCATTTAAACAGGAAGCGATTGCCAATAACAGTGAATTGATAATCGGCATACCGTTTCTTAACCAGGAGACCTATCAGTATTACAGCAGTTTTATGACGATAGGCGCACAACAGACGTTTTATCACAAAACGCACCTGGTACCTTTCGGTGAATACCTGCCACTGGATTTTCTGTTACGTGATCTGATCAACTTTTTTTCCATGCCGATGTCTGATTTTAGCCGTGGTGACTGGATACAACCGTTATTGCAGGTGAAAGGTCAGAAAGTTGCAGCAACGATTTGTTACGAGGATGCGTTTGGTGAGGAGCTGATTCGTTATTTACCTGAAGCCAGTTTACTGGTGAATGGTAGCAACAATGCATGGTATGGAAATTCATTCGCGCCACATCAGCATTTACAGATTTCAAGAATGCGTGCAGTAGAAACCGGTCGCGATTTAATGCGCGCTACAACAAATGGTATATCTGCACTGGTCAATCATAAAGGTAAAATCCAGGTGCGTTCCCGGCAGTTTGAAAGTGACGTGGTTACTGGCATAGTACAACCACGAAGCGGGGCCACCCCGTATGTTAACTGGGGTAATTACCCTGTGTTAGCCGGTCTTCTCTTGTGTTTGCTATTCGTGATTGTTCGCAACAGGTCACAACAAAACGATTAACCAATCCGGTAATGCTTTTTAAATTTTGTATGTTTGCACTTGGGACAGGGTGGGATACGCCCCGGCTTTTTAAACTGCAATTCTTCACCGCATTCCTGGCAAAACAGGATACCAACACCGGTAATTTCACCAGTATGCCATTCGGCTTCTTCACGGATAGTTTCTTTAAACTCACTGAGTTCGATGCGGGTTTTATCGACGGCCTCGGCAAACATTTCGGCAAACTGCTGTTCGGCAAATTCAAGGTCAAATTTTAACCAGTCCGCCACCCTGGTTTCGCTTTCTTCCAGGAAGTCTGCCGCCTGTTCCAGATCTTTTTTCAGGTATGTTGCCGTTACTTCGAGCTCTTCCTTGCTAAGCTCTCCCAGTTCAGATGCCTTTTCCATTGCCTTATCCAGGTTATTTTTCAGCTGGGGTAATGCATGTTCTTCAGTTTCATGCCAGAGGTGTTTCAGCTCTTCGAGCATGGTGTGGTAGGCATCAACAAGTTTGTCGCGAACAGGATGGTCAGTCATCAGGTTTCCCTCAGGTTTAAGTCGAACACATAATAATAATAATGGTCCATGATAAGCAAAAATACATTGATCTTGATCAGAGGTTTGTTGGTACGAGGCGGGTGTGTGAGGTATCCTAACGGTTTGGAACGGCGTACCCCGCCAGCTGGATAACCATTGGTAAATCAACGAGTTAATAATTGTGATAGACGAACAATATACCCCCGACACAGTAGAAAAGAACGCACAGGACTACTGGGAAGAAAATAAATCATTCAAGGTGACTGAAGATGCCGGCAAGGAAAAATTCTACTGCCTGTCCATGTTCCCATATCCGAGCGGCAAGTTGCACATGGGGCATGTTCGTAATTACACCATTGGTGATGTGATTTCCCGCTTTCAGCGTATGCAGGGTAAGAATGTTCTGCAACCCATGGGCTGGGATGCCTTCGGTTTACCAGCAGAAAACGCGGCCATTAAAAATAATGTTCCTCCCGCCAAGTGGACGCGGGAGAATATTGATTACATGCGTGCACAATTAAAACGCCTGGGCCTGGCCTATGACTGGGACCGGGAACTGGCTACCTGTGACAAAGATTATTATCGCTGGGAGCAGTGGTTGTTTACCCGCTTGTATGAAAAAGGCCTGGTCTATAAAAAAACCTCACCAGTGAACTGGTGTCCCAATGATTTAACTGTACTGGCCAACGAACAGGTTATTGAAGGCAGGTGCTGGCGCTGTGATACAGAAGTTGAGCGTAAAGATATTCCGCAATGGTTTATGAAGATTACCGATTATGCAGATGAGTTGCTGGAAGAACTGGATAACATGGACGGCTGGCCAGACCAGGTGCGCACTATGCAACGTAACTGGATTGGCAAATCTCATGGTGTTGATATTGAATTTGGCCTGGAAGGTCGTGACGAAACATTAAAGGTATTTACCACGCGTCCTGATACCCTGATGGGTGTGACCTATGTGGCCGTGGCCGCGTTACATCCACTTGCGACAGAAGCAGGTGAAAGGTATCCCAATGTCAAAGCATTTATAAAAGAATGCATGCAGACGGGTACCGCAGAAGCAACCATCGAGACCCTGGATAAAAAAGGTATCGATACCGGCCTGAAAGCCATTCACCCGGTTAGTGGAGAAAGGGTGCCGGTATTTATCGCCAACTTCGTGCTAATGGGTTATGGCGAAGGCGCGGTGATGGCTGTTCCGGCGCACGATCAACGTGACTGGGAATTTGCTACCAGGTATGGATTACCAATCAGGCAAGTAATTGAGCCAGCTAATAACGAAGAAATCGATCTCAACAAGCAAGCTTTTACTGAGAAAGGAAGGTTGGTCAATTCCGGTGAATTTGATGATTTAAGTTCTGAACAGGCATTTGACAAAATTGCCAGTTACCTTGATAGCAAAAATAAAGGTAAGAAGCGCACTACCTATCGTCTACGTGACTGGGGTGTGTCACGTCAGCGTTACTGGGGTGCACCAATTCCAATTATTAACTGCAGCAAGTGTGGTGAAGTTCCTGTTCCGGAAAAGGACTTGCCTGTGGTGTTGCCGGAAGATGTGAAATTTGAAGGCGTCGGATCCCCCATAAAGAAAATGCCCGAGTTTTATAACTGTACCTGTCCCAGCTGCGGTGGAAGGGCAGAACGTGAAACCGATACCTTTGATACCTTTATGGAATCCAGCTGGTATTATGCCCGCTATGCCTCGGCCAATAATCATGAAGCCATGCTGGATGAGCGCGCTAACTACTGGTTGCCGGTTGATCACTACGTGGGTGGTATTGAACACGCTATCTTGCATTTACTGTACGCACGCTTTTATAACAAGCTGATGAGGGACGCAGGGTTAATTAGGAATGATGAACCATTTACCAACCTGTTAACCCAGGGCATGGTATTAAAAGACGGCGCCAAGATGTCCAAGTCAAAAGGTAATACCGTCGATCCTCAGGCCCTGATTAATGAATATGGTGCTGATACCGCCCGCCTGTTCATGATGTTTGCCGCGCCACCTGAGCAAAGCCTGGAATGGTCTGATGAAGGTGTCCAGGGTTCGCACCGTTTTCTGCGCCGTGTCTGGAAGCAGGTTTATGATCACCTGTCTACTGGTACAGTTGTTGCGCTGGATACCACTTCATTAACTGATTCCCAAAAGGATATGCGTCGCCAGGTGCATGAGACTATAAATAAATGTAGTGATGATATTGGTCGTCGCTTTACGTTTAATACCGCAATTGCCGCGGTGATGGAATTAATGAACACGTTATCAAGGTTTGAGGATAACAGCGAACAGGGCCGTGCAATCATGCAGGAAGCACTGGAGGCAATCACTTTAATGTTATCACCCATGGTGCCTCATATTACGCACACCTTGTGGCGGGCGCTGGGCAAACAAACCACGCTAATCGATGAAGCATGGCCCGAAGTAGATGAATCTGCATTAAAACGTGACTCCATTGAAATTGTCGTGCAGGTCAACGGTAAGTTACGTGCACGTATCGCGGTGGCAGCCGACGCTGATAAAGCTACGATTGAGCAGACTGCACTTGCTGATGAAAACGTGCAACGTTTTACTGAAGGTAAACAAATTATCAAAGTAATTATTGTACCCGGTAAACTGGTAAACATCGTTGTTAAGTAAACACCTAACTCGCTTTGGTATTGCTGTTTTATTAACAGGATTGCTTTCTTCCTGTGGTTTTCACCTGCGTGAAACCCCGGAGTTTTCTGAGAAATTACAGGCAACAGCGTTACAGGGTGTTCCCGAGTTTAGCGAACTTGACCTGGCATTCAAACGATACTTTTCTCGTGAGGGCTACACGTTGATTGTAAAGGAAAATGCACAAGCCATAATTAAAGTCACCAAAGATAAATTTACGCGGCGTGTATTATCTGTAAACATTAACGGTGATCCCAACGAGTATGAATTAAATTATCAATTGAAAGTCTTACTGGTTGATATCAACGATAAGGAAATTATGCCGCCACAGTCGGTAACTCAGTATCGAAGCTATGGTTTTGATCCTGATCTTCGTCTTGCCAAGGGAGCGGAAGAAGCGCACCTCAAGAAAACGATGGTTGATGCTGCGGTAAAAGAAATCATGCATCGGATCAGCGTGGTGCTGAGAAAATGAAGCTTCGCGTTGATCAACTTGCAGTTAACCTGGAAAACGCGCTGGCTCCGGTTTATTTTGTCAGCGGCGATGAACCTTTTCAGGTCGATGAAGCCTGTCAGCAAATACGCCAGCAATGCCAATCAAAGGGTTATAACGAACGCGAACTATTTCATGTAGACAGAAGTTTTGACTGGCAGCAACTGCAATCGGCAGCCGGTGCGCTGTCGTTATTTTCCCAACAGCGAATGATCGAGTTGCGTTTGCCTTCTGCCAAGCCGGGTAGCGAGGGAGCCAGGGCGCTGGTCGAATATTGTGAACATATTCCCGATGACACCATCCTTTTAATTGTTGCCGGTAAAATGGAGTCCAGCCAGACACGTAGTAAATGGTTCAAATCCCTGGAGCAGATAGGGATTGTCATACAGGTATGGCCCATTGAAAAAAATCAGTTACCACAATGGATCAGGCAGCGTATGCAAGTGCGTGGTATGCAGCCCAATGACGGGGCGCTGAATATGCTGGTGGACAGGGTCGAAGGTAATTTACTGGCGGCTGATCAGGAACTGGAGAAACTGCGCCTGTTGTATGGAGAAGTCATCATTGATGAACAACAGGTGGCTGCCGCGGTTTCAGATAGTGCCCGGTTTGATGTTTTTGGCCTGGTCGATGCTGCCCTGGCAGGTAATGCCCAACGTGCCAGCCGGATATTGCATGGCCTGATGGCAGAGGGGGTTGAGTCCATCGTGGTGTTATGGGCCCTGGCCAGGGAAATTCGCAGTATTAACGCCATGTCCCTGGCTATCCAGGCAGGTCAATCGGTGGATTCCGTCATGGGGCAATACCGTGTTTGGGAAAAACGTAAGCCACAGGTACGGGCCGCGCTGCAAAGATATCCGGCCAGGCGCTGGCAGGGCTTATTATGGCAGGCCGGTGAAATTGACAGGATGATTAAGGGTTTATCAGCAGGCAAAGCCTGGGATGAGTTGTTACAATTAACATTGAAGGTTGCTGGCACAACGCTGTTTCGCCGTCAGCCTGTTAAATAGATCAAGCTTATAGAATTATGGATGCCAAAGTAGATATTAAAGAGTACATGACTGTACTGGGTCAGCAGGCGCGGGCTGCCTCACGCGTGCTGGCACGAGCAAATACCGGTGCCAAGAATACGGCATTACTGGCAATGGCTGATGCTATTGAAGCCAGGCGTGATGAACTGATCAAAGAAAACCAGAAAGATCTGGATGCCGGAAAAACCAATGGTCTGGATGATGCCTTGCTGGATCGCCTGGCGTTAAATGAGGAACGTATTTCAGGTATGGCTGAAGGGCTTCGCCAGATCGTTTCGCTGCCTGATCCGGTTGGTGAAATTACCGATATGAGTTATATGCCTAGCGGTATCCAGGTTGGCAAGATGCGCGTCCCGCTTGGCGTCATTGGTATTATTTACGAGTCACGTCCAAATGTTACAGCGGATGCGGCAGCACTTTGCCTGAAATCTGGAAATGCCGCTATCTTGCGTGGTGGATCTGAAGCGGCACATTCCAACCAGGCCATTGCCACCTGTATTCAGCAAGGCTTACGTGATGCCGGTTTACCTGAAGAAGTCGTTCAGGTGATAGAAACCACGGACCGGGCTGCGGTTGGTGAATTGATCACCATGCCCGAGTATGTGGATGTGATCGTGCCACGTGGTGGTAAAGGCCTGATTGAACGTATTACTGCCGAAGCGCGTGTGCCCGTGATTAAACACTTGCACGGTGTATGTCATGTATATATTGATGATGCGGCAAATGTGGACAAGGCAGTCAAGGTGGCTTTCAATGCCAAGACACAACGTTACGGTACCTGCAATACCATGGAAACATTACTGGTAAGCCAGGCTATTGCCGCTGATGTGTTACCGGTACTTGGTGAAATGTATGAAAAAGAAGGAGTCGAGCTAAGAGGCTGTCTTGCAACCCAGGCTATTCTTTCTACTGCCAAAGCGGCAACAGATGCAGACTGGGATGAGGAATACCTCGCTCCTATTCTTTCTATCCGTGTAGTTGAAGATATTAATCAGGCCATTGAGCATATTCATCAACATAGTTCAGGCCATACCGAGTCCATCATTACGGAAAATATTTCACAAGCACGGAGGTTTATTACCGAGGTGGATTCCAGCTCGGTAATGATCAATGCTTCCACCCGTTTTGCAGATGGTTTTGAGTATGGTCTGGGAGCGGAAATTGGTATAAGCACAGACAAGATTCATGCGCGCGGCCCGGTAGGTCTGGAAGGCCTTACTTCACAGAAATACATTGTCATTGGCGATGGCCATATCAGAACTTGATTTTTCTTTGCAATAACGAATCAAAGTGAAAGGTTTGTTCAGGTCTTTCACTTTTTGTGCTTATCCATACAAGAGCGTAAAGGTTTTCAATGATAGGAATTTTAGGCGGAACATTTGATCCGGTGCATTTTGGCCATTTACGTCCGGCCCTGGAAGTAGCAGAAGTTCTTAAACTTGATGAGGTACGTTTTATTCCCTGTGGCCAGCCGCCACACCGCGAACAACCTGTGGCAAGTGCTTTACAACGTTTATCCCTGCTACGCGCAGCAATAACAGGTTATCCCGGATTTAAAGTAGATGACCGGGAACTGAAACGTGAAGGGCCCTCTTATATGGTGGATACACTGGCATCGTTGCAAAAAGATTTACCCGGGCAGGCACTATGTTTAATTTTGGGATGGGATGCATTTATTCATTTAGAGACATGGCATCAGTGGCAAAGAATATTTGAGATGGCCAACGTGGTAGTAACACATCGCCCCGGCTGGTCTCGTGAGCAGCTAGCAAAGCATAGTGAACTGGCAAGGCTGGTTGAAGAAAAAACCCTGGATGCAGATAAACTATCAGGCAAACAGGCAGGTAATATTACGTTTATCGCTGTTACACAGCTTGATATTTCTTCCACGCAAATTCGTCGTCAACTGCAGACAGGAAACAGCGTGAGTTTCTTGTTACCCGAAAAAGTGGAACAACTAATACTGAATCAAAATATATACAGGTAATTCATAAGATGTTAAATAGCGAACAGTTGCGCGACCTGGTTATTGACGCACTTGAAGACATTAAGGCGATTGATATTCGTGTCCTTGATGTGCGGGGCAAGTCCAGCGTAACAGATATCATGATCGTTGCTTCAGGTAACACCGCACGCCAGGTTAAGGCCTTGTCTGATAACGTGGTGGTAAAATCAAAACAGGCGGGTGTAAAACCGCTGGGTGTCGAGGGTGAAATGCAGGGTGAATGGGCCCTGGTTGACCTGGGTGACGTGGTCGTACACATTATGCAACCGTCTATTCGTGACTTTTACAACCTGGAAAAACTCTGGGGTGATGAAAGTCCGAGGGTGGAACAGCAACAAAATTAGTTGACCTATAGACCTAAAAAAATAAAACAGGACAGGGTAAGGCATGCAAATTCATTTGATCGCAATGGGACAACGCATGCCTGGCTGGGTCAACGAGGGTGTGGATGAATTCAGCAAGCGTATGCCACCTGAGTGCAAATTACGCTGGGTGGAAATTCCTGCCGGCAAGCGCAGCAAAACATCAGATATCGTGCGACTCATGCAACAGGAAGGCGAAAAAATGATTGCCGCTATTCCCAAGGGTGCGATGGTAGTGGCACTGGATGTCAAAGGAAAAGCCTGGTCCACGGAAGAACTCTCACAACAACTTACTGGCTGGTTACAGGGTGGTCGAGATGTGGCCATGTTAATCGGTGGCCCGGAAGGACTGGCACCCGCTTGTCTAGAATTGGCAGAACTGAAGCTCTCGCTTTCAAAAATGACTTTGCCGCATCCACTGGTTCGGGTGATGCTCAGTGAGCAGCTTTACCGCGCCATGAGTATTCTCAAGCACCATCCTTATCATAAATAGTCACGTGGCTGATTTATTTGATATTTACCTGGCTTCAGCGTCACCCCGACGACGGGAGTTGCTGGAACAAATTGGCGTGCAATACCGGCTGCTTTCTGTTGATGTGGATGAAACCCCGTTGGAGTCTGAATCACCAGCTGAATATGTCTCCCGGCTGGCCTTGGAAAAAGCTTGCTCTGGATGGCAACTTGTTGAAAGTACAGATAAAAAACCGGTTCTGGGGGCGGATACGGCGGTGGTTGTCAATGGTGAAATCCTCGGCAAACCGGATAACAAGGTGCAGGCAATCAAAATGCTGATGAAGCTGTCCAGCCAAACCCACCAGGTACTCAGTGGCATTGCACTGGTTACAGAAAAGCAGCAAAAAGTCAGCGTAAACACCAGTTTAGTCACATTTCGTGGCCTGAGTGAGGCAGAGTGCGAGGCTTATTGGCATACTGGTGAACCGGCCGATAAAGCCGGTTCATACGCTATTCAGGGTAGGGCTGCTATGTTTATCAGTAAGCTGTCCGGAAGTTATTCAGGGGTAATGGGCTTGCCTCTTTATGAAACCGCTGAATTATTACAGAATACTGGTGGTAGGTAATGTATATAAAGGAAAAGTAGTCAGAGTATTGCCTGGCATGCAGGCGGCTTTTCTTGATGTTGGACTTGAGCGCACCGCGTTCCTCCACGTATCGGATATTGCTACTGCTCAGGAGCAGCGCAACGGGGATAGCGAGTCATCCCCTGACACCATTATGGACCTGCTTAGTGAAGGGCAGCAGCTTATCGTACAGGTAGTAAAAGATCCCATGGGTACCAAGGGAGCCAGGCTTACAACCCAGATCTCCATTCCGTCGCGCTACCTGGTCTATATGCCGGGCGCTGATTGTGTTGGTGTCTCTCAAAAAATTGAAGAGGAAGAAGAGCGCCAGCGCTTAAAAGATATTATCGCCGGCCATGCCGATGAATTTGATCTCGGTGGCTATATCATTCGTACCGTTGCCGACGGAGTAAGTGAAGAGGCAATTTATAAAGACATGCAGTTTCTGCAAAAAATGTGGGGTGCGTTAAATGAGCGGGCAAACAAGGAAAAAGCTGGAGCCCTGATTCATGAAGACTTTCCGTTAGTAATGCGCACCATGCGCGATATGCGCGGCACTGATTTGGAAAAAATTCGCATCGATTCCAACGAGACCTATAAAAAAGTCCAGAAGTTTGCTAGAAAATTTATTCCCGAGCTCTCGGATCGCATTGAATATTATCCAGGTGAACGTCCTATCTTTGACATTTACGGTGTTGAAGATGAAATACGAAAAGCCCTCGACAAAAAAGTTCAGCTTAAATCCGGTGGCTACCTGATCATTGATCAAACCGAGGCGATGACAACGATTGATGTAAATACCGGTGCCTTTGTTGGTCATCGCAACCTGGAAGAAACTATCTTTAAAACCAATCTTGAAGCGACCCAGGCTATTGTGCGTCAACTTCGCCTGCGCAATCTTGGTGGCATAATCATTATCGACTTTATCGATATGGAAGACATGGAACATCGTCGCCAGGTATTACGAGCACTGGAAAAGAACTTGGAAAAAGATCATGCCAAAACCTATATCAGTGATGTTTCGCCACTGGGCCTGGTTGAAATGACACGCAAACGTACCCGTGAAAGTCTGGAGCATATTTTATGTGAACCCTGTCCGTGTTGCAGTGGCAGGGGATCATTGCTTACTGCCGAGACTGTTTGCTATGAAATTTTCCGTGAGCTTATCAGGGAAGCAAGACAGTTTGATGCACAGAAGTTACTGGTGCTTGCCTCGCAACCGGTTGTCGATTTATTACTGGATGAAGAGTCAACCAGCGTTGTAGAACTGGAAGATTTTATTGGCAAAACCATCAAGTTCCAGGTGGAGGCAGATTATACCCAGGAACAATTTGATGTAGTGTTGATGTAATAAAGATTTAATGACTAAGCAGTATAAACACATCGATAAACTGATTAAATGGTTGTGGTACTTACTCGCGGCCAGTATCCTTTTTTCTGCTGTTATTATTTCCCTGATTCGTTTTGCGTTAACTGAGGTCGAGAGTTATCGCGAAAGAGTTGAGGAACTGGTAAGTGGTGCTATTAAACACCAGGTTTATATCGAATCTCTGGATGCGAGGCTGGTAGGGCTAATGCCAACCCTGGTACTTGAAGGAGTACGGGTACTGGATGCAAAAGGGCAAAAGGAGATACTGAGAGTAAACAAAGCCAACGTTGGCGTTTCCCTTTACCAGTCAATAAAGCATCAAAAACTTATTCCCAGTGACATTTTGATATCCGGCACCAAGCTGGCGTTAATCCGTTTGACGAATGGTCAGATTACCCTGCGCGGGTTTGACTTATCAACAGTTAGCAGTAAAGAAGTTAAAGGGAACAAAGAACTGACATCCTGGTTTTTTACCCAGTCATCGCTGGCCTTAAAGGAAAGTACTGTTATCTGGAAAGATTACAAGCGTCAACAAAAATCAATCATTCTTAAAGATATTAACCTTGAAATAAATAATCGCGGTAAAACTCACGTTTTACATGGTTTCTTTTCTCCGGGTTCCCTGGGTAAAAACGTTGAACTGGCGATGGATATCAGTGGAGACCTGAGAGTGCCATCGCAATGGCAGGGTGATTTTTTTGTACAGGGAGATGAAATATACCTGGCTGAATGGGGGCAAAGAATTCAGCATGAAAAAATTGAACTGACGGATGGTATCGCAGATTTCCAGTTGTGGGGCAGCCTCAATGAAAACGGGTTTAACAAAATTTACGGTGATGTTTCCGCGTACCAGTTAAATATCAAACATACAGAGAAGAAGCAATTAAAAGTAGGTTTGCTGGGTGGCTTATTTGAATTTGCTAAAAAAGATCAGGAATGGTATCTGAATGTTGATCGTTTCCAGTATACCGGGACCGGGGGTATTTTGCCGGAGACAAACTTCAGTATTATTTCAAAAAACATTCCTGGTAAAGACAGGTCAAGCTATGATATCAGGGTTGGGAAGCTGGATCTGAAAGCAGCCAGTGAAATCTTAGTAAATAGTGGCCTGATAACTGGTGACCATGAATCCATGATCAGAGGCCTGGCACCATCAGGAAAAATTAACGCATTACGTGTTGCATCATCAGTTGATAATAATAACCAGAACAAGTTACTGGTACATGGTCAGTTAAGAAATATTTACACGAAACAATATAAGAAAATTCCCGGTGTATCAAATATTTCGGGTGATCTATGGCTTGACCATAATCATGGCAAACTTGAATTATTTACAGAAGCAGGCAGTATTGATTTTGGTAAACTGTTCAGGGCACCAATCAAACTTGAAAAGGTAAACGGTGTTGTTAACTGGTGGAAATACCAGGATGGCTGGCAAGTTACATCAACAGAATTACAGGCAGAAAATAATGAAGTGACGACATTAAATAATTTGTCACTTTATTTCCCGGCTAATGGTCCGACGTACATGGACCTGTATTCATCATTTGCAGGCAGTGCACAATACAAGTCAAATTATTTACCTGTCGCAATTATGAAAAAGCCGCTGATCAACTGGCTGGATCAAAGCATTGTCTCCGGAGTTATTTCTCATGGCGGGCTGGTCTACCGGGGACGTTTTGCTGACTTTCCGTTCCGCAAACCACGGGGGCAGTTCCTGGTACAGCTTTATACTAATAACCTGGAGTTGAGTTATCAGAAAGGCTGGCCCGTTATCAGGGATGCCGACTTTGATGCCAGCTTTGATAGTAAAAGTATAGAAGTAGATTTGCACCTGGCTCGTCTTTTCACCAGTGCCGTAACAGATACGAAAGTTAGAATTAATGACTATCGGAACCCCATCGTTGATGTCACCGGCAAAGTTACCGGAAACATGGCGGATGTCGTCAGCTTTGTTGTTAACAGCCCGTTAAAGATATCAAAGGAATTACTCGATGTTCGTTATGAAGGAAGAGCAAAAACAGATGTTGACCTGCATATCCCTTTACGTAAAGGGCAGAGTATCGGGTATACGGGTAATGTCTCCATAGACAAAGGGAACATCCAGTTAATAGGTGATTCAGTCAGCCTGGCAAATATCAAGGGAAACGTAGCGTTTTCAAATACTGGTTTTGCCAGCAAGAACCTGACAGCAGATATTTTTGATAGAACATCAGCTCTTAATATATATAGCCAGCAAACCAGCACCGGCAACAAGACTTACCTTGCGACAAGTGGCCAAACTGATATTCAGAAACTGCTTAAGAGTTTTTCCATTCCCGCTTATAAGCATAGTAGCGGAAACCTGAACTGGCAGGCATTAGTGGATTTCTCGGATGACAGGGAAAAAGTGCCTGTGCTGGTTGTTCATAGTGACATGTCAGGCGTGTCACTTGATATGCCTTACCCGCTTAAAAAGAATGCTTCCGAAGAAAAAAATATGAGTCTGAAGGCATTCTTCAAAGGTAAAGGGAATACCGATCTATATATTGAGTATGCGGATGCAGTTTCATTATCTACGCGCCTGGTAAAAAACAAGACAGCTCTTCATATAGAACGTGGACATGTTCATTTTGCCGGTGGTGAGGCAGTACTCCCTAAGCGCAAGCGATTATACGTATCTGGCAGCCTGGACCAGTTTTATCCCAGCCGCTGGGTTAAACATATCAATCAGTATAGCGATACCGGCAACCACAAGAATTTTAGCCTTCCAGTTCAGTTAGATATGAATCGACTCAGTATTGGTATTGATGTAGAGAAGGAGAAAAAAGACGTTGCTATAAAGCCCCGTGATTTTCCAGTCATAAAAGGGGTAATCAAAGACCTGAAATTTGATGGGATGCCTTTAGGAAAGTTGAGTATTGATATGATTCATCATAAAGGTGATATGCAGCTGAACAGGTTGAATATTCACTCACCTGATATGGAGTTTAATTCGTCTGGCCGCTGGGAATATTCCAATAGAAAGCACAGCTCAAGAATGAATGTAAGTCTGAAAAGTGATGACTATACCTGGGTAAACTGTTTAAACGACTCGGTCTGTCAGCGATCATTAATAATGGTAAATCGGATATAAAAGGCTCAATACACTGGGAAGGTACACCTTTTGCATTCTCACTGGCCAGGTTGAATGGCAACCTCAAGATATATATTCAGGATGGTTCGATTGCTGATGTTGATCCCGGTGCCGGTCGGGTGGTGGGATTACTAAGTTTGTCAGAACTCCCGCGCCGGTTAATGCTTGATTTCAGTGACATGTTTAAAAAAGGCATGGTGTTTGATGAAATCAAAGGGGATGTCTCACTGGTTAATGGTGATGCCTTTACGAAAGCTATACACGTTGAAAGCTCTTTGGCCGATGTCAAACTTGAAGGCCGCACAGGGCTGGTGAAACGAGACTATGATCAGCTGGTATCCGTAGTGCCCAAGGTTGGCGATACCTTGCCAGTTGCCAGTGGTGTGTTATTTGGTTCTCAAATTGGTGCAATAGTACTGTTGTTCGAGAAACTGATGGGTAAGGAAATTGAAAAAGCCACGGAAAGGAAATATAAAGTTACTGGTAGCTGGGAAAAACCAATAATCAAGCGAATTGATATTCCAGCTGAAGAAGCCAGGCCTGTAGATAGTGGTCTTGGTGATGAGTAAGAGCATGGAATTATAAAGTGTCTTGTACGCTACCGGTATACTTCAAGATGTCCATGCTATCGAAAAATGGTATGATCAATGTATATGAAAATCTCCAAGATTGTTTTCCTCGGTTATATTTTTTTGGCAGCAGTCTGCCAGGCCGCTGACAATATCCGTATTATTACTGCAGAACAGTGGGCTGTTCCTCGTAGTGCCGAAACCGTGATTAACATGCCTCCCATACGGGAAACCATTAACCAGATGCAGGCGTTTCCCGGTAACCGGTTATTAATAAGATATCCAGGTGGTGAAGAAGGTGTTTTGTGGGTGAGTGAATTACGCAGCTGGCTGGTTTCATTGGGTATTTCTTCGCAAGCTATGGAACTGGTACCAGGCAGTGAGATAAACCAGATTGAACTTTCAGTTATCCAGAAATCTTTTGATAAAAACGGTGGTAGGTAATGACACGTGTAGCAGCAATCCAAATGGCTTCAGGCCCGAATGTAAGCGCAAACCTGACAGAAGCAGAACGCTGGATAAACCAGGCTGTTGATGCGGGTGCCGAGTTAATCGTGTTACCCGAGAACTTCGCTATCATCGGGATAAAAGAAGATGATAAGCTCAAGGTTAAAGAACAGGAAGGCAGCGGACCTATCCAGGACTTCCTGAAGACACAGGCAGAAAAAAACAAGGTATGGATTGTCGGTGGCACTATTCCATTAGCTGCCAGTGATAATCATCGTATTCGTGCGGCATGCCTGGTATATAACGATAAAGGCGAACAGGTTGCACGGTATGACAAGGTACATTTATTTGATGTAAAAGTGCCAAACACGGATGAAACCTACAACGAGTCTGAGACAATTGAGCCTGGTACCGAAGCGGTTGTCATAAATACGCCGTTTGGCAAGCTTGGCCTGGCGGTGTGTTATGATTTGCGTTTTCCTGAACTGTTTCGCCGCATGGCCGATGATGGCGTAGAAATCATCGCCCTGCCTGCAGCATTTACAGCCATTACCGGTGCAGCTCACTGGGAATCACTGGTACGTGCCCGCGCTATTGAGAATCTCAGCTACCTGATCGCTTCAGCACAGGGTGGCTATCATGTAAATGGTCGCGAAACTTATGGTGACAGTATGGTTGTTGATCCCTGGGGTAATGTACTGGATCGACTGTCGCGGGGTTCCGGTTTTGTTATTGCCGAAATCGACAGGAATAAAGTTACCAATACCCGTAAAAACTTTCCGGCACTTGAGCATCGCAAGATCCCCTGCAAGATTGCCGAGGTGTAATAAATGAGTAATATCGAATTAGCACGATCAGCCTTGTTGGCGCCTTCCGGCCTGGGTGACCAGGAACTGGAAAAGGTACTTGATAGCCTGATGCATCATAACGTGGATTATGCGGATCTTTATTTCCAGGCAACACGTCATGAATCATGGGTGCTGGAAGATGGTATCGTAAAAGAAGGTAGCCACAATATCGAACAGGGTGTCGGTGTCCGCGCTGTCAGTGGTGAAAAATCCGGGTTTGCCTATTCAGATGAAATTGTTTTGCCAGCGTTAACCCAGGCAGCACAGTCTGCCCGTGCCATTGCCCGCAGCGGTCAGAATCATAAGGTAAAAGCATGGCAACCAGTTGATATACATCAACTCTATTTACCTTCTGATCCACTAGACTCCATGAAAGCTGAAGACAAGATTAACCTGTTACGCATGCTGGATGCCGAAGCACGTAAACAGGATCCACGTATAAAGCAGGTTATTGTCAGCCTGTCAGGGGTACAGGATATCGTCATGGTAGCCGCCAGTGACGGGACACTGAATGCAGATGTGCGCCCGCTGGTAAGAATGAACGTCAGCGTGATAGCCGAGGACGGTTCGCGTCGTGAACAGGGCAGTACCGGTGGTGGTGGCCGTGTCGGTTATGAATATTTTCTTGAAGAAGAACGTGGTCTGAACTTTGCGCGTGAAGCAGTTCGCCAGGCACTGGTTAACCTGGAGGCAGTGGATGCACCGGCAGGTAGTATGCCCGTAGTGTTAGGTCCAGGCTGGCCCGGCGTGTTATTACATGAAGCAATCGGGCATGGACTTGAGGGTGATTTTAACCGTAAGGGTAGTTCAGCCTTCAGTGGCAGAATTGGCCAGAAGGTCGCCTCACCTCTTTGCACCGTTGTTGATGACGGCACCATGGCCAACCGACGTGGGTCATTAAACATGGATGATGAAGGTGTAGCCAGCCAGCAAACCGTGCTGATAGAAAAGGGTATATTAAAAGGTTACATGCAGGATAAGCTCAATGCACGATTAATGGGTGTAGCCTCAACCGGTAATGGTCGACGTGAATCCTATGCGCATTTACCCATGCCGCGCATGACCAATACTTACATGTTGCCCGGTGTACATGACCCGCAGGAGATCATTGCCTCGGTAGATAAAGGTATTTATGCCGTTAACTTTGGCGGAGGCCAGGTGGATATTACTTCTGGTAAGTTCGTATTCTCGGCTAACGAAGCCTACCTGATTGAGAAGGGTAAAGTGACCCGCCCGGTTAAAGGTGCAACATTAATCGGTAACGGCCCGGAAGTACTGAATGAAGTATCGATGGTCGGTAATGATCTGCAACTGGATAACGGTGTTGGTGTGTGTGGTAAAGAAGGCCAGAGTGTTCCAGTCGGTGTCGGTCAGCCAACATTAAAAATCGATTCACTAACCGTAGGCGGCACCAGCTAATATATATGCTGGCCAGCGATTACGTGGCCAGGTGCTAAGCCAGGGACACAGTAATGGTTTTCCCGAATATCGTCTGGGTGGTGGCAAGATGACACCATTGCATGGACGTTTCGAAGAATGTTTCCGTTCGTTCCGTGCCAAGCCGTTTGACCGGGGTTCGCCTGAATATATCAGTCTTGAAGTCTTTTTTATATGCCAGGGGTAATGGCCTGGCTATCGAAACGCCAGCGGTCAGGTACTAACTTTCCCCGGAAAGTTCCCTCAGGTATTTAAAAATTTCCCGGCTGGATTTGGGGGGCTTATTATTCTGTTTTTCCTTGCTGGCCTGTCTGATCAGCTGGCGTAAATGTTGCCGATCAACCTGCGGCATTTCTTCCAGTAACTCACCCAGCGCCTTGTCACCTTCTTCAACCAGGCGATCACGCCAGTTCTCCAGCTTATGGAATTGTTTTACATCTTCACGGTAATGGTCAACGACCTTGTCGTAGGCTTCACGGATGGGCTCATGATCGGTGTTACGTAACAACTTGCCAACGTACTGGATCTGGCGTTTTAAAGCGCCACCTTTTTTCATTTTGCGGATAGTGATAACCGCTTCGCGGATCTTGTCATCCATGGGGATCTTGTCCAGCGCGGCAGGCTCCAGCTTGCTCATGGCTTCGCCAAGCTCCTGCAGGTCATGACACTCTCGTTTTACCTGGGTTTTCGAAACCCGGTTTTCATCAGTATCATCGTATTCTGGAAAGTCATCAACTTCGTTATTCATGGGTGTATTATCGCATTTGTTCTCGTGCCCGTGCACCAGTAGAATGGCATGATTAACCATTAATTAGTGAATTTGAGTATGCCCAACCTTTTTACAAAAACCAGCCAGGATGCTTCTGACGCTTTTGACCAGGAGTTGTATAACAAGACCGTTGAAATGATGCTGGACGAAGCCAGCAAGCAGGGTGCCAGCTCTGCCGAGGCAGGTCTCAGCGTTGAGTCCGGTTTATCGGTCAACGTTCGACTGGGTGAAGTGGAAACCATTGAGCATAACCGCGACAAGGTCCTCGGCGCCACCGTTTACTTTGGGCAACGTAAAGGATCCGCAAGTACTACCGACTTTACCCCGGAAGCCATCAGGGAAACCGTGAAAGCTGCCTGTGATATTGCCAGGTATACCGAAGAAGACCCATACGCTGGCCTTGCGGATGCCGAGCTCATGGCCAGAGATATTCCTGACCTGGGCCTGTATTGTCACTGGAACATCAGTGCTGAAGCCGCCATTGAAATGGCCAGGGAATGTGAAGATACAGCACGGAACTTTGACAAGCGCATAACCAACTCAGAAGGTTCAGCAGTGAGCACGCATGATGCTTATCGTTTTTATGGTAACAGTAACGGTTTCATGGGTGGCTATGCCAGTTCACGACACAGTTTAAGCTGTACCGTGATCGGTGAAACCGAAAACGGCATGCAACGTGATCACTGGTACACTATTGCCCGTGAGCCGGCAAAGCTGGAGTCCGCACAAAGTGTTGGTGAAAGGGCGGCGCAACATACCGTTAACCGGCTTGATGCCAGGAAAATTCCTACCTGTCAGTCGCCAGTAATCTTCAGCGCAGAAGTGGCGCGGGGATTACTGGCCAGCATGATCAGGGCTATCAGTGGTAGCAGTCAGTACCGCAAGTCATCTTTCTTGCTTGATGCAAAAGGACAACAGGTATTCCCTGGGCGTTACACAATTGATGAACGCCCCCATCTTGTTGCTGCGCTGGGTAGCTGCCCGTTTGACCATGAAGGGGTAGCCACGCAACACCGCAACTGGGTAGCAGATGGTGTGCTGCAGGGTTACGTACTGGATAGTTACAGTGCACGTCGGTTAGGACTACAAACAACTGGTAATGCTGGTGGTGTACATAACCTGTTTATTAACAGTGATGATAAAAACCGGGAAGAGTTGTTGAAAGAAATGGGTACAGGTTTACTGGTTACCGAGGTGATGGGGCAGGGCGTTAATATCGTTACCGGTGACTACTCGCGTGGTGCCAGTGGCTTCTGGGTGGAAAATGGCGAGATTCAATACCCGGTGGAAGAAATTACCATCGCCAGTACCTTGCAGAATATGTATCAACAACTAATCTATGTAGGAAATGATGTAGATAAGCGCGGTAATATCCAGACTGGCTCATGGTTAATCGAGAAGATGAGCATAGCGGGAAGTTAGTCATAACGTTATCCTTTAGTTTTTTT
>JARRJY010000003.1:0-16510 GCA_037388705.1 Gammaproteobacteria bacterium
GTATTTCGTAATACATATATATAGAGTAATACCACGTTTACAAAACTGTTCTTCTATATTTGATGAGTACTACTGCACTTGAATACCTGGAAGTTGGCGATAGTGATGCTGATAAGTGTGTCATATGGCTACACGGTCTTGGCGCAAATGGGTATGACTTCAAACCCATTGTTCCGGAATTACATCTTCCTGATGAAAATGGTATACGGTTTATCTTCCCCCACGCACCACAACGTCCAGTTACCATTAATGCCGGGGTTGTCATGCCTGCCTGGTATGATGTGTACTCCATGAGCTTTACCAACCAGGAAGATAAAGAAGGCATTGAAACTTCGGCACAGCAGGTTTCCGCATTAATTCAACAACAGCAGCAACAGGGTATAAGTAGTAATAAAATAGTCCTGGCAGGTTTTTCACAGGGTGGTGCCATCGCACTCTATACTGCATTAGGCTTTGCACAACCCCTGGCTGGAGTTATGGCATTATCAACCTACCTGCCGCTGGCAAAAGATTTTGCATCATACTTATCAGACGCTAATCGCAATATACCTGTCATGATGTGTCATGGTAGTCATGATCCGGTTGTTCCGTATCATCTTGGTGATGATTCCCGTTACTTCCTGGAACAGGCTGGCATTGATGTACAATGGCATAGCTATTCTATGCAGCACGGTGTCTGCCCTGATGAAATTAATGATATCTCACAATGGTTACAAAAAATATTGCTATAATATGACATTATGAAATGGCTGATATATTTAATAATTTTTATAAGCTCCCCAGTTATCGCTGAACCGCCTGATAACTATCCATTCGTATCCTTCGATCAGGGTCTGCAACAGGCAAACAAATCCAGCAAAAATATATTTTTATATTTTGGACGTTATGGTTGTGGCTGGTGTGACAAAACCAATGTGGAAACTTTTTCCCAGGAAAAAGTTAAGCAGCTATTTTTAAAAAATTATGAACTGGTTTATGTGGATGCTGAAAGTGGTAAACGATTAACTTTACCCAGCGGTGAACGTATCACCGAGCTTGAGCTGGGTGCCCGTTTAAATGCCTTTGCAACTCCTCTATTTGTTTACATGTCACCACAGGGTGAGGTGTTATTCCGTGCCCCCGGTTATAAAACTGCTGGTGACTTTATAAGCTTTGATAAATATGTACGTGGTGGTTATTACAAAACCATGTCCATTGCCGATTTTCAAAAGCTACCCTGATGCGAAAATTTTTACTCTTAATAATATTAATATCAAGTATATCTTATGCTGATGAGATAACTTTCAGCAAAGCCAACAACGTAACACTACATCAAGCGGGTGTCTTCCATCACCTTGATACGCCGGGACGAAAAAATATTTCCGCCAACCATGAAGGTATCGCTGTCGTCTGGGAAGATAACCGCACTGGCAAACCCCATGTTTACATGGCATTTAAACGTTATGATCAGAAAAATTTTGCCAAGACCATAACGATCAGTAATACAGACTTTGAAGCTTACGAGCCAACAATTATTACCTACGACAAACAACAGTTTTTACTTGCCTGGGAACAAAACGGGCAAGTATGGATATCACTGGCTAATGACAAACAAGTTGGTAAAGCTGTTTTACTGGATAGTCATAACTCTTCACAGGTAACGTTAACGATGACACCGCAAGGCAAAACTTTTGCCTGCTGGATACAAAATCACAGACCTAATCAACAGGTTGTATTAAGTGAAATAACGCTTAAAAATAAACAACTAAAAATTAGTCAACCTGTTATAGTTGATAAATCCCCTGCCCCACGCCGCCAAAGTTACCCAAGTGTTACTGCAACTCAAGAGGGTATTGCTATTGGTTGGGAAGACAGGGAACATGGCCATACCCGGATTTACACGAGTTTTTCCGCTGATGGGAAAAATTTTACAGGCAAAAAGTTGCTTAATGATCTTCCACCATCAAGAAGTGTTAAATATGGACGTGGCACCGGGGCAACAAGGGTTGCCTTAGCTAGCGATAAAAAGAACATGGTGGTTGCCAGCTGGATGGATAAACGTAATTTTGTCGGCGGTTATGATATCTTCGCTGCCGTCAGTTCCGACGGTGGAAGAACTTACGGTAAAGACGAAATCGTCCAGGATATGCTGGGTGAAAACCAGCCACAATGGCATCCTGCTGTTGCCATTAACCAGCAGGGCAAAATATATGTCGCCTGGGATGATCCCCGTGATGATAGCGCAGATATCTGGTTATCCTACCGACAGTCACCTGGCTGGAGCGATGATCAACTGGTAACGCCCGCTTCCGGAAAAGGGCAACAAAGTAATCCCAGTATCACTTTTGATCCTGCAGGACACCTGCACATAGTATGGCTAGATCAAACAGCCAGGGGTTCCAGGCTTCGCTATGCTCACCAGCAATAACTGGTTACTTGATCTGCATCAATGAAACAACATTAGCACCCCCTAAAATACTGGGGAATCAAAACGGGACACAAAGCATGAAAACCTTATTAACCCTGTTGTTGCTGGTCTTCTCGCTATCAGCCAATAGCGCACCATCCGGTAAACAACTCTATGATACCCATTGTGCCGTCTGTCATGGTGCTAACGGCAGTGGTGGTGTAGGTGTACCGTTGTCCTTACCAGATTTTCAGTATGGCATTACCGATGATTTCCTGGCCAAAACTATTCGCCATGGTCGTCCGGGTCGAATTATGCCGGCATTCACAAAACTCAGTGATGATGAAATCAGTGCATTGGTAAAACACATTCGTCAATGGGCACCTGGCAAGCCAATGGCTCCACCCAGGGAAAAAATTACCGGCGATTTACAACACGGCAAACAACTTTTCCAAAAACATTGCGCTGCCTGTCATGGTGCCAACGGTGAAGGTGGTAAAGGTACCGGTGTGACATTTTCTCGTCCACGAGATCTTGCCATCATTCCACCTGCGTTGAGTAACTCCGGTTTCCTGGCAGCGGCATCCGATCAAATCATCAAGGCAGCCCTGATGAATGGCCGCGAAGGTACCCCGATGGTTTCCTTCCTGAAACAGGGGCTGAGTGAGAAGGATATCAATGATGTGGTGGTATATGTTCGAAGCTTTGAGAAAGTACCATTCGATAAAAACCGCGACACCGATGCGGGTGAAGATGTCATAAGTTTTGAATCACCCTATGATCTGCAAACCACGATAAAAAACATTACCAAGGCGGCCATTGGTAAAAACTTCCGTATTATTCGTGAACAAACACTTGACCAGGGCCTGGTGGAAAAAGGCAAGGAAAACAAGAAACAGGTCATCATTTACTTCTGTAACTTCCAGTTACTCTATGATGCACTGGCAGTTGATCCTCGTGTCGGCTTGTTCTTGCCTTGCCGAGTAACCGCAGTAGAAGAAAATGGCAAAGTAAATGTCTATGCTGTTAACCCCAAACGCCTCAGTAGACTATTCAACAACTACGAGCTGGATAGACTTTGTACTGAAATGCATGACACGTATACCTCAATCATCGAGGAGGCGACATTATGAAAACCCTCTATAGCCTGCTTGCACTGTTACTGCTAAGTACACCAAGTTATGCAGTTGACCTGCATATGGCACGTTCAGCCTCTTCATTCCCGGAAACCATGTTAAAACTCCAGGAAACCATAAAAAAACATGGCTATAAAGTCAGTCGTGTCCAACGTGTCGATATCGGTTTAACCGCAATGGGATACAAAACCGATAAATACCGCGTTGTGTTTTATGGCAAGGCCGAAGAGAATGCCCGACTTGTCAAAAAGTATCCTTACCTGATCCCCTACCTGCCATTAAAAATCGCGATATTTGCTGAAGGTGAAGAAACCCTGATGATAGCCAGTAACCCGATGCTGTTACTCAAGCAGTCTGATCCCGATTTGAAGCCTGTAGTAAAAAAATGGGAAGTTGATCTGGAAAAGATCATCAAGGAAATGCGGGTCGCATACGAGTAAAACACTGGCCTGCTAGCAGGCAGCATGCCTGACTGGTAGCGGTGTTGTTATTTTCTTCAAAAAAATCAGTATGTTAGCTGGCTCATGCCAGCTCAATCAGTAAACCATAATATACACGAAATATTTACGGCTTAACTTTTTTTACCACCCCTGCCATACTTCCTCTATTATAAATAAATAACTCAACAGGAAGCTTAGGGAAGAAATATGCTGGATAAGCTGGATACCTCAACACTCACCCAGGTAATGGAATCATGTCCGGTTGGCATCTTGCTGCTGGATGAGAACAAGGCTGTGCGCTGGATGAATGACAGCCTCAGCGAAATGCTTGGCAGTCGTGCACAAGGGTTACAAGACAAAAGCGCCGAGCAAGTCGACGAGCAACTCAAAGTGCTATTTGGTGACAGTGGTACTATCCATCTTCCCGCCACCGACTCAGATGATGAAGCCTGGTTGATATGCACTACCCAGCAACTTAACCCTTCCGGCCAGGCCCAGTTCCTGACAGATGTTTCTGCCCTGCGCATGTTGATGCAACAACGCAACGAGCTACAGGAAGAACTCAAGGATCTGCGTGCCATTGACGAAGAAACCGGTTTACCAAACAAGAAAGCCCTGTTCCAGAGCCTGGAACCCCAGGTATCGCGCAGCCGTCGCTATAACAATCCGCTTTCCGTGATTATTATGCGGATTACCAACCTTGACAGTATTCAAAACAAATTTGCTAAAGATACCAGCAAGATACTGATTGAAATCAGCCATATGCTCAATGATCAAATGCGCTGGGCAGATATCATTGGTCGTCTTAACGATTCCGATTTCCTGATGGTCTTACCGGAAACGCATGATGATGATGCCAATGGCATTGCGGAAAAAGTCCGTGCACGTATAGAAAAACTTAACGTACCTGATGTAGAACTCGAACCATCCGACATTAAAGTTAGTTTTGGGGTAGCCGAATGGAAAAAAGGTGATGATGTCGGCCTGTTCATGATGCGTGCACGTGAAATGCTCGACAAACAATCCAGTAATGCCGCGTAAAATTATATAGATGAAAAAAACCGATAAACTCTACCTGAACCCGAGTTACTCGTTCTGGTATGGCCGCTAGCAGACATTCAAAATTAATAAAGCTACAACCCGTTTAAGGTTGTAGCTTTATTTTTTACCAACCAAAAATCACACCTTCAAGTAGCGCGGTATGTGGTAAATACTCAACAGTCTCTGCCTTGATAAACGATTTCGCTTTCCCGGCATAGCGTTTAAGTATTCCTTTCGTTGATTTTACACCCACACCCTGGGTCAATGATTTCTGGATAATAAATTTAGCTTCTTTACTGATACGTTTGCTAACGGTTATTACCTGGTTTGGCATTTTATTACTCAAAACAACTTTTTTTACGCTGTCCTGCTGTTCCTTTTTGAGTTTCTTTTTGAAGAACGCGGTACGTAATACCGCGGCATCACATTTGCCCGCTTTAAAGGTTTTAAACACTTTTCCCATGCCACCTTTAATTCCTTTAATCATCGGCTGGCGAGCGGGATTACTATAAAGTTTTAACATGGACAGGGTTGATAAATTGGGTGGTGAAATACCACACATGCTTTTACCTATCATGTCCGCGGATGATTTTATTTCGTTATTGTCTTTATCGGTAACCAGTACAAACTGCAAATGACCCGGTAATTTAACAAGTGGTTCGTGACCGAGATGCGCGATACGCCAGGATGCGAAATGCGGCCCGTCAAATACGATGTCATATTTATCATTACGCATATCACGCTGATACTTGAGCCAGTTGTTCGGGTGCTCATAAACAACTTTGGTGTTAAGTAATTTAGACAGGTGATCGGCTATCGGCCCGTAGAGCTTTTGGCCAGCTTCTTTTGTTTCCCTTGGTGGCGCTGTAAAAATTAAGTCCCTGGCCAATGCTTCTGTTGCTACAAAAAACGATAACAACACCCCAACAAATACCGCATTATTCCTCATTGACCACTCCTCTAATTAGGTGAAGAACATACTTTGTTATTAATGATTGTTTATTTTTTTATTGATAAATAACCTTACAAAACTCCGGAAAACCTACTTTTTATGTAGGTAATTTATGTTGCGGCACTCTTGGCTATTTCTTTAACAATTTATACTACTTTTATCTTACTTTAGAGCTTGGTTATTTAATAATGAATGACAGTTCAAGCACTTGGAGCGGCATCATGCCGGCCATACAAAGCAAGCCAAAGCAGTTTCTGTAACAGTTATAAAAAAAGCCGGTAACAAACGTACCGGCTTTCGACTCACAGGCAGGTTAATCAGGCCTTCAGGCGTTTTCTCAATCTTGCCGCAGCAGCACGAACCTGGTCAGGTGCGGTACCACCAATATGGTTACGGGCTGCAACGGAACCTTCCAGCGTAAGCACGTCGAATACGTTATCACTGATCACATCGGAAAACTGCCTGAGTTCTTCCAGTGTCATATCAGACAGATCCTTGTTGTTGTCCACACCGAAGCGAACTGCCTTGCCAACAATTTCATGCGCGTCCCTGAACGGAACGTCTTTACGTACCAGGTAATCAGCAAGGTCAGTAGCGGTTGAAAAACCACTACGTGCAGCTTCGTGCATGTTACCTATCTTCACTTCAATCTGCGGCATCATGTCAGCGTACACTTTCAAACAACCCTTCAGGTTATCCAGTGTATCGAACAAGGGTTCCTTGTCTTCCTGGTTATCCTTGTTATATGCCAATGGTTGGCCTTTCATGAGCATTAACATACTCACTAGGTGACCAACCACGCGCCCGGTCTTGCCCCTGACCAGTTCCGGCACATCAGGATTTTTCTTCTGCGGCATGATACTTGAGCCGGTACAGAAACTGTCACCCAGGTCGACAAAATCAAACTGTGCTGAACTCCACAGGATTAACTCTTCCGAGAAGCGTGACAGGTGCATCATGATCAATGAAGCAGCTGAAGCCAGCTCAATGGCAAAATCACGATCACTGACGGCATCCAGCGAGTTTTCTGCCACGGCATCAAAACCCAGTTCTTTCGCAGTGAACTCCCTGTCGATCGGATAGGTGGTCCCTGCCAGCGCAGCCGAGCCTAATGGCATGACATTAATCCGCTTGCGACAATCCGCAAGACGCGCACGGTCACGTACCAGCATTTCACACCATGCCAGCATATGGTGACCAAACGTTACCGGTTGCGCAGTCTGTAAATGGGTAAACCCCGGCATAATGGTATCGGCATGTTTTTCTGCCAGCCCCACCAGGCCTTCCAGCAAACGTAATAATTCAGCCTGCACGATATCAACTTCATCACGCAGGTAAAGACGAATATCCGTTGCGACCTGGTCATTGCGCGACCGGCCGGTGTGGAGTTTTTTGCCGGTAATACCAATACGATCGGTAAGACGTGCCTCAATATTCATATGCACATCTTCGAGCTCGGTTAACCAGGCAAAGTTACCCTGCTCAATATCCTGCTGGATTTCATCAAGACCTTTTATGATGCTCTTGCATTCTTCATCGGTCAGTACACCCACGTGCGCCAACATACGCGCATGCGCTTTCGAGCCGGCAATATCCTGCTTGTACATACGCTTGTCGAAACCCACTGAAGCACCAAATGCTTCGACAAAAGCATCGGTTGGGGCGGTAAACCGGCCGGCCCAGGGTTTGTCTATGTTATCTGTGTCGCTCATGGCTATACGTCTTTATGCAAATATGAGAAATGGGTGCAGTATAACGGTTGATGGGGTATGGTTTAAGTACTAATAATAAAAGAAAAACAACTTATTAGAGATAATTCCTTGAAACCTCGCCAACAACAAAATGACGAACTGTTCCTGCCCAATTTCTGCGGCATGCGAACTGTATTTGTGGTGGTGATTATTGCCCAGTTATTTGCATTTGTGCTGGCATTGGCACCGCTTAGCCAGCCCAGCGATATCAGGTGGCAAAACCTTGGGCTGATTTCACTGTTTGTACAGTGGTGTGCACTTGGCACCGCGGCAGTGTTATGCGTAATCCGTCCCTGGCTACGCCACTTCAACAATACCCAGACCGCGCTACTCAGCTATCTCATGATGTTACTGGTCATTGGTGTGATCAGTGAGGGAGCCTACTGGCTAACACCCAAGGTAGATATCAGCATCCAGAAACACATGTATTTTCTGGTACGTAACCTGGTGATTGGCGCCATCATCAGCGGACCGGTACTTCGCTACTTTTATGTCCAACACCAGTGGCGACGCCGCATAGAGGCGGAGTCACAGGCACGGTTGCAGGCATTACAATCCCGCATTCGCCCACACTTCCTGTTTAATAGCATGAATACCATTGCCAGCCTGACACGCAGCCAACCGGAGCAGGCTGAAATGGCCGTGGAAAATTTATCTGACCTGTTTCGAGCCAGCTTAACCGATGCTTCACAACGCTTTACCCTGAAAGAAGAGCTGGATCTTTGCCGGCGTTATATCGAGATTGAATGTTTACGCATTGGTGAAGATCGCCTGAAGGTAAACTGGCAAACCAACTCTCTTCCCGATGATGCATTGATACCTCCACTGACATTACAACCTTTGCTGGAAAATGCCATTTACCATGGCATTGAATCCTTAACCGAAGGTGGTGTAATCGATGTGATCGGTTCAATCAAGAAAAAGCGCATAGAAATTCGTTTAAAAAATCCTTTACCGGCTTCCGGCATGCCAGCCAGAAACAATGGTAACCAGTTAGCCCAGGAAAATATTCGTGAACGCCTGCAGGCATTTTATCACCGCAAAGCCGATATCCAGCTTAATGAACAAGACCATTATTATGAAGTTATCCTGAACTTCCCTTATGAAACACAAAACGATGAAGATTCTGATCGTTGATGATGAGCCACTGGCACGTAGCCGCCTGAAAACATTAATCAGTGACCTGGCAGCAGGTGATGTTGTTGCCGAAGCAGGTAATGGCCAACAGGCACTAACATTGTGTGAGCAGCATGTACCGGATATTGTATTGCTGGATATTCGTATGCCAGGCATGGACGGTATTGAAGCAGCACACCATTTGTATAAGTGTGAAAATCCACCAGCAGTCATTTTCACCACGGCCTATGATGAATATGCCCTGCAGGCCTTCGATGCCAATGCCATTGATTATTTATTAAAACCGATACGAAAAGAACGCTTGCAGGAAGCCCTGAATAAAGCGAAACGATTAACACCGGCACAAGATACTGCCTTATCGGAAGCCAGTGAAAAACAACCCTCCCATATAAGTGCCCGTGTACAGGGTGGTTTACGGTTAATAAATGTGAATGATATTTATTATTTTCATGCCGAACACAAGTATGTCACCGTGTATTACAAAGATGGACAGGTGCTTATTGAAGAAGCCCTGAAGTCACTGGAAGAAAAATTTAAGGAAAGTTTTATTCGCATTCATCGCAATGCCCTGGTTGCTCGCGATCAACTCAAGGCACTGGAACGTGACAGTAACGGTCACTTCAAACTGGTTTTAAAAGGCAGTGATACCAAACTCGATGTGAGCCGGCGACATTTACCTTCACTAAGAAAGATCATGAAAGATATGACGTAGGCGTAAGCTTTGGGTTTATTTCAGGGCAACTGAGCGTAAGCGGTTTAGAGAAGTATCTATTGCCTGGTCAATTTCAGCAGCAAAAAAACCTTCGGTGCCCACACCCATCAAGCGACTGGTAAGTTCATTACCATTGTGGTCCAGGAAAACCATAGTTGGTGTAACGTAGGCACGGTATTTTCCGGCAAAATCACTTGCCTCAATTTCACTGCCATCGAAATTACGCAGGGTATCGAAACCGTCGATCTTTACCTTGCGAATAATAACCTTGTCCCTGTAATCACCGCTCTTTAACATCGGGCGTAGATACTGATCTTCAAGAACAACACAGTAGGCACAACCTGTTTGTGAAAACATCACCAGGATAGGCAAGTCTTTTTTATTGGCCTTTTCGCCCAGTGTATAAAGATCGTGTGTTTCCTTAAGCTGTGGCAGGTCTCCTGCCATGGCAACATGTGCAACCAGTAACCATGTACTTAATAACAGGTACGTGAACTTTTTCATTATCTAAACCTACTTCAATTTACTTTCATCGGGCAAACAGAAAGCCGAGAATTCGTGTATTATGTGCCCGACTCTTGTTTAGGACCGCTAAGTTAGCGTTATTTCTCCATCAAGTTAATCGATTTTATTTATTTTTAATATAAAATTACTTTATAGATAAATTTCCATGAGCAATATCCTCCGTATCGCAACCCGAAAAAGCCAGCTTGCCCTGTGGCAAGCTGAATATGTAAAAAGCATGTTACAACAAGCCCACCCGGACCTGGAGGTGGAGCTGGTAAAAATGAGTACCCAGGGAGATAAGATCCTCGATACCCCGCTGGCTAAAGTCGGTGGCAAGGGGCTGTTCGTCAAGGAGCTGGAAACTGGACTGCTGGAGGGAGATGCAGATATTGCGGTTCACTCCATGAAAGACGTACCGGTGGAATTGCCATCCGGATTGCATTTACCCGTGATCTGCCCGCGTGAAGATCCGCGCGACGCCTTTGTTTCCAATACATTTGGCTCACTGGATGAACTACCGGAGGGAGCAAAGCTGGGAACCTCGAGCCTGCGTCGCCAGGCACAGGTTGCCGCCCACCGACCTGACCTTGAAATTATCAGTCTGCGTGGCAATGTGAATACTCGCTTACAAAAGCTTGATGACGGTAATTATGATGCCATTATCCTCGCTGCCGCAGGCCTGAAGCGCCTTGGCATGGAAGATCGTATCAAGCAATGCATGGATCCATCGGTCAGCTTGCCGGCCATTGGGCAGGGGGCAGTCGGTATTGAATGCCGTAACGACGATGCGCGCATCAATAACCTGATCGCACCACTCAACGATACCAAAACCCAGATCCGGGTACGGGCCGAGCGCGCCATGAATACTCGCCTAAATGGCGGCTGCCAGGTACCGATTGCCGGTTACGCGGAGTTCGAGAAAAACATCGTAATGTTGCGTGGTCTGGTAGGTAGTGTAGATGGCAAGACCCTGATTACCGGTGATATTGCCGGCCCGCCAGAAAACGCTGAAGAAATGGGAACTGTTCTTGCCGAAGACCTGCTCAGCCGTGGTGCAGATAAAATCCTCCAGGAACTCTATTCAAACGACTAACCTATGTCGGGCACTCTCAACGGACTTCATATACTCATTACCCGACCTGAGCATCAGGCCCAACATCTTTGCCAATTACTCCAGGATCAGGGTGCCACTGTCCTGGCGTTTCCGCTTATTAATATAGAACCCCTTGAAGATCCTCAGCGACCTGCGCAATCGCAATACGATATTATTATTTTCGTCAGTAATAACGCGGTAACACTGGGTATACCGCTCATAAAACCATTATTAAAAAATGCACGGATCGCCACGGTGGGTAAAGGTACGGCCCGCTTACTGGAACAACTGGAGTACCCGGCAGACATTGTTCCCGGTGAACGCTTCGACAGCGAGGGTCTGCTCTCACATCCACAACTACAAAATGTGACTGGTAAGTCAGTATTAATTGTACGTGGAGAAGGTGGCCGTCCCTTGCTGGGTGATGAACTACAAAAACGCGGTGCCAACGTCGAATACCTCGCGGCTTACCGGCGTAACTTGCCCAGGCCCGGCCCTGATAATGTGTTACAGCACGCACTAAAAGAGCTTAAACTGGATATAATTCTAATCAGTAGTGGAGAGGCGCTGGATAACCTGTTGGCTCTGACCAGTGAAACTTTAATGGATACATTACTCGATACTCAACTTGCGGTAACCCATCCGCGCCAGGCTGAAAAAGCCATCAAACTTGGTTTTACAAAGCCTGCTATTATCAGTGATGAGCCGGGCGATGAAGCAGTACTTCAAGCACTAATCAAAAACCGATAAGGGATTCGTAACCCAGATGACAGAAAGTAAAGACACGCAGGAAAGCAAAGAGCAAAAGGCCGATAAAAAACCTGCCCATCCTGCACAAAAGAAACAGAGTAAAAAATCTTCTCCATGGCTGGCACCACTATTTATCCTGTTGCTGGTTGTAATCGGTGGTGGATACAGTGCCTGGTATCAATACCAACAGCAGCAAAGCCGTAATTCAAAAGATATTGAAAAGCTAACTGCCCAGGTAGACAAGTTAACACGTGCACAAAAATATCAGAGCGAAGATCAGCAAAAGCAACTGGATGCGTTAACAGAACAACATAATGATTTAAAACGCAGCTTTGCTGCACTACTAAAAAGCAGCGGCCATCTTAAAAATGACTGGTTACTGGCTGAAGCAGAATATCTTGTCAAACTGGCCAATTACCGCCTGATTTTTGAGAAAGATATCACCACTGCCATTGCCGCCATGGAGGCTGCGGATGAACGTCTTCGGGAAGTAGCTGACCCGGCACTAATTGAAGTACGCAAGGTACTGCTTGAGCAAACGCAGGCTTTACGTGCCATCAAGCAACCTGACCTGGCCGGCATGGCACTACAAATCAGTGCATTGAAAAAACAGGTTCCACAACTGGCAATGAAGACCCCGGACCCGGCAACGGTGGCAAAACGTGCCAGGCAACCGTCAGAAGCTTCCCGGGTTAAAAGCTGGGACGAGTTACCAAAAGCCATGTGGGAAGATCTCAAAGGCCTGATCAAGATACGAGATCATTCGCAGGCAGTACAACCCTTAATTCCACCTGAACAATTTTATTTCCTGCAACAGAATCTATACCTGCAGCTGGAACAGGCGCGCCTTGCTTTGTTAAAAGGTAACAACAACCTGTACAGTGATAGCATCTACACGGCAATACAATGGATCGAAACCTATTTTGATAAAGAACAACAAACTACCCAGAGTTTGCTGGAAGGACTCAGGGCGTTAACGAAAAATAAAATTGACCCGGAAATTCCTGATATCAGTCAATCTTATAAAGTTATACAACAGTATCGTGTTAACGGTTTTGTACCGAAAAAGAAAAAGCCTGATCAGGAAAATAAAAACCAGGTGAATGAAAAAGCGGGTGAAGCAACTTCAAAACCCGCCGAACCACAGAATAAAAAACCTGAAAGTAGCACCCCGGTAACAAAACCTGTCGAAACGCCCGAAAAAGTGAAACTATGAAGTTATTGATTTACATACTGGCTATTTTCTTTATTGCCGTGATAGCTGGCCTGCTGGCACAACAGGACCCGGGATACGTACTGATTGGTCGCGGCTTTCAGACCGTGGAAATTACCCTGTCACTGTTTATTACTTTACAGATTCTACTGTTTGCAGCTTTGTATTTTCTAATCCGGTTTGTTTCACAAACGTGGGGAATGAAAGAAAAAATTCATAACTGGCGTTTAACCTCACGACACAAAAAGGCACGTGATTCATTACGCCGTGGCATGATTGAGCTTGCACAAGGCCACTGGAAACAGGCTGAACGTGCATTAACCCGTCATGTCGAAGACTATGATATGCCGTTATTGAATTATTTATCCGCGGCACGTGCCGCACAAAAACTTGATGCACCGGAAAGGCGTGATCATTACCTGTCGGAAGCACTAAAAAGTATGCCTGAAGCTGATATGGCCGTAGAACTTACCCAGGCAGAACTGCAAATTGCCCACAACCAGATGGAACAGGCCCTGGCAACCCTGGTTCACCTGAGAACCATTGCCCCCAAGCATACACACGTGTTGTTATTACTCAGCAAGATCTACGAGCAACTTAAAAGCTGGGGTGACCTGGAAGCATTACTACCTGATCTGAAAAAATATAAAGTCATTGATAACAACGAGTACGAAAGGATTACCATTATAGTCTATTGCGCCATGCTGGATATGGCCTCGGCAACAAGAAACAAGGGCCGCCTGTACGAGGTATGGAACCGCATGCCAGGCAAGCTGCATGATAATACAAAGCTCATAAAAAACTATGCATCAAACCTGTTAGAGCTTGAAGATTTTGATCGCTGTGAAAACCTGTTACAAGACAGCATAAAACATCACTGGGATAATGAACTCGTTCATCTGTACGGAAAAACTAAATCCTCACAACCAGAAAAACAATTACACACGGCAGAAAGCTGGTTAAAAGGCAAAGAAAACAACCCGGAGCTTTTACTCTGCCTGGGTCGCCTGAGTATTTATAATAAGTTCTGGGGACAGGCGCGAAGTTTCCTGGAATCAAGTTTAGGTTACGGGCCTAAACCGGAAACCTATAAAGAACTTGCCCTGTTGCTGGAACAAATGGATGAAAAAGAAACCGCAGCAGACTGTTACAAGAAGGGATTATTACTGGCAATGCGACATAATGATTAAGTCACGGCTTAATCATTCGCAAACTCAAAAGCGTCCGAGTAATAGTTATCAAGGTTAAGCCCTTTGGCCATGAACAGATCTTTACCCGCATACACCATTGCCGGTGCACCTGAAGCATAAATCTCGTAATTACTCAGATCGTCGAAATCTTCGACAATCGCATCCGTGACATAACCGGTTCGCCCCTGCCAGCCTGTTACATCGTCACCAGATAACACCGGGATGTATTCGATATTGTCATGGTTGTCAGCCCAGCCTTGTGCCAGGTCATTCATATACAGGTCTTCTTCTGTTTCTGCACCCCAGTACAGGTGAACCTCGCGGTCGATACCCACCTGGTTCATATGTTCAATAATGCCTTTAATGGGAGCAAAGCCGGTTCCTCCCGCCATGAAAATAATTGGACGGTTGGAATCTTCACGCAGGAAAAAATTACCCCTTGGTCCCTCGATACGCATCATGTCCTTTTCTTTCATCTCGTCAAACACCTGGCTGGTAAAACGGCCATCAGGAATGTGACGAATATGCAGCTCGATATATTCATCGTCATGCGGGGCATTGGCGATGGAAAATGTCCGTTTCTTACCGTCTTTCAAAAGAAAGTCGATGTACTGGCCAGCCAGAAACTGCATACGCTCGGTGGCAGGTAATTTCAGCTCCAGCAACATAACATCGTGGCTCAGTTGTTTTTTTACCTCGATGCGACAGGGTAGTGTCTTAACCGGAATATCCTTGGCAGCACCCACTTCTTTCGATTCAATTACCAGATCACTGGTCGCCACTGCCTGGCAGAAAATAGCCTTGTTAGCGGCTTTTTCATCTTCCCCCAGTGCTATAGGATCACCATTTGGGTAGGAAACTGAGCCTTCCAGCAACTGGCCAAGACAGGCACCGCAGGCGCCACCACGACAGCCATAAGGCAACGCAAACCCCTGGCGTAAAGCTGCATCCAGGATGGGTTCGTTTTCTTCAACAGTAAAAATATGGCCGCTAGGCTCGACGCGAACAGAAAAACTCATGAAAATACTCAGGTTCCAACAACAAGGCGGCGCATTATCTCGCAATGAATACAAAAGTTAAACCCTTCGACTCAGTGGTTATTGTCGGATTTGGCGACATCGGTCGCAGAGTGGCCGCTATCTGGCAGGAAAAAGAACTGAACGTGTCTGGCCTGGCACGTAGTGCCGAATCTGAACAGGATATGCTGGCACATAACATTACCCCGATCCGTGCTAACCTGGCGGAGCCGGATTCCCTGAACAACCTGCCACTGCAGCAGGCGCTGGTGTACTACTTCGCACCTCCACCTCGCCATGGTCAATCTGATACCCACGTTGAAAATTTTCTTGCTGCCATAAACGAAAACAATCTGCCTGCACGTATCGTGGCCATCAGTACTTCGGGAGTATACGGTGACTGTCGTGGTGCACTGGTTAATGAAGAAACCCCAACCAATCCACAAGTAGACCGTGCTCGTCGCCGCCTGGATATGGAGCAGCAACTGCGAGCCTGGGGTAGGACCTTGCTCCCAAAACCAATCGTATACACGCCGATGACCTTGCGCAGGTATGTGCTGCTGCGGCCAGCAAAGGTATGGCTGATAACATTTATAATGTCAGTGATGGATGTGAAAGCAACATGACTGAATATTTTATAACGTTGGCCGACTTCTTTAACCTGCCACGACCACCACTGGTTGGTTGGGATGAAGCAGAACAAAAAATTGGTGAAGGCATGCTGTCTTATTTAAGAGAGTCACGCCGTATGGATAATTCCAGGATGATGAATGAACTGGATATTACCTTGAAGTATCCTGATTTGAAGTCGGGGCTTAAGAACTGCAAATGAATTATTGTTTTTATTTCTTCTCTTTTCGCTTTATTCTTGAGTCTCGCAATTCTTGCCAGGCTTGTATTCTCTCTTCCTTGGTCCCGTTATATATCTTGCGGTAATACTCAATATTTTTCCGGCATTTTACGTTTCTTTCTTCTTTGCATTTTTCCAGTATTTCTTTATCTGAAAATATTTCTTTTTCTTCCTTAACCGGTTCTTCAGGCTCTTTGTTTACCTCGTTTTTGTTTGCCAGCCGTTGTAGTTCAGTATCGATCTTCTTTTCAAAATCAATCCGATCACCCATGCACAACATAGTTTTACAATCATTGGAAAATTTAAGCGCGTCAGAACAATCCTGCGTGGTACAGT
>JARRJY010000003.1:16518-50096 GCA_037388705.1 Gammaproteobacteria bacterium
CTTTCGCACAGAGTTCTGATTCACATTCCGGCCAACCCTGTTGTGTACTTGCAGTTTCCTGTTCTTCCGCGTTTTCTTTATTTTGTATGTCCTGGCGAGCTTCGGAGTGAACCTCATCATTACCTGGTTTTTGCTTGTTTTCCTGGATGACGGTGTAAGCCTCACCGGGTGCATCTTTCGGGCTTTCGGAAAAATGTGTCACCCCGCTTTCATCAACCCATTTGTATACCTGGGCAATGGCAGGAAATGAACAAATGATTAAGGAAAGTAAAATGGGGAGAAGTTTATACACTAATGTGTTCTTTATCGGGGCGGAAACTGGTCCAGTATTTCCTTGACCATACCATTAATCAGCGCCGTGTTTGACTCAGGCGTACTACCTGCATACAGGCGTCGTGCCAGTGAACCGCGCCAGAGTAGCTGCTGAGTTGCCGCATTAACAATGTCAACCGTGATAACCAGGTTTTCAACCGTTTCCACTTCTGCCAATGGGAAACCATAGACAAAACCGATTGCCGTATGACGACTGGAGGTACCTATCCCCACAGAAACGCCTGAATCATCTGACTCCAGTTCCTGCCCGATACCAAGGTGGTACTTCACCAGCACATCCGGGCTGTTCTTTACAAACGACATGCCTCTTAGGGTCAACTGGTCGCCCATCGCTTTAGTAATACGTTGTTTCATGAAAGGGCTGTTGACCCGCGGGTCACTGGGTATTGCTTCCGGCTTGGCCTGTACCTGGAAGGTCTTTATCCCGGCAAAACTGGTTTGCGGGTCGTAGTCAACGTTCACGCTGGTGGCACAGGCGGTAATGAACAGAACCGGTAGAAATATCAGAAGCTTTTTCATGAGACAAATATAGCAGAAATTTTGGTTGTAATGTCTGCTAGCGGCCAGAAGCGGTCATTTAATTTTCATTATTTGTAACTGAGATACAGTCCCACCAATGCTGATGGTGTCAGCGCATATAAGAGTAACCAGCATTTTGAAGGCGGATAATTTCAGCATCTGCCATGGGTACCATGCTAACAAAACCATGAATATCGCTGGATTCATATCCACGTAAATGTGCCGATGCCTCACACATACGAAATTCAATCGTTCCATTTAAGGTTTGGCTATAGGCAAGCTCCATTAAATCCCGATATTTTTTGGTATGTTTAATTGAAAAGAAAGGGATCGAATCACCATGAATAACAACAATGATTTTATTATCAAATGGATCATCACCATTAAGTTTACTTAGGTAACCAGTACGAGCAAGTATATTAGCTAAACGTTCTTTGCTATTCGCATCCAAATCATATACAACTTTTTGATTACGGTACGTTGTCTGATTTATAGAGGCGCGTCCCCACGGGGCTGGTTCATTCGCTATAGCTGCATTAAAGATAGGTAGTGTAAGTGTAGTTACAATTAACAAAATAGTACTTTGATACATTTAATATTCTCAACAGATTAAATTTGATATCGGCACCCAAACCAGGGTGCCTAATTACAAAAACGTATTACTATTTTTATTTTTTTAACTCTGGATGTTCAATATAACGAACATCTTTAACAGATAAAGGCAACGGGTTTATGTATTTGTAGCCTTTTGATTGAAGGTAAGCGATTTCTGGGAATCCGGCTGGAACAACAGTGATAAATCCATGCATGTCTGAAGGCTTAAAACCAGCAGCACGCATGGCATTATTACACATGTGGAACTTAATGCCGTTTTCAGCTAATGCAGCCATCTTATCAACTATTCCTTGATACTTTTCATAGTTCTCTTTCGCAAAGACTCGCAACTCAGGACCATGAGTTACTACTATCATATCTCCTTTTAATGCTCCTGATGTTTTTTGTAAAAAAACATTTAAAATATGGAGTTTGTTAGGGTCTTCATAATTAACATCAAATACAGCATTCAGTTTTGGATATTTGTGCATATCAACTTTTGCGGTTCCATAAGGTGCTAACTCTTCAGCCTGAACGTTGTTAAACAATAAAGCAGCTACAATTCCAATGGATGCTAGAATGTATCGTAATATTTTCATTTTTGTCATTCCCCTTTCATTGTGATTATTAAAGTTCCATAATGGTTTGTGTATTATGGTATTAAACATTGTTCCCTCAAAATATTTATTATTTTCCCTATAAATCTTTAACCCAGCGTTTAAGCAGATCTGCTTCACGAAGAATAAGCTCTGCATCCTCAAACGTGTTAGCAAGCAGACTCACCCCTTGTAGTGCGCACATAAGATGAACAGCCAGGTCTTTGGCTTTACGAACTGGTTTATTCAACTCTCGAAATTGATATTCACACCATGCTACAAGTATGCGTAGTTGCTCGGCAGACATATCACTGAGTTGCCCGCGGTTCTTGGCTAATTCATAGCAAAGGCTGCCGATAGGACATCCATAACGACTATCTATCTCTCGGTCTTCAACCCAAACTTGAATCAGTGAATAGAGTCGCTTCTTAGGATTGATGTATGTATCCCATTTTTTTAAGAGCTTATTTAAACGGTTAACTCGCTCGCTGATAATTGCTACAGCTATATCATCCTTGGTTTTAAAATAGTAATAGATACTACCCTGTGGAACTTGTGCTTCTCTGGCAATATCAGAAAGTAATGTCCTGTGAAAGCCCTGTTCATGAATGACTTTGGCGCCAGCCTTTATCAAACTGGATTGTTTATCAATAGCTCGTTTTTGTTGCACTTTTAAGCCTCTAAATAAAGTAAGTACGCTTACTTACTTTAGTTGATGGCAAAATAGCTGTCAATCCTGATTAGGAATGACGAAGATACTGGTGTGATTATTATTAAATCTTGTGAAAAACAGACAACCTGGATGTCCGTTTTACTGTAGAAACGCCTTCGGCGTTTAATTCAGCATTTACTGAATGCGCTTCGTTTGTTCTGGTATGGGTCGGGAGCAGACATTTATAAAACCTGTTAACTTGCCCGGCTTCTTTTACTCCTTAACCATTTTAACAGTGGCTCCCATTGTTCCAGGTCGTGCCAGACTTTTGAGGGTGCCATTTCAAAGATACCTACACCGCGTTCTTCAGCATGAATATAATTTTGTGTATCACGTAAAGTGGCAACAAACGGGATTTTTAAACTTTTAAGAAAAGCATGAAGCGTTTGGTAGATTAAGGTATGTTCCTTAACGCGGTTGGCGACCACAGCTACCTTGGTTTCCTTGCGGGAAATTTTGCCGTTAAGTAACAGATCTTTTATAAAATGGGCGGCAGCGCGGATGTCAATGGGAGAAGGCAATACCGGGACAATAATGGTTTCAACACGTCTTACCAGGTTAGCCAGTTCCTTGCCCTGAACGCGCGCCGGGGCATCAAAAATAACCACATCCACCGATTTGGGAATACGTACGCTGTCTCTAAAACCGGCAATTCCTTTTATCTCCGGCCATTCCTCACCACGTGCCGCTAACCATTCCAGGCTGGAGCCTTGTGGGTCAAAGTCGACAAGTACTACGTTTTTTTCTTCGTTGTACGCATAGTAACTGGCAAGATTAGTCGCGATGGTACTTTTACCACACCCGCCCTTGGCATTTAATACCATGATAGTACGCATGCCTTACCTCTTTATACATTATGGTTTGATAGTTAATTAACCATACTATACGGGAGACTTCTAAGCTTTTAAATCGTGGCAAAGAAAAACCGCCATAAGGCGGTCCAAAATATTGAGGTATATTTTATTGTTATTATTCTTAAATAGCTTTATGAAGCTACTTGCTCCCTTGAAATAACTTGCTTGTGGAAGAAACAACCCGGAAAGGTTAGGTTAATGTTGCCAGGTAAACAATAAAAGTAAGCGAAATAATTCTATTTGCTGCAATTTGCAAAATATAAGTAAACGCTTAACTATTAATACTTATTCAAAGATACCCAGTTCATCCCATAGCGCATCGATCTTTTTCTTCACTTCCTTATCCATGACAATGGGTTTGCCCCATTCGCGGTTGGTTTCCCCGGGCAGTTTGTTAGTAGCATCGAAGCCGATTTTTGAGCCCAGCCCTGAAACCGGTGAGGCAAAATCAAGATAATCAATTGGTGTGTTATCAATGATGGTGGTATCTCGTGCCGGGTCCATACGCGTGGTCATGGCCCAGATCACATCTTTCCAGTCACGCACATTGACATCATCGTCGGCCACAATCACGAACTTGGTATACATGAACTGCCGCAGGAACGACCAGACACCCAGCATCACCCGCTTGGCATGCCCGGGGTATTGCTTCTTCATGCTGACTACCGCAACGCGGTAGGAACAGCCTTCCGGTGGTAAATAAAAGTCAGTAATTTCAGGAAATTGTTTTTGCAATATGGGCACGAATACTTCATTCAGGGCTACACCAAGCACTGCCGGTTCATCCGGCGGACGACCTGTGTAGGTTGAATGATAAATGGGATCTTTACGGTGTGTGATACGTTCAATGGTAAATACCGGGAAACGTTCAACTTCATTATAGTAGCCGGTATGATCACCAAAAGGACCTTCATCTGCTTCATCACCTTGCTGCAGGTAACCTTCCAGTACGAACTCGGCGGAGGCGGGCACCTGTAAATCCGAACCGATACATTTCACTACTTCAGTTTTATCGCCACGCAACAATCCGGCAAAGGCATATTCCGACAAGGTATCAGGTACCGGGGTAACGGCACCGAGAATGGTTGCCGGGTCTGCACCCAGTGCGACGGCTATTGGAAATTTTTCCCCCGGATGTTTTTCACACCAGTCTTTAAAATCCAGCGCCCCACCACGATGTGCCAGCCAGCGCATGATAACCTTGTTTTTGCCAATGACTTGCTGGCGATAAATGCCAAGGTTTTGTCGTTCCTTGTTGGGGCCTTTGGTAACAACCAATGCCCAGGTAATTAATGGTGCAACATCTCCTGGCCAGCAGGTTTGAATCGGCAACCTGGAGAGATCAACCTCGTCACCTTCTAAAACAAATTCCTGGCAGGGTGCTTTCTTTACCACCTTCGGTGACATGTTAAGTACCTGCTTAAATGCAGGTAACTTGCTCCAGGCATCTTTTACACCTTTCGGTGGCTCAGGTTCTTTTAAAAATGCCAGTAACTTGCCCACTTCCCGAAGCGCATCTACTGACTCTTCACCCATACCCATAGCGACACGATCCGGTGTACCGAAAAGATTACCCAGTACGGGTATGTCTGAACCTTTGGGATTTTCAAACAAGATTGCCGGGCCTTCAGCACGCAGGGTGCGATCACAGATCTCCGTCATTTCCAGGTTCGGATCAATTTCCTGCTTTACGCGTTTAAGCTCGCCTTTTTCTTCAAGCTGCCTGATAAAGTCCCGCAGATCTTTATATTTCATGTTCTTTTATTACACCCTGAATCCACCATGGCGCTTGCGCGCCTGGTGATCCATCCACATCACTCCACCTGCTATACCGATGGCTAACGCGATTAACATTAACAACCAGTACCATAATGGAAAACTTGGACGTATGCCGGCAAGTTCTTCAGGGGTTGGGGCTTTTTCACCGCTGAGATTAGATACAGCCAGAGCAATCCGTGCCTGCAATGCTGCGTTTTCTTCTTCTGCATATTTCAATGCGGCTTTGACATCTTCTTCGCTATCTACAGAATTACTCGATGCGGCTTTTATTTCTTCAAGTTGTTTTGTTAGTGCGGCAATTTTTGTTTCGGCTTCCTGTAGTTTTTTGTCCTGCTCAGGATCAGCAACAGTTTTTGTTACTTCTGTTCCCTTGCCAGCCTTTTTTAATTCCTTGATAGTGGTTTTAGCGTTAGATAACTCGTCGCGATAGATCTGTACATCACGTTCGCGTTTCGAGAGCGTGGCATTTAACTTTTTTAATGTTTCAAGATTTTTCTGATTTTCAGCAAACAACTTGTCGTATTGTGCCGTAGAAGGTGCCTCATTCATCAGGAATTTGCTGCTAACCCAGCCTTCAGTGCCATTTACCAGTTTTACCTTCGTGAAGTCACCTTGCCTGATCTTTACTTCCACCGCGGTACCGCTGGGAATGGATTGAATAATCGGACTGTTTTCTGAAGGTTGCTGATGAACACCGAGTAACACCCGGTCTGTAACAAACATAGACTCGGCATATGATGTGCCGACAAACAAACCAAGAATACTTATATAGATAATTGTTTTAATTTTTTTCATGAGAAATCTCTAAATTTTTAAGCAGCTATGCCGCTATGGCGCAGCAAGGCATCAATTTGAGGCTCCCTGCCTCTGAACTCAACGAATAATGCCATAGGTTCACGGGTTCCACCTTGCTCCAGTACCGTTTTCAAAAAGTGCTGCCCGGTTTTCTCATCAAAAATGCCGTTTTCTTCAAACTTGGAAAAGGCATCGGCTGACAGTACTTCCGCCCACTTGTAACTGTAATAACCGGCAGCATAACCACCAGCAAAGATATGTGAAAAGCCATGCTGGAAGCGATTATACGCAGCGGGTTTAACTACTGACACTTCTTTTCTGACCTCGTCCAGAATTTCCTGTACCCGTCCGCCCCTGGTCGGATCATATTCTGCGTGTAATCGAAAATCGAATAATGAGAATTCCAGTTGTCGCACCATTTGCATACCGGCCTGGAAGTTCTTTGCTGCATACATGCGTTGATAAAGATCGTCCGGCATGGCTTCGCCGGTTTGATAATGACCGGCAATCACATCCAGCGCTTCACGTTCCCAGCACCAGTTCTCCATGAACTGGCTGGGTAGTTCTACTGCATCCCATGCAACCCCGTTGATGCCCGATACATCTATGTAATCAACCCTGGTTAACATGTGATGCAATCCGTGACCAAACTCGTGGAACAACGTGATCACTTCATCATGCGTAAACAGGGCAGGGTCTTCACCAATTGGCGGTGTCAGGTTACAGGTTAAATAGGCAACCGGGAACTGGATCGTGTTATCAGCTAACTTGCGTCGCCCGATACAGTCATCCATCCAGGCACCACCACGTTTTTTGGCGCGCGCGTAAAGGTCAAGATAAAACTGGCCACGCAAATTATTTTTTGCATCACGAATTTCATAAAAGCGTACATCATCATGCCAGGTATCGACTTTATCTACTTCTTCTATATGTAATCCGTACAAACGTTTTACCACTTCAAACATGCCAGGTATAACTTTCGTTTCCGGAAAATAGGGTTTCAATTCTTCCTGGGTAATGGAATAGGTATGCTGACGTAGTTTTTCTGAATAATACGTCAGGTCCCAGGGATCAAGTTGCTCTTCACCAAACTCTTTCGTGGCAAAGTCTTTTAGTTCCTGTAACTCTTTTTCAGCCATTGGCCTGGAACGTTTGGCCAGATCATGCAAAAACGATAACACCTGGTCGGTATTTTCTGCCATCTTGGTAGCCAATGAACGTTCCGCGTAATTTTTAAAACCGAGCAGGTTTGCTAACTCATGACGCAGTTTTAAAACGTCATCCATTACTTGCGTGTTATCCCACTTGCCGGCATTGGGGCCCTTGTCCGATGCGCGTGTCACATAGGCTTCATGCATTTCTTCACGTAACTTTTCATTATCCGCATAACTCATTACTGCGTAATAAGAAGGAAAGTCGAGGGTAAACAACCAGCCTTCCATTTCTTTTTGTTCTGCTGCCTGTTTTGCCATGGCAATAGCAGAGTCTGGCAATCCTTTTAACAAGGCTTCATCAGTAACGTGTTTATGCCAGCCATGCGTCGCATCAAGGATATTTTCTTCAAACAGGGTGGTGAGCCTGGAAAGTTCCTGCTTAATTTCCTTATAGCGGTTTTTCTTATCCTGTGGTAAATCCACACCTGACAAATGAAAGTCGCGTAACACGTTATCAATGACTTTCTTTTGAGCTTCATCCAGCCTTTTATATTCATCACCTTCAGCAATAGACTTGTAGGCTTTATACAGTTCAACGTTCTGCCCCATCTCGGTACCGTATTCACTGAGCTTGGGCATGCAGGCATTATAGGCTTCGCGAAGTTCATCTGAATTAACTACCGAATTCATATGACTGACGGGGGACCAGGCACGACTCAGGCGATCTTCCATTTCGTCCTGCGGTTCTACCAGGTTATCCCATGTAAATTGCTCGTTGCTGTTTAAGAGCTCTTTCAGCTTGTTACGATTTTCTGCCAGCAAGGTATCGATAGCTGGTTCAATATGCTCGGGTTTAATTTTTGAAAACGGGGGCAGCCCCTTCATTTCCAGCAGCGGATTGGACATGGACGTGTTACCTTAACTTGATAATGAGATTACTGATAAAACAGCGTGTTAATCTTACATGACTAAGCAGCTGACAACAAAACACAGGCCAGTGGATGAACGATAAAGCTCACATCCAGCAACCCTATGACAACCTGACGCCCGATGTGATACTCAGTGCACTTGAGTCCATCGGTTATGAAGTCAGCGGCAGCCTGTTAGCCTTAAATAGTTACGAAAACCGCGTTTATCAAGTCGGGCTAAATGACAGCAGGGATATCATTTCCAAATTCTACCGCCCGGCACGCTGGAGTGACGAGGCGATACTTGAAGAGCACGCCTTTAGCCTGGAACTGGTGGAGAACGAGATCCCGATCATCCCCCCTCTTGTGAAAAATGGTCAAACCCTGTTCTTGTATGAGGGTTACCGCTTTGCCGTTTTTGAAAAGCGTGGTGGCCGCCCCCCCGAGCTGGATAACCTGGAGCACCTCAAATGGCTGGGGCGTTTCCTGGGGCGCATTCATGCTGTCGGCAGAACCAAGCCCTTTCAGTACCGCCATAAGCTCACGCCACACTATCTCGGTGATCAATCCATCCGGTTTTTGCTGGAAAACGACTTCGTCCCTGATTACCTGCAGCACAACTACCAGGTCGCCGTGGAAGCAATCATGGAAATGATCAACTACCAGTTTGAATCCTGCATGCCTTTCAATATCCGGATTCACGGTGATTGTCATCCCGGCAATATCTTCTGGACTGATAATGGCCCCCATTTTGTTGATCTTGATGACACCTGCATGGGACCGGCAATCCAGGACCTGTGGATGCTACTGTCAGGTGATGCTATACAAATGAGCAAGCAACTCAATACGGTACTGGAGGGCTATAGCATATTTTGTGAATTCGACGTGTCTGAACTCAACCTGATTGAGCCATTAAGGGCTTTACGGCAAATTCACTACAGCGCCTGGCTGGCACGTCGCTGGCATGACCCAGCTTTTCCCATGCACTTTCCCTGGTTCAATACCCCGCGTTACTGGGAAGAGCAGATAAATGATCTGCGTGAAATCCAGGAAAGACTCGACGCACCTGTTTTATCCCTGTAGACCTTATTTAATACTTTTAAAGATGAATACCATACTAAAAAGGTGTGGATATATTTATATTTCAAATATAATTATACAAATTACTGATTAATTCTATCTAATTTTTCGATGTGTCTTTATAAATCAGTGGATTACCTCACACTTTAGACTTACATAATATTAGACCTTAGTTATATAGGTAGTTTATCCCCTCATAAATTTAATGCATATTTAGGTCCGCAATAAAAATAATAAAAAAGCATTAAAAAGTATTACCCCCTACAACCTTTGGAGGAAAATAATGTGGATAGAAGAAACTTCCTGAAAGCGGGAGGTGCCGGTTTTGCTACTGCCGTTCTTGGCAGTACCGGACTAATAAGCTGGTCCCCTCGTGCCAATGCGGCAACCATAGAAAAAACCCTGTACGTAACCGATGGGTTTATCACCCAGCCAGACGGAGTGAATGTTTACTTCCGCGGCTTCAGTAGTAGCTCCAACCTTCTCAATGTTCCCGGTGAACAGATTGTTGTGCAGGAAGGCGACACGGTACGTATTCGTATCGTCAACACGCTGGGCAGAAGCACCAGTTTCAAGATTGATGGCCTGGTAGACAGTGGCCGCATCAGTGGCGGTTCATCACGTACCGTTGAATTTGTGGCCAGTACCCCCGGTTCATACCTTTATTATGATGCCCGTAATGCGCCATACAACCGATTAGTTGGGTTACATGGTGGACTGGCCATTATGCCTAATGGCAGTAATAACCAGTTGTATGATGGTAGCCCCACCTTCGTACAACAGTATTTCTGGGTATTCCATGATATTGACCCGGTCTGGCATAACGCCATCCGCAATGGCAACACTCCCGGTTCACGCTACAGCCCACGTTATTTCACACTGAATGGTCTGAGTGCCCGGCCACCCGGCGCCCCTGGTGCCCATGATCCGACTATTGATGCCATGGCTGATCCCCGTTCCGCACTACATGGCCATGTCGGGGATCGCACCTTGATACGGGTATTAAATCCCGGCCTGTGCCACCAGTCAGTACACACCCACGGCAACCACATGGAATGGTTAACCGAAAATGGCCAGGTACGTGATGATGTCTGGTCCAAGGACTGTATTTATCTTGAAGGCAACATGGGCAAGTTCGATGCCATCTATCCCTTTGAGCCCCCACCTGATGCATGGCCACCTGTCACAACAGGCATTTATCCAATGCATCTACACACGGAAATGTCGCAAACCGCGGGCGGTGGCCTGTACATGTTTGGCGCATTAACTGACATTTACTTTGAGTAAGGGGGATTACGACGATGGGATGGAGAAAAAGATCCAGCAGTTCAGATTCAACAACCGATACATCAACCACAACTACCAGTTCCGGCAGCATGGATGGTGGTGGTGGCGGTGGTGGCGGCATGGGCGGCGGTGCCTGTTACGTTTATCCCGATGCACCCGCCACACCCGGTTTAACCAACGCCGATGTAACCTATAGCCTGGGTATCGACATGAACATTCCTCTGGCCATGGATGATGGCAACACTGTCACCATGTGGGGCTTCAGCGATAACGGTGGCAACATGATGGGTGGCATGGGCGGCGGCGGTGGCGGCATGGGCGGTGGTACCTTTCCTTCACCGGCCATGCGCGTACGCGAGGGTGACATTGTGCATACCAACCTCAGTGTTGGCATGATGATGATGCATACCGTGCATCACCATGGCATTGAACCGGAATACCGCAGTGATGGTGTAGGTCACATCTCCTGGGATGTTGCCAATGGTACCTATACCTACCAGTGGCGTCCTGCCAGTGCCGGTACTTATTTTTATCATTGCCACACCAACACCGTGTTGCACGCGGAAATGGGTATGTATGGTGCCCTAATCGTGGATCCCCCCGAAGGTCCGGGCAGACTGTTCTCGGGTGGACCAAGCTATGATGTAGAGGCCTTCTGGGTGGTAGATGAAATCGATTCTTCCTGGCATACCCTGCCCTGGACGGCGGGCACCTGCGGCGGAGATGTGGGCCTGAACGAATTGAATCCTGACTATTTCGTTATCACCGGTGTTGATGGCAGTGGAAACTCGGCCATGAACCTGCCGCCCATTTCTGCAACCGTGCAGCGTGGCCAGAAATTACTGGCACGTTATGTATGTGCCGGTTATCACCCGCAACGGATTCGCTTTGGTGGACTTACAGGAAAGATTTACTCCTCCGATGGGCGACCATTGCCAAGACCGGTCAGCGTTACGGAAATTCGCGCCTGCTCGGCAGAACGTTATGACATTATCTTTGAACCCACATCAAGGGGAACTTACCTGATTGAAACCGATATTCTTCACTGGGTTACCGGCCAGGTGCTGGGCACAACCCGAACAAGTGTAACGGTTGTGTAAGGAAAATTAACAATAACAATAAATAATAATTATAAATAAAGCGTCATATACTGCGCAGTAAAGGGAGGGAAAGAAATTATTCTTTCCCCTTTTTTGTTCTTAGGAAAGCGTGTTTGTCGCTACCATAGTCTTATAAAAAATTTCATATAAAGGTCTTTCAATACGGATCAAAAACTGTCATCGGTAAAGAAACCCTCTTTCTGGCTATCCTTACCCAATAGCGATTCCTTTAACTAGTTTCCACGAAGTACCTCCCGTATCCCCGCCACTATATTTTCAGGGCTGGTGCCATGTTCAATGAACTTTTGTACCACCCCATCTGGTCCCACTATGTAATATCGTGAGGAATGGTCGACCGCGTAACCCAATGCAGAACCGGGAAGTTCAACCTTCATATAGACAGCACCATAGCGACTAGCCACATTAGCTATTTCTGAAGCACTTCCGGTAATACCCATAATGTTCGGGTGGAAAGCACTGGCATAAACTTTTAACTTTTCTACCGTGTCGCGCTCGGGATCGACACTGATAAAAAAGCTTTGTACCCTTGCCAGCTCCTGCGGTTCTAACTGGTGCAGCGCCAGTGATAATAGTCCCAGGCTGGTCGGACAAACATCCGGGCAAAAAGCATAGCCAAAGTATAAAATGACGACTTTACCCCGGTAATCAGATAACGAAACCGGACCTTCCGCGGACTGCAGGGTAAAGTCGCCGCCCAACTTTGGATAACCTTTTACATTGTTATCATGGTTTAAAATTGCTGGCCATAAAAACAATATTCCCGCTATCAACAACCCGATGACCAGAAACAAAGCCACTGGTACTATGTATCGCTTGTTATTCAAAAAGATGCCTTCAAACAGATAGAGGAACGCGACTTACTGGTGCATATGTTTCTTTTGCATACCGGCAACCATTTTTACAGGCACCTGTAAGGTGATAGTATTTTTATCATCAAACTCAAGTTTCAGTTCAACCTTGTCACCTACTTTTAACTGTTGCTTAAGGCCAATAAACATTATGTGCAAACCACCTGGTTTTAATACTGTTTCACTACCCGCCTTAATATCAATCTTGTCAACTCGTCGCATACGCATCATGCCACCTTCTTTTATATGTGTATGCAACTCAACAGCATTACTCACATCACTATATGCATTAACCAGGGCACGATCCTGATTTGATGTATTTTTTAAGACCATGAAGGCTGCACTGTTAGGATGGCCCGGTGCAACTGCCCGCGCGTAGGGTTCTACAACAGATATACTACTGGCAAAGCTATCAATAGAAAAAAATGCCAGTGCCATCGTCACTGGCAACAGCTTGAAAAAATTACTACATTGAGAGGTTTTCATGATTCATATACCTGTTATTAAGGATTAAGCAGCCAACAATATTTCACAACGAAGGAAACCTGAAACTGATCCTGATCAAGTAAACTGGAATTCTTTTTGTTTCCATAGCAGGTAAATAGCCGGAATCACAAACAGCGATAATAATGGTGCCGTAACCATGCCACCCACCATAGGGGCAGCGATACGCTGCATCACCTCGGAGCCAGTACCGTAACCCAGCATTACCGGGATCAAACCAGCGATAATCACCGCAACAGTCATTGCCTTGGGCCGCACCCGCATCACGGCACCTTCCATGATGGCAGCAATCAAATCCTGCTGGCTGTTTAAACGGTTGGCTAACTGGCGTTCTTTTACTGCATTGTCCAGGTAGACCAGCATGATTATTCCAAACTCGGCCACAACCCCGGCCAGTGCAATAAACCCAACTGCCGTAGCCACTGACATGTGATATCCAAGCAGAAACACAAACCAGAACCCGCCCACTAAGGCAAATGGCACAGTTACCATGACCAGCACCACCTCGGCGATGCGACGAAAAGTAAGGTACAACAGTAAAAATATAATAAGTAAGGTTAAAGGAATAACCTGGTACAGTTTATCTTTGGCGCGTAATAAATATTCATACTGGCCCGCCCAGCTAATGGAATATCCGGCAGGTAATACTATTTCCTTCCTCACTGTTCGTTGAGCATTTTCAACATAGCTGCCCAGATCGACACCACGAATATCAACAAAGGTCCAGCCATTTAAACGTGCATTCTCACTTTTCAGCATTGGTGGTCCATCAACAATATTGATATCCGCCACCTCATCCAGGGGGATTTCTGCACCAGTAGGTGATATCACCGGAATTTCTCCCAGTTTATCCAGGTCATCGCGCACTTCACGGGCAAAACGTAAATTAACCGGATAGCGCTCGGCACCTTCAACGGTAGAGGTCACATCAATGCCGCCTACTGCTGCACGGACTACTGCGTTAATCTCCTGCATACTAACACCCAGGAATGCCGCTTTATCTCGATCCGGTACAATCTCAATGTATCGACCACCGGTGACACGTTCGGAATAGGCTGATGTGGTTCCCCTTACTTTCAGTATCGCTTTTTCAACATCACGTCCAATACGCTCAATCACATGTAAATCAGGACCGGAAATTTTTATACCCACCGGTGTTTTGATTCCAGTAGATAACATATCAATACGGGTTTTGATAGGCATTAACCAGGCGTTGGTTAAACCCGGAAAGTTTACAGTTGCATCCAGTTCCTCGATCAATTTTTCCAGCGTCATACCATCCCGCCATTCATCTTGCGGCTTTAACTGGATAATCGTTTCAATCATGGTTAATGGCGCAGGATCGGTTGCCGTGTCAGCACGACCTATTTTACCAAACACCTGTTTCACTTCAGGTACACCCGCAATCAAACGATCGGTTTGTTGTAGTATTTGTTGTGCTTTGCCTATGGATAATCCTGGTAAGGTGGTTGGCATATACATCAAATCACCTTCATTCAGTTGTGGCATAAATTCTGTACCCAGGCCAGAAGCAAAACGTGCGATAAAAGGAACGCCTGAAAAGGTATACTGCCAACCTCGACTTATAGAAACCTGCCAGTCAGAAATTGTATCAAGGTAGCTGGCACGCAGACTGTCTTCTTCAGTTGGACCCAAGGCCAAACCGACAAACTGCACTGGCCATTTAAGTGGTGCCAGTAAACCACTCATACCACCTAAAGGAAGTACAGTGGTAACCAAAACAACCAGACTAATAATTAATATGCGTCTTGGTTGTGACAACACTTTTTGTAATGCAGGCTGATAATGTTCAATTAACCAGCGGCTGAGCGGGTTTTTATCTTCATCAGGTAAGCGGCCGCGAATGAAATAACCCATTAACACCGGTACCAGGGTTACAGCCAGGCCAGCTGATGCTGCCATGGCATAGGTCTTGGTAAATGCCAGCGGTGAAAATAGCCGGCCTTCCTGTGCTTCCAACGTAAACACTGGCAAAAAACTCAGGGTGATAATTAACAAAGAAAAGAACAGTGCAGGTCCAACTTCACAGGCAGCATTACTAATCAATTGCCAGTGCTCTTTTCCTGCCAGTGATTGTTCAGGATTATCCTTATGCCAGCGCTCCACATGCTTGTGTGCGTTTTCAATCATAACAATAGCCGCGTCAACCATGGCACCAATGGCAATAGCTATACCACCTAATGACATTATGTTGGCATTGATACCTTGCCAGTGCATAACGATGAAAGCTGTCAGGATACCTAACGGTAAGGTAACAATCGCAACAAAGGCCGAACGAATATGAAACAGGAATAATAAACAGACTAATGCAACAACAATAAATTCCTGCACCAGTTTTGAAGAAAGGTTATCAACCGCGCGAATAATCAAACTGGAACGATCGTAGGTTTCAACAATTTTTACCCCGCTGGGTAAACCCTGTTTCAGTTCCTCAATTTTCTTTTTAACTGATTTAATGGTGGTTAAAGCGTTTTCACCATATCGCATAACTATGATGCCGCCAGTAACTTCACCTTCACCATCCAGGTCTGATACCACGCGACGCATTTGCGGTCCGACCTGTACAGTCGCCAGGTCACTGACTAATAACGGTATACCATTATCACTGACGATAACCGGTATTTTTTCAATATCTTCCAGCGTAGTTAAATAGCCACGCGTATGGATCATATACTCAGCTTCAGCCAGCTCAATAACCGAACCACCAACTTCAGCATTACTTTGCTTTATCGCCTTTTCCAAAGTTGAAAGTGAAATATTATATGCACGTAATTGTTCGGGATTGGCAATCACCTGGTATTGCTTGACCATACCGCCAACAGTGGCAACTTCAGAGACACCTGGGACCGTTTGTAATTCAAATTTCAAAAACCAGTCCTGCAGACTTCTTAACTGCGCCAGATCATGTTGGCCGGTTTTATCCTCCAGAACATAAGAATAGACCCAGCCTACTCCTGTAGCATCAGGACCAATACGCGGTTTTATGCCCGCAGGTAAACTATCCGCCGCCTGGTTGAGGTACTCAAGCACACGCGTACGTGCCCAATAAAGATCGGTGCCATCTTTGAATACGATATAAACGTACGAGTCACCAAAAAAGGAATAACCACGTACCGCTTGTGCACCAGGCACGGATAACATAGTTGTGGTAATCGGATACGTTACCTGGTCTTCAACTACCTGGGGTGACTGACCAGGAAATGAAGTGCGTACAATTATCTGTACATCGGAAAGATCAGGTATGGCATCAAGAGGAGTCTGTTTTAGCGATAGCCAGCCCCAGCCACTTAGCATCATAGTGGTAACCAGAATAAAAACCCGGTTATCAATCGACCAGCGTATTAACTTGGCCAGCATGATGATTACTCGGTATGACCCATACGACTAAAGCTGGCCTGTAAGTTGGCTTCTGAATCGATCAAGAACTGCCCGGAAACGACAACCTGGTCACTTTCTTTGAGACCGGACAATATTTCAACCTTTCCCTGGCTGTGCATACCTGTAACGACATCTACCGGTTGATACTTTCCATTACCCATATCAAGCACGACACTCTCCCGCTCACCGGTGACAATCAATGCTTCACGCGGCAAAGACAGTATGTTTTTCTTCGGCCCACCAAAGATGCGTACCTCAGCAAACATATTTGGTTTTAATAACTTATCCGGATTTGGTACCAGTAAACGAATTCGCATGGTGCGCGTCTTTGGATCCAGTTCGGGATAAATATAGGTAAGTTGTCCATCGAATTGTTTTCCTGGTAACGCTTTTACTTCTATCTCGGCTTTCAAACCACGCTTTATCCATTCCAGTTGATGTTCATACACATTGGCTTCTACCCAGACCGTGGTAAGATCAGCAATAGTAAACATGGGAAAATCGTTATATACATACATGTTCTTGTGTATGTTATGGCGAATAATAGTGCCATACATAGGAGAGTAAATTGGCAAACGGTGCCTGGCTTTTTGCTTACGCGCAATTTCATTCATCAAGCTTTCGGATACACCCATGTAACGTAAATGATCACGAGGGCCAACACTTTCTTTACGCGCGCCATATTTCTTTAATGTTCCGGACTTGTCCTTCTTCTGGCCCGCGATAAACGCCTTCTGAACTTCCAGGAATTCCGGTGAATAAAGCTCGAGAAGTAACTGACCTTCTTTCACTAGCAGGCCAAGTGTGCGTACACTGAGATTTTCCACCCAGCCTGCAGTACCTACGCTAATAGTCTTAACACGACGTTCGTTGTAAGTGACATAACCTACCGTCTTGATGAACTTCCATAACTGTCCTTTTTCAACTGTGGTAGTACGTACCCCCATTTTCTGGATGACATCCGCAGAGAGGGTTACCGATGGATAAGCTGTCTTGCTCAGATCAATTTTTTTCTCGACCAGCGCCATACCGCATATCGGGCAGTTTTTGCCTGGCTGGTCCTTGACGATCTTGGGATGCATAGGACATACGTAGCGGACATCCAGATGCTTTTTGGCATGCTCGATGGCCGTCTCCGGCTTATCAGCTGGAACTCCTTCGTCCTTGCTACACGCAGACAACGCTATAGTTACGATTGCAAGTATATGAAAAATAACGAATTTTGCCGACCTTCCCTGATTGGCCAGGCTGGAGGCTAAGACTGGCATGGTAATGACTCACTGTAATAATTATTATGATTAAGCCCTTGTCGAATTAATCATATTAATCGCTCTCAGCGGACCTTACCAGCCCAAAATCAGTCCAAAGTTTTAGTACTTTACTTAGTTACTGGGTTTCCACACACCCATAGCAGGGTTGTTCTCATCCTGAATGGATTTACCCGCTGGCGCTGCTGCCTGTGCTGGTTGTGGCTCTGGCTCACTCGCCGATGAGGCCCTGTCATTAGCCACATGCATGGCAAACTGGTGTAAATGTTCCAGTAACTCGTTACGCTGTTCTTCAGGGCCAGGGTAGTCCGCTGCCAGGTAACCGCTTATCGCGGCCAGATATTGTAAGGCGCGAATCATATCCTGCTGTGCCGCCGGGTCATGATCCATCACCAGGTGCATAATGTTATGAATCAACTCATCGGATAATGTAATTCCATCATCACTCATGTAATTAGTCCTCATAGTCAAAAGGGAATAAAATTAAAGTCTCGATGCGAAGTATTATATAATAATGCGCTATGTAAATTAGTTATTGTTTAAAAAAATTCATTCCAGGAAACACATCATGAGCCAACATTTTGATTTGATTGCCATCGGTGGTGGTAGTGGCGGATTATCTGCCGCGGAACGCGCTGCTGAGTATGGTATGAAAACTGCCGTGGTTGAAAACAACAAGCTGGGTGGCACCTGTGTCAACATCGGTTGTGTACCCAAGAAAGTAATGTGGTTTGCTTCCGGTATAGCAGAAACCATGCAGGATGCTGCAGGTTATGGCTTTGATGTGACTGTGAACAACTTCAGCTGGTCGAAACTGGTAGAAAACCGGGAAGGATATATAAAAGGCATTCTCGACTGGTATGGTAATTACCTGAAAGATTCCAACATTGAACACCTGCAAGGTACCGGCAAGTTTATTGATGCCCATACCCTGGAAGTTAATGGTGAACGTTATACGGCTGATCACATTGTAATCTCACCAGGTGGTTACCCGGTCATACCACCAGTACCAGGTGCTGAACATGGTATTACCTCTGATGGGTTCTTTGCTTTAAGCGAACAACCAAAACGTGTTGCGGTGGTTGGTGCCGGTTACATTGCCGTTGAACTGGCAGGTGTTTTGAATGGTCTGGGTAGTGAAGTCACCATGTTGTTACGTAAAGGTCACTTCCTATCCAGCTTTGATGACATGTTGCGCGACATCCTGATGGACGAAATGGTTGAGTGCGGCGTTAACATCATGTCGAAAATCAATGTGGAAAAAATCGATAAAGAAGCCGATGGTAAACTTACGGTACATTGTTCAGGTGGTGTGACCCTGGAGGGTCTTGATGCGCTGGTATGGGCCATAGGTCGCGCACCGAATACCGCACCTCTTAACCTGGATGCTGCTGGCGTTAAATATGATGACCACGGATATATCCCGGTTGATGAATATCAGCAGACCAACATTGAAGGTGTCTATGCTGTTGGTGATGTTATCGGTAAAGCACAATTAACACCGGTTGCCATTGCTGCTGCACGTCGCCTGTCTGATCGTTTATTTAACAATATGCCGGATCGCAAACTTGACTATACAAACATCCCAACGGTTATGTTCAGTCATCCACCAATTGGAACCATAGGCCTAACTGAAGAAGAGGCACGTGAACAACATGGTGATGCGGTTAAAACGTACCAAACCAGCTTTACTGCCATGTACCATGCTTTAAGTCCACATAAACAAAAGACAGCCATGAAACTGGTTTGTGTGGGTGCTGATGAAAAGGTAGTGGGTTGCCATATCATTGGCATGGGCGCTGATGAAATGCTACAGGGTTTTGGTGTTGCCATCAGGATGGGGGCAACCAAGAAAGACTTTGATAACTTTGTGGCGATTCACCCAACCAGCTCTGAAGAACTGGTCACGATGCGCTAAGGAAAAGCAGGGATCAGCTTGTGCTGATCCCCGGCATTTTGATTACTGTAAAATTTCAACAATCTCATGGGTTGCGCTTAATAAACGTACCAGCTTACCCTCAACACGCAAGGTCAGGATTCCTTTTTTATCAACAGGTACCACAACCTCCCCATAATCATAAACCGCCTTATCCATTACGTGGCCTACAGCCAGTTTCTTTTGCCAACCCGGTGGCAAAGCCTGACCTCTGGCAGCTTTCTTTTGCAAACCCGGCGGCAGACCTTTTGCTTTATCTGGCCTGGCCTGGACATTGACAGATACCAGCGCCAGCGATGTGAATAATAGGACAAATAAACTTTTCATGTTCTGTTCCACCTTGAATTGATAGATCTTATACTAAATGTAGTAGATATATCGGCAGCAACGGGGCATTGCATAAGCATTATTACTTCCGCAAAATAAAAATATGGCAATTCGTGACTTTGAACACACTCTCCCTGACATTGCGCCTTCCTGCTTTATTGAGGATAGCGCCCTGGTGATTGGTGATGTGACGATTGGCGAACACAGTTCAGTATGGCCCTTCAGCATACTTCGTGGTGATGTCAACAAAATTACTATTGGCGCCAACACTAATATCCAGGATCACAGCGTACTGCATGTCACCCATGATGGCCCTTATAACCCCGGAGGTTATGCCTTAATAATCGGTAATAATATTACCGTTGGTCACCGAGTCACCTTGCACGGTTGTACCGTGGAAGATAATTGCCTGATTGGTATGGGCGCCACCATCATGGATGGAGCGATTGTTCATTCCACTAACCTGATTGGTGCTGGCTCTTTAGTAACTCCGGGCAAGGAACTGGAAAGTGGATACTTGTGGATGGGTAGCCCAGTACGTAAAGTAAGAGCATTAACCGATGAAGAAATCAAATCAATCGAGTATTCGGCTCAACATTATGTACGCCTTAAAAACCGTTACCATGAGTCACAGTAATGAAAGTCAGTGTCTTCAGTACCAAGCCTTATGACGAAGAATTCCTGGAAAGGATAAACAAGGACTTTAATCATCAACTATCTTTTCATAGTTGTCCTCTTACTCCTGATACTATCAATCTTGTAGAAGATGATCCCTGTGTTTGTGTATTCGTGCATGACAAGCTGAATCGCAAAGTCATAGAAGCATTACATCAAAAAGGGGTAAAACTCATTGCGCTACGTTGTGCCGGGTTCAATAACGTAGACCTGGACGCGGCAAAAGAATATGGTATTGTTGTGGTGCGCGTGCCCGCCTATTCACCTGAAGCTGTTGCTGAACATGCTGTCGGATTAATGCTTTCACTCAGTCGTAAAATACACCGTGCGTATAACCGGGTACGTGAGGGTAATTTTTCACTGAACGGTTTGCTGGGTTTTGAGTTACACAGTAAGACTGCCGGTATTGTTGGTACTGGTCGTATCGGGACTGCCCTGGCAAAAATATTAACGGGCTTTGGTACAACAGTAATTGCCAGCGATATAAAATCAAATGAAACCTGTCATAAGTTAGGCGTTGAATATGTTTCATTTGATGAACTATGTCGTCGTAGCGATGTAATTTCTCTACACTGCCCGTTAACGCCGGATACTTACCACCTGATTGACGAACAATCTATAGATTTAATGAAACAAGGTGTCATGCTGATTAATACCAGTCGTGGTGCAGTTCTTGATACACAGGCAACCATAGAAGCACTTAAAAGTAATAAAATAGGTTACCTGGGCCTCGATGTTTATGAACAGGAAGAACACCTGTTCTTCGAAGATTTGTCTGATAAAGTCATTACCGATGATGTGTTTGAGCGCTTGCTTACGTTCCCAAATGTTTTGATCACCGGACACCAGGCCTTTTTCACTGCTGAGGCCATGACCAGCATTGCCCATACCACCTTGCAAAATATCAGTTGTTTTGAAAGCGGTGACACCTGCGCAACACTAATTACCGCTGATGATGCTAAACCCTGATTTCTTCAATCGAGATGCACAGGTTGTCGCCAGGGCGTTACTTGGAAAAGTAATACGTCATAACGTAAACGGTAAATGGCTGGCAGCGCGTATCATTGAAACAGAAGCCTATTTCCGGAAAGAAAAAGGCAGCCACTCTTCCCTGGGTTTCACTGAAAAACGCAAGGCCATGTTCATGCCGGCTGGCACGATTTACATGTACTATGCGCGTGGCAGGGATTCGCTAAACATCAGCGCGCGCGGTGAAGGCAACGCGGTACTGATTAAATCCGGTTATCCCTATTTCGACAGGCAATCTCCAGAATCAAACCTGAAATTGATGCAAAAGCTGAATCCCGGTGCACATGGTTCTGCAAGATCGGTACATAATCTTTGTGCAGGACAAACCTTGTTATGTGCATCACTGGGGTTGAAAGTTACAGAATGGAACCAGCAACAGTTTGATGCACAACGGTTTTATTTTGATGACTGTCATTTGAAACCGGAAAAGATCATTCAGACAATACGCATGGGTATTCCGGAAGGCCGTGATGAGCATTTGCCATACCGCTTTATTGACTATGGCTTTGCCAGGTACTGCACCAGCAATCCCTTAAGCAAAAGAGACTGGAAGAAAGGTAAAGAGTTTAAAATGATAAAAAGCTGAGTTGCCTACATTCAGTCAAATTTCTGCTCTGAATTATGTTTGAAATTATAAATGAAAGGATACTTCAGGCTTGTAATTCTTTACGTAATAATTCAATTACGACATGCGTGTTTGGTCGTACACCGCGCCAGATAAAAAAGGATTCGGCCGCCTGTTCCACCAGCATACCCAGGCCATCCAGGATTTTTGCTGCGTCATTTTCCTTGGCCCACTGCATGAAGGTAGTTGGTTCAGCACCATACATCATGTCATAACAACAACCATTTTCCGCAACCATGTTTTGAGGTAAAGGCGGTAACTCACCCTGCAGGCTTGCCGCGGTGGCGTTAATAATTACATCGAAAGGTTTTTCATCAGCCAGTTTTTCATAACCGCAGCCTGAAATATTCCCCAGGTCCCTGAACTCGGAAGCCAGGTCAATCGCCTTACTGGCAGTCCGATTTACGATCACAAGTGCCGATGGTTGTTCTGCTAATAATAGCGAAAGTACACCTCTTGCTGCACCTCCCGCACCCATGAGTAAGATACGTTTTCCTTTCAGCATAACCTGGTTATTAATGGATAAATCATTAACCAGGCCAATACCATCAGTGTTATCACCATATAACCTGTCTTTCTCAAATTTAATGGTATTTACAGCGCCGGCCCGTTGCGCCCTGTCACTACGTTCATTAACAATTTGCCATGCCTCCTGTTTAAACGGCACAGTAATGTTGAGGCCTTTGCCCCCGTTCGCAGCAAAATTACCTACTGCCTGCTTAAAGCCTCCAAGGTCTACCTGGATAGCGGTGTAATTTACGGATTGACCCGTTTGCTCGGCGAATAGGGAATGTATGCGTGGTGATTTACTATGACTAATGGGATTTCCCATTACTGCATAATCATCAACTCGCTTACCAAAATCAAAAAGATCTGACATGGGTCAACCTGCTTTGTCTTAGATGAAACCATACTTTAGCAATCATGCTATTATATATAAAAGTATGCTGCCGGCTATTCAAAATTAACAAGAATGTCAGACAAAAATTCAGCAACCCAGTCCATTACAGATAATACGCTTGCCGCGGTTGATCTCGGTTCCAATAGCTTTCACATGATTGTTGCCCGTATCTCTGAGGATGGCGCTATTCAGGTAATCGATAAAATTAAAGAAATGGTGCGTCTTGGTGCTGGCCTTGATGATAACAAATGTCTTTCTGCAGAAGCACAGCAACGCGCACTGGACTGTCTTGAACGTTTTGGACAACGTTTAAAAAACCTTTATCCTGATAACGTTAAGATTGTTGGTACAAACACGTTACGTAGTGCCAAAAACTCATCTACCTTCTTAAGTAAGGCACAAAAACTTTTAGGCCATTCTATAGAGATCATTTCCGGTATTGAAGAAGCACGTCTTATTTACCTGGGTGTATCACATAGTCTTGCTGATGATGGTAAACGTCGACTGGTTATTGATATTGGGGGTGGCAGTACAGAAACCATCATTGGTGAAAAGTTCACACCGATACTGATGGAAAGCCATTACATGGGCTGCGTCAGTTATAGCAAACGTTTCTTTGCTAATGGTCAAATTAGCAAGGAAGCTTTCAAACGTGCTGAACTGGCGGCACAGCTTGAACTGGAAAATGACAGTTATGCCTTTATGCAAAAGGGCTGGGACCAGGTTGTCGGTGCATCGGGAACAGCACGCGCAATTTCCAGTGTATTACTGGCAGAAGGCCTGTCAGATGGTAAAGTTACTTTTGCAGGCATGAAGGAACTGCGTAAGAAACTAATAAAAGAAGCTCATATTGATAAAATGCAACTGAAAGGTCTTGACGAAGAACGTCGGCCTGTTTTTGCAGGTGGCTTTGCCGTCATGTATGCCCTGTTCAAAACCCTCAATATTAAGGAAATGGAAATATCCGATGGCGCGGTACGGGAAGGATTAATTTATGATCTACTGGGCCGCATCAAGCATGAAGATGTTCGTGAAAACACTGTTGCCCGCATGGTTGAAAGGTACTCGGTACAAGCTGAACATGTTGAAAACGTAGCAAAAACCGCTGTCACGATCTACAAACAAGTTGCCAAAGACTGGTACATAAAAAATAAGTTCTATAAACAGCTTCTTATCTGGTCTGCCTTACTGCATGAAATAGGTCTAACAATTGCGCATGCCGGCTACCATAAACATGGAGAATACCTTGCTTTAAATTCTGATTTGCCCGGCTTTTCTTTCCAGGAGCAGCAGTTGCTTGCATCCTTAATAAGGGCACATCGACAGAAGATCCCTCTACAGATTTTTGAAAACCTGCCGGAAGAATATAGTGATGCCGCAATACGTCTGGCAATTATCCTGAGGATTGCCGTTATATTGCATCGTAGCCGGGCAAAGATAATGATTCCGCAAACTATAATTACTGCCAGTAAAACAAAACTGAATTTAAAGTTCCCTGATGGCTGGTTTGATGATCACCCTTTAACGCTGGCAGACCTGGAAAATGAAATAGAATTACTTGAGCCAACAGGTATCAAACTGGAAATTTTATAAAAGAAGCAACTGTTAAAGTTCAGCTGCAAATTTTTTCAGTAAAGTTTGCTGAGCTGAACGTTCTTTCTGATTGCTGGCAGGACTGAGATGCTTATAATTTCCATCTGATAATAACTGCCAGGCCTGGGTATTATCAGACAGGTACGTCATTAAGCCATCTTTAATCAGTTGCTTTTGCAATACTTCATCTTCAACCGGGAATGCAACTTCTACGCGGCGGTAGAAATTTCTCTCCATCCAGTCCGCACTCGAACAATAAACTTTTGGTTCACCGGCATTTTCAAAATAATAAATACGCGTGTGCTCAAGAAATCTGCCAATTACTGAACGAACATTAATATTATCGGATACCCCTTTAATACCCGGTTTCAGGCGACAAATCCCCCTGACAATCAGGTCAATTTTTACCCCTGCCTGTGAGGCGCGATACAGCGCACGTATGGTTTTCAGTTCCACCAGTGAGTTAATTTTTACGATGATACGAGCATCTTTACCTTTGCGGGCATTAGCCGCTTCCTGGTCAATGAGTTCTACTAATGTTTGTTGCAGGGTAAAAGGTGCCTGTAATAATTTTTTCAGTTTAGTGGCTTTACCAAGACCGGTTAACTGTAAAAACACCTTGTGAACATCTTCACCGATTTCCTTGTTGCAGGTAAAAAAACCATAATCAGTATAGGCTCGTGCCGTACCTACATGGTAGTTCCCCGTGCCAAGATGAACATAACGTTTTAAATAGCGCCCTTCGCGCCGCACAACCATTAACATCTTGGCATGGGTTTTATAACCAACCACACCGTATACGACGTGTGCTCCCGCATCCTGTAGCCGCGATGCCAGTTCAATGTTTTCCGCTTCATCAAAGCGTGCACGTAATTCAACGACAACCGTGACTTCCTTACCGGCACGGGCGGCCTCTACCAATGCTTCAACCAGTGGCGAGTTAGCCCCGGTTCGATACAAGGTCTGTTTTATAGCCAGTACATTGGGATCACTGGCAGCCTGCTTTAAAAAATTGACTACCGGTGCAAACGATTCAAATGGATGGTGCAGCAACAGGTCACCGTTCTGAATCACCGCAAACATATCTGATTCATTTTTTAAACGTTTCGGGGTGCCAGGTGTAAACGGTGGATATTTCAAATCAGGACGATCAACCAGGTCATGTATTTCCAGCAGCCGGTTTAAATTGACCGGCCCATTAACCTGGTAAAGGTCGTCGCTAGTCAAACGGAATTTCTTTAACAGGAACTGGGCCGCTTCATCAGTACAATTATCTGCCACTTCCAGCCGAACAGCATCGGTTAAGCGCCGCGAAGATAATTCACCTTTAATAGCACGCATCAGGTCATCAATTTCTTCTTCATCAACAAACAGGTCACTGTCACGTGTCACACGGAACTGGTAACAACCGGTAATATCCATACCGGGGAAAAGTTCGGTAGCATGGGTATGAATTATTGAACTCAAAAAAACAAAGGTATTTTCTTCCGGGTTATCGGAAGGTACCTTGATCAGACGCGGCAAACTTCTTGGTGCCTGCACGATAGCAATCCGGCTGTCTCGCCCGAAAGCATCTTTGCCTTCCAGTGAAATAATAAAATTAAGTGTCTTGTTAAACACTCGTGGAAACGGGTGTGCATGGTCCAGACCGAGCGGGCTCAATACCGGCTGAATTTCAGCCGTGAAATACCGTTTTATCCAGCTGGCCTGCTTGTCATTCCACTGCCCGCGTTTGATGAAGTAGATGTTTTCTTCTTCGAGCTGAGGAATTAACACATCATTAAGTAAACGATACTGTTCTTCTACGATCTTATGCGTATCTTCCCGGATCTGTTGCAGGCATTGTTCAGGAGTCAAACTGTCAATGGTGCCACTGCCAGACTCAAGTGCAGCACGGTGCATCAGTCCTGCAACACGGATCTGAAAAAATTCATCAAGGTTGGTACTACTAATACACAGAAAACGTAAGCGCTCCAGTAAGGGAACGGATTCATCAGTTGCCTGGGCGAGAACACGCTGCTGGAACTGAAGCAGGCTCAGTTCCCTGTTGAAATACCACTCTGGTGATTTGAGGTTTATGTCATCCATACTGACATGTGACTATATTTATGTTTCAGAATTATAACGATTGTAATAGTCAGCGTAGCATAAAAAATAAAAGGGGGTCAGAACAGAACTGCTCTGCCCCCCGCAATAAGGCAATTTATATTATTTACTTTAACTAAACATTCCTTTAAGCATAAAGAAGAAGGCAATCGACATAATGGCCCCTGCTGGTAACGTCACGATCCAGGAAAGAAAGATGGTGCGTACTACATTAAGATTCAGTGCGCCGATACCACGCGCCAAGCCTACGCCGAGGACGGCGCCCACCAGGGTATGGGTAGTGGAAATGGGCAACCCGGTACCCGATGCTACGACTACGGTTGTTCCTGCTGCCAGCGTTGCAGCAAAACCACGGCTTGGTGTCAGCTCTGTAATATTTTTACCAACAGTGGCAATTACATGTTTGCCGTACATCAACAGGCCAGCTACGATACCGCCACCACCCAGAATCAGGATCCAGATGGGTAAAGCGGTTTTCTGCACCACTTCACCACCACTTTGTACAATACCGACTACCGCAGCAACCGGACCAATCGCGTTGGCCACGTCGTTCGAACCATGGGCAAAAGCCATGGCACAGGCGGTAACGACCATCAAAACACCAAAGACACGTTCGACATTGGCAAAGTGAAAATCTTTATCAGCTTCCGGATCAATGTGAATTTTACGAATTCGAAAAATACCCAGCGTCATAATGACTAAACCGATAATTACTGCCATGCCATAGTTCTGTACCGTGGTTGTTTCCAGGCCAACATGCTTTAATCCTTTGAACAGGGTAACCAGGGCAATGATGAAACCGGTCAGGAAAATATAATAGGGGACATAACGCTTGGCATTTTCAAAAGGATGCTCAGTATTCAGGATAAGCTTCTGTACACTTCGAAATAGCCAGTAGGAAATGATACCAGCCAGTGCAGGAGATACTATCCAGCTCATAACAATGGAACCCACCTTGGCCCATTTCACCGCATCCATGCCGATGCCGACCGCGGCAAAACCAACAATGGCACCAACAATAGTATGGGTTGTTGATACCGGCCAGCCAAATCGCGACGCTACCAGTAACCAGATACCCGCAGCTAGCAGCGCGGCCAACATGCCATACACTAATAAATCCGGTGTGCCTGATAGCAACTGGGCATCCACAATACCTTTACGAATGGTTTTGGTAACCTGGCCACCGGCAAGAAAGGCACCGGCAAATTCAAAAATCGCCGCAATGACAACCGCCTGTTTAATGGTAATGGCGCCAGAACCTACCGAGGTTCCCATGGCATTAGCTACATCGTTTGCACCGATACCCCAGGCCATGAATAAACCAAAGATGCAGGCCAGCACGAGGAAAGTCATTCCAAATTCCATCTTAACTCTCCCCTTAGCGTGCCAGCATCAATTCCAGGCGACTGCCAACACGTTGTGACAGGTCACCCAGATCGCCGATCCAGTCAATCACGCGATACATGAACATCACGTCTACCGGAGGTAAATCCTTTTCTTTTTTAAACAGTTGAGCTCTTACCTTGACCTGAATCTTGTCAGTATCTGATTCAATGGAGTCCAGCTCTTTAATCATCGATTCAACCAGCTTGACTTCGCGACCACCGAAACCGGTTTCCACCAGTTCATCCAGTTCATTGATAGCTTTTTGTGCCTGCTTGGAAGCATCGATACAACGACTGACAAACGCTACCAGTTTGTCGTTAATGGACTCAGGGAAGGTCATCTTGCGTCCAATGATTAAACCGGCAATATCTTTTGCCTTGTTGGCTATCTTGTCTTGCATGGTAAGAAGTTCCAGTAGGTCACGGCGATCCACCGGCATAAATAAACTATTGGGTAATTGAAGACGAAGTTGTCGTTTTAACTTGTCCGCCTTGCCTTCAAGCTTGGCGATTTTCTTTTGCTGTGCCTTGGCTTCTTTCCAATCTTCCTTTAATGCCGATTCGAAAAATGGAATCAGCTCTGCAATACATTCCTGTACGCTGGCCATGTGTGTTTGCAAAGGACGAACGGGAGAACTACCGAAAAGACTTGAGATAGTGGTACGTGCCATGAAGGCCTCCTCACTTTTCTTATTTAGATACTGCCCTCAGTACCTAGTTTGTTTTTGGTTTTATATTGCTGGGCAGTATACAAGTGGGGAAAGTGAAAACAAGGCTTTTATGGCACTTTTATTTCAATAAAAATTTCTACTTTTGGATTAATAAGTTAGGAATTATTTGTCGCTAATAACTGAGCCACACGCTTGGCGAAATAGGTCAAAATTCCATCAGCACCGGCACGTTTGAAGGATAAAAGCGATTCCATAATTACTGCTTCTTCATCCAGCCAGCCATTCTGCGCGGCAGCCATCAACATGGCATATTCACCGCTGACCTGGTAAACATAGGTTGGCGCTGCGAACTTGTCCTTAACCCGGCGTACGATATCCAGGTAGGGCATACCGGGTTTGACCATCACCATGTCTGCACCCTCATCCAGGTCCAGTCCCACTTCCCAGAGTGCTTCATCCGTATTGGCCGGATCCATTTGATAAGTGTACTTATTTCCCGCACCAAGGTTAGCTGCTGAGCCCACCGCGTCCCTGAACGGGCCATAAAAGCTGGACGCATATTTTGCCGAGTAAGCAAGGATACGGGTATGAATAAAACCGGCATCCTCCAGCGCCTCACGAATCTGGCCAATACGCCCATCCATCATGTCAGATGGTGCCACCACGTCTGCACCGGCTTCGGCATGTGACAAGGCCTGTTTTACCAGCACTTCCACGGTTTTGTCATTCATGACATATCCCTGGTTATCAATCAGGCCATCCTGCCCATGGGTGGTAAACGGATCCAGTGCTACGTCGGTGATGACACCCAGTTCGGGGAATTTCTCCTTCAGGGCGCGCACTGCACGCTGCGCCAGCCCATCCGGGTTGAAAGCTTCACGGGCATCTTCCGACTTGGCTTCCTGTGGCGTCACCGGGAACAACGCCACAGCCGGTATACCCAGCCCGACCAGTTCGGACGCTTCTTTTAATAATTCATCAATACTGACACGCTCAACACCCGGCATGGAGGCAACGGCTTCACGCTGGCTTTCACCTTCCAGCACAAACATGGGGTAAATCAGGTCATCAACAGTAAGTACTGACTCACGCATCAGGCGACGGGAAAAATCATCACGACGCATGCGGCGCATACGTACTCCGGGGAATTTGCCTCGCCCTGTATTTATTGGCGTATCAGAATGGGACACGTCTGTCTCCTGTAATAATTGAACTTGCCAGTGTTAATCAGGTCAAATTTTGTGAATTAAGGGGATATTTTAACCCGATTTTAGCTTGCGTTACGCTAATAAGCATATTTTAATTAAAAGTATGAAAAAACTATATCGTATCTACCTGCTGGGTTTCATCTTGCTACTGCTGGGAACAATCCCTGCACAGGCACAGAATTCTCCCATGTCTTTATTGCAGACCACTGCTCACAGCATGGTCGATGCACTCAACCAGAATAAAAATGAACTGAAAAAAGACCCGCTGGTGGTTAATCGCCTGGTGGAAAAAATCCTTCTGCCTCATATCGATTTAATCAGCGCTTCCAAGTGGGTGCTGGGTAAACACTGGCGACGCGCTGACAAAAAACAAAAACTGCAGTTCATCCGGGAGTTTCGTACTCTACTGGTAACCTTTTATTCTTCGGCACTGGCTGACTTCCTGAAGACTAATGAATTCAATAAGGACATGATTCGCTTCCAGCCGCTGCGTGGGGATGTTGGTGAAGAAGTTACGGTTCGCTCAGAAGTTTTTTCACCAGCTGGTAAATCGATCCCGGTTAACTATCATATGCACCAGACTCGTAAAGGCTGGAAAGTGTATGACGTATCTGTGGAAGGCATCAGCATGATCACCACTTATAAAACAAGCTTTGCCAATGAAATTAAAATAAAAGGTGTAGATGGATTAATCGCCTCGTTAGCTGCAAAAAATAAAGCCAACTAACTTTTACTTTAATTTACAATATCAATTCGCTGATGATTTTTTTCGCCCGGTTGTCAGCAAGCACTACCCTTTCATTTTGCAGGAAATCCCTGCCGGCGGTTTTTCCCTCATTCCCGTAGTTACGTGGTGGTTTTTTGTTGTGCCTCTTGAGGTACAATTCACAGCCCATATTAAAGAAACATTAAACCAAACAGGGAGAAACAGCTTGGAACAATTTCGTGGCACCACCGTACTATCTGTTCGTCGAGGTGACAAAGTTGTCATCGCCGCTGACGGGCAAGCCACCATGGGTAACACGGTTATGAAGAGCAACGTGCGTAAGGTACGTCGTCTGCACCATGACAAGGTGATTGCCGGCTTCGCCGGGGGCACCGCCGACGCCTTTACCCTGTTCGAGTACTTCGAAGCCAAGCTGGACAAGCATTCCGGAAACCTGGTGAAGTCTGCCGTAGAAATGGCCAAGGACTGGCGTACCGACCGTGGACTGCGCCGCATGGAGGCACTACTGGCCGTTGCTGACAAGTCTGCTTCATTAATTATCAGTGGTAACGGCGATGTCATCGAACCGGAATATGGCATCATGGCCATTGGTTCAGGCGGCCCCTACGCCCAGGCGGCGGCCCGTGCCCTGCTGGATAATACCGAGCTGGATGCCAAAACCATTGTCGAGAAGGCCTTGAATATCGCCGCCGACACCTGCATCTATACCAATCATAATCTGGTTTTTGAAGAACTGGATATCTAGCAATCTCAAACAGGTAACACCATGTCGCAAATGACACCCCGTGAAATTGTCCAGGAACTGGACAAACACATTATCGGCCAATCTGCCGCCAAGCGCGCGGTGGCTATTGCCCTGCGCAACCGCTGGCGTCGTAGCCAGGTAGATGAGAACCTGCGCAATGAAATTACCCCCAAGAACATCCTGATGATCGGCCCGACCGGTGTCGGCAAGACCGAGATTGCCCGTCGGCTGGCAAAACTGGCCAATGCACCTTTTATTAAAGTAGAGGCCACAAAATTCACCGAGGTGGGATATGTTGGCCGCGACGTGGAGTCCATCGTGCGTGACCTGATGGAAATGTCCATCAAGATGACCCGCGAACTGGCGATGAAAAAAGTACGTCATCGTGCTGAAGATGCCGCGGAAGAGAGAATTCTCGACATCCTGTTACCACCAGCAAGAAGTTTTGGTTTTGACGAGGAAGAAACAACATCTTCTGACCAGGAAAACGCGACGCGCCAGAAGTTCCGCAAGAAGCTGCGTGAAGGCGAAATGGATGATAAGGAAATTGAAATTGAAGTCAGCCAGCCACAGGTTGGTGTCGAAATCATGGCGCCACCTGGCATGGAAGAAATGACCAGCCAGTTACAGGGTATGTTCCAGAACCTGGGTGGATCGAATAAAAAGTCTCGCAAGTTACCGATCAAGCAGGCCCTGAAACTGCTGATTGATGAAGAAGCGGCACGCCTGGTCAATGAAGAAGACATCAAGGAACAGGCATTACGCGCAGTTGAACAAAACGGTATCGTGTTCCTGGACGAAATGGACAAAATTGCCAAGCGTGGCGAAACATCCGGTGCCGATGTGTCGCGTGAAGGGGTACAACGTGATCTGTTGCCACTGGTAGAAGGCTCCACTGTTTCCACCAAGTACGGCATGATCAAAACCGATCATATTTTATTTATTGCCTCAGGTGCGTTTCACCTGTCCAAACCTTCTGACCTGATACCTGAGTTACAGGGCCGATTCCCGATCCGCGTAGAGCTGGATGCCCTGAGTACTGATGACTTTGTAAAAATTCTCACCGAACCGGATGCATCATTAACCGAACAATACAGTGCATTAATGGAAACGGAAGACGTGCAACTAATCTTTACCCAGGATGGCGTTAAGCGTATTGCTGATATCGCTTTCCAGGTGAATGAAACTACCGAAAATATTGGTGCCCGACGTTTACATACTATCCTTGAGCGTTTACTGGAAGAAGTTTCATTTACCGCTTCCGATCGTGCCGATGAAACCATCCAGATCACTGCCGATTATGTCAACGATAACCTGGCAGACCTGGCGGAAGATGAAGACCTGAGCCGCTATATACTTTAATTTTTAATCGAGACTTAATTTTTTTAATACATCAATGTATTAAAACTGAGGAATATACCCATGGCAACAATCAAACCCACTGAAATCAATTTTCATCAAAAATCTCACATGCTGGAAATTGTTTTTGAAGATGGCAATACATTTCAATTACCCAGTGAATACCTGCGCGTATATTCACCTTCTGCAGAAGTCCAGGGACATGGCCCTGGCCAGGAAGTACTGCAGATAGGCAAACAGGATGTCAACATTACCAAGATTGAACCGGTTGGCCATTACGCCATCCAGTTGTTCTTTGACGATAACCATGACACCGGTATTTATTCCTGGGAAACGCTTTACGATCTCGGTAAAAACTATGACTCCAGGTGGCCTGAATACCTGAAAAAACTGGAAGAAGCCGGCCATAAACGTCCCGAGCCCAAGCATTTACAGTAACCGCTATACTTCCAGGCTTATTGGTAATAGCATTGCAGTATGAAAGATAAGACCACCCATTTCGGTTTTGAAGATGTTGCCTACGACGAAAAAGTAAAAAAA
>JARRJY010000004.1:0-2780 GCA_037388705.1 Gammaproteobacteria bacterium
GTCAATTGATGCATTTGTTTCAGGATCATTCTTCTTGGTAAAAGCTGAAGAATTAACTTCAGGCTCGCCGCCGCATCCATTGGTAAGGAAATTTCAAATATTTCCAGAATTTGATGATAAGAATAAACAGACTGGCATATTTAATATTAAAATTGAATTCGGAGTAGAAGTTGGTGAACAAGAAAAACCAGAAGCCTGCATTATTTCTGATTTAGCAAGAGATATTTTAGATTATTACTTGAATTTACTAACTTTCCTTTCCGGGAGTGAAATCAAGAAGGTAAAACCAATTGATTTAAAGTATAAATTTCCAAAGGAAAATCGATTTAGAGCAATATTATATGAGTCTGAAAGCGCCAATTTAGTTCCACCAGTCCCTCTTTCTCAAACCTACTTATTTAAGGAACCTATTGATTCAAGACTTTCTAGATGTCTAGCATTTTACGCATACGGGATAAGAGAAAAAGATATAGTTATAAGTATTTCCTTTCTTTTATCGGCGTTAGATATGTTGTCAGCACAATTCAAAATTAATGAAAAAATTATTCGCGAATGTGAAAAGTGTGGGTATAGAAAAGAATTAGAAGCTGGAATAGCAGCTAAAATGAAATACGTCATCACAGATGTTGCTGGTTATTCAGAAGACGAATATAAAGATATATGGGAAATTCGAAATTCTATTTTTCACGGCTATATTGAAATATCTGCTGAGAACGTTAGAAAGATTCTTGATAAACGTAGCATAGTAAGAATTTCTATAATAAGAGCTATGAAAATAATGATCGGGCTAAATAAGGATGATTTACCTTTAGAAAATGATCCTAATTGGTTTGCTGATCCAGTGTTGGATGTAGAATATGTACCTAACAATTAAATCAAGCGGACGCATAATACGCGCAGCTTATTAACCCGTTGAATGTCCGCTTTTTAGTGATGTGACAAGATTATTGAGTGAAATCGAATGACCGCTAATGGCCGACAGCGGACACTCAGCGTAAAATTTCGGCTAAAATTAAACGAATGACGGGTATCGACCCAAAGCGGTCATTCGAATTATTTCAAATCAATAGATATTTATCAGCTTTTATAGTTTTCCTACATCCTGATTTTATTTGATTTATGGAAAATCCCACACAAATAATATATTATTTAAACAACTAATAATCATAAATTACACCGTAAATTTTGCATATCACCCCAGTAGTCTCCCTGCGAATGAATATGGAGATAATTATTAGGAGAAAAGTGCTGTGCGCATTTTATTGCTTCTTGTATTCTCGTTAATCATAACTGCATGTGGCGGTGGTGGCGATGGTGGTTCATCATCTTTTAGACTGAGCGTTAACATTGTTACCCCTAGTCAAGTGGAATTGAACTGGGATCAACATCCCGATGCCATTAGCTATGAAATTCGAAGGAATAATATATATCTATACCATACTTCATCAAACAGCTTTATTGATAGAACGATCGAACCTGGTATCCAGTATTGTTACGTAATATATTACTCGGGCATAGTCAGCAGTAAAAAAGGCAGAAGCAATGAGGTCTGCATAACAACTCAACTAGCTTCTGGCTGGATCATTGAGACAATTGATGCTGGAGCTAATCCTTCGCTATCACTTGATGAAATTAATCAACCCCATGTCAGCTACAGAAATACTAATGGTGTGATGCATGCCTACAAAACTAATGGAAGCTGGTATCAATCTCTTGTTGATAATAATTCTGGTAATTATGGTGATACTGATATTGTAGTTGACCAATTTGGTGCAGTGCGACTCAGTTACTATGATGATGTTAATAAGCGTTTGATGTATGCCAACAACGCTATCGGCATTTGGAACACTGAGGAAATAGTAAGCTGGACAGGTAATTCGGTAACCAGCTTAAATATTGATAGTGCTAGTAACAATCATATTATTTATCAGTATTTGCTAGATATCAATTATATGACCGATTCTTCAGGAAGCTGGCAAACGGAGAAATTAGACAGCGGTCAACTTCGTGAAGCCAAAATATTGGTCGATGCCACTGGTATAGTGCATGTGGCTTATACAACCGATGGATTGAACGGTTGTACTCTTTCCTATATTAATAATATGAGTGGCACTTGGCAGCAGCAATTTGTTACTTATGGAAGTATTTGTGGTGTTGCGATAGATATAGACTTAGAAGGTAACATTCACCTTGCTTATACTCAAAATAATAGTTTAATGCACGCACACAACACAAGCGGAAGTTGGCAATCAGAATGGCTCGACAATAATTTAGGAAAAGAGGTTAATCGAGGTAGGGTAGGACTTGCTATTGATAATTTGAATAATCTTCACATCGCTTATCAAGATTATAATTCAGACCTGAAATATATTACAGATAAGAGTGGTATATGGGAATGGTATTTTTTAGACAATAGTAGCATAGCTGGTGCTGATCCATCCATTGCAGTAGACACGTCCGGAAAGGTCAATATCGTATATATTGATGATACAGATACTGGAGATAAAGTAGTTAAATTGGTTACCAGACCATAATGACAATTAGAGTGCCCGCTTTTAGCCAGCAGCAGAAATCCAGGGTGAAAATTTGGCTGAAATTAAATGAATGACGGGTAACGACCCAAAGCGGCCATTCGTCTTATCCATACCAATGCACAGATTTATCAGATTTTATAGTTCTCCAATATCTTATTTTTGAAGTTTCCTGATCATTTATTTTCTTGATTTAAGTCACAAAATTCCCATACAATTAGTCTATTATTTATAATAGATAATAAGAAA
>JARRJY010000004.1:2812-35069 GCA_037388705.1 Gammaproteobacteria bacterium
TACTGGCCTCATGCATACATTAGGCGATTTTTATGAGACTTTATATTCGACTTCTGGTTTTAATTATTTCATTGTTCATTCAGGCTTGCTCGAGTCAAACCGGTGATGATAATAATGTCGGCTGGGTCACGATTACACAACCAACGACATCCTCCACTTACACCGTAGCGGATACCTATTCTATTACCCTTGCTGGTGAAACATTTATCTCGCCAAATGCCAGTAAAAAATATAATAAAATATGTAACTGCTATAGCTTGGTCGAATGTGCCAATAAGCAACGTGACGGCACTTTATCATGCTATTACAGCCCATATTATGATTCTGCTGTTACTGTTATGGTGAATAACCAGACAACAGGCACTTCAATTTCCCAACATATTACCTCGGTAATTGATTATTCAAAAAACTGGTCTACCTCTATACCCCTGGTAAACAACGAGAACGTTATCGAGGTGCGATCAGAAGATGAATCAGGGAACTGGGGAACTGCGCAAATCAAGATCAATGTCGTCGATAGCAAGGCACCTGCCGTCACATCCATTCAACCAGACAATAGTGCTGCGGCTCCTATTAATAGCAAGATCATCATTACCTTCTCGGAACCGATGGATACCAGTACGATTATCTCGTCCAGTTTTATCGTAAGTGACGGGGTAAATAATATTTCTGGCAATATATCATTTAGTAATAATGCTACAGTTGCAACATTCGTTGCATCAAGCAACCTTTCCTATAATTCAACATATACCATAACGCTTACCAATGCGATTAAAGATCTGGTTGGTAATTCTTTAACGCAAACAAGCTCAAGTTTCTCAACCATTTCCTTCCAGCAAACTCAGCCCAGTGGGTTAAAAGCAAGTGGTGATGATGGCCTGGTCTCTTTGATCTGGAATTTCGTACCGGATGCCGATTACTATAATCTTTACTATGGTACAAATCCTGATATCACCACCGCTAATGGTACCTTGATCAGTGGCATCACGTCTTTAACCTATACCCATACTGGGCTGACAAATGGTAACGATTATTACTACATTGTTACTGCTGAGAATACGATAGACGGTGAAAGTATGGCTTCCGCTGTGACATCTGCAACAGCCGGCATGGTAGTAAAACAGTTCATTACCACAAGTTATGACTACGGAAGAAGTATTGCTGTTGATACTAACGGAAACAGCTACGTTACCGGTAGTACGAGTGGTGATCTTGTCGGTACTGGCAATGTCGGCGGCAGTGGTAACGATATCTTTATTGCCAAATATGATGCCTCAGGCAACCCTTTGTGGATAAAACAACTCGGTAGCGCTGAAAGTGCCTCTGCTAATGGTATTGCTATTGATGCTAGTGGCAACAGTTATATTACCGGTGAAACATATGGTGATCTAACTGGCAACGGTTTTGCCGGTGGTGTTGATGTATTCATTGCAAAACTTGATACTCTGGGTGATCCGCTCTGGATTAAGCAAGCTGGAACCTCAACAAATGAATACGGTAACGATATCGTAGTTGATAGCAATGGCAACAGCTATATTACTGGACATACAAACGGGGATCTTGCTGGTACTGGCAATGCCGGTGGAAGAGATATATTCATCGCGAAATATGATGCTTCCGGTAACCAGAATTGGATAAAACAACTGGGTACTGCGTATGATGATACAGCATATAGCGTCGGTATTGATAGCAGTGGAAACAGTTATGGGTAATACCCAGGGCGACCTTGCAGGCAGCGGCAATGCCGGCGGTAGTGATGTATTCATTGCCAAGTATACATCGTCCGGAAATCCTGTATGGGTAAAACAACTTGGTACCACCGCGAGCGAGTCAGGTTATGGCATTGCCGTTGATGCAAGTGGTAACAGTTATATAACTGGTAGCACGTATGGCGCTCTTGCTGGCACAGGAAACGCCGGTGGAGATGACGTCTTTATTACAAAATATGATTCCTCTGGAAACCAGTTATGGGTAAAACAGTTTGGCGTAGCTAATTACGATCGGGGCTACGACATAGCGATTGATACTAATGGTAACGTTTTCATAACCGGCTCAACGGGACAAAGCTACCAGGTGCCTTATGCGCGGCCTGATGTTTTTGTTGCAAAATACGATTCATCGGGTAATTACCTGTTGTTAAAACAGATTGGCACCGGGACACTCTATATTGATAGTGGCGAGGGAATTATAATAGGTAGCAATGGAATCGCATATTTCACAGGTTATACAGAGGGTGACCTGGACAATTCAGGCAAGAATGATGCAAGCAAGGACGTTTTTATTGGACGATTATATCCTTGATCATGCATTCTTTGTTCTGGAAACAAAAAATGATTGAGAAACATAACAATTAGCTCAATAGCAGACGTTATACAAATAGACTAATTCGAAATACAAACATTAGGTAATAAAAAAATATACACGGTCAATGAAATGCCATGCATGCATGAGACACATAAATTGTTAAAACGTTTTCTTGGTTTAACTACTATTATGGTTGTTGGTGTTATCAGTAATTTTGGTTGTTCAAGTAATTATGATACCGAACCGACTCAGGACCCAACAGGAATATGGTCAGGTCGCTATGATTATTACGACCCTTACACAACTCTTCCAGGATCCCCAGAGAGTTATATAATAAGCGGAATAGTTTTGGATGGTCGCTGGATGTTGTTTTATGACGGTGTTTATAGTCCTGCTGAGGATATACTATGGGAAGGTAATCCTTCAATAACTGGAACGATTATGGAAGGAAGTTTTCATTTATATAAAAATAATGATATTGATTCGCATCCATATCATTATGGTAATGTCCACACAAAAGATTTTCTTTATGGTTACCTTGAGTCTTCCCCTGATTATCCTTTCATGAGTGGGTTTTCAATGCGTTATTCATCTCTTCTTACAGAAGCTGGTGCAGATTTAACTTATATTGATGGTAACTGGTCTGATTCGGAACAAAATAATTTAATTACTACGCTTTCTGTTAATGTTGATGGGACAGTATATGGATCAAATACAAACGGATGTATTTACAATGGAATGGTTGAAATTCCTGATCAAAATATGAATATTTATAAACTTGATGTTGAACTATCTATATGTGGAAGTATGAATGGCATCTATACTGGTTTAGGGTATATCTCAACGGACAGAAACTTATTCAGATTTACGATTTCAAATCCTTATCATTTCATCCATTTTACATTGTCTCGAGTTTAACCATATATGGTTATGCACATTTCCGACATTAAATGGCCACTTTTGGCCGATAGCGGTCATTCAGGTTAGTTGATATGTTCCCCGGCAGCCTGTTTATCGGCGTGATAAGAGGAGCGCACCATGGGGCCACTGGCAACATTGGTAAAGCCCATCTCCAGGCCTTTTTCTTCCAGCATTTTGAATTCATCAGGAGTGACGTAACGTTCAACCGGAAGATGGTGTTTACTCGGTTGTAAATACTGCCCAATGGTTAACATGTCACAGTTGTGTTTGCGCAGATCACGCATGACATCGAGTACTTCATCGAGGGTTTCACCCAGGCCAACCATTAGACCTGACTTGGTAGGTACTTCTGGATGTTGTGCCTTGAATTCCTTGATGAGTTGCAATGACCAGGCATAATCCGCACCGGGTCGCGCCTTCTTGTATAAACGCGGCACAGTTTCAAGATTATGGTTCAGGACATCAGGTGGAGAGGTTTTAAATATCTCCAGCGCCTTGTCCATGCGGCCACGAAAATCGGGTACCAGTATTTCAATACGCGTTTGCGGGCTTTGTTCACGTACGGCATCGATGCAATTAACGTAATGTTGGGCACCGCCATCTCGCAGGTCATCACGATCAACCGAGGTGATGACCACGTATTTCAATGCCATATCCTTAATGGTTTCGGCCAGGTGTTGTGGTTCATCCTGGTCAAGCGGTTTGGGTTTTCCGTGTGCTACATCGCAGAAAGGGCAACGTCGGGTGCAGATATCCCCCATGATCATGAAGGTTGCCGTACCATGATTGAAACATTCTCCAATATTTGGGCAGGCCGCTTCTTCACATACCGTGTAGAGATTTTTTTCTCTAAGTACGGATTTTAGACGAGCGACTTCAGGACCGTTAGGTGCGCGGGCTCGAATCCACCTGGGTTTAGGCTCGGGACGATCCTTTGGTACCACTTTTACCGGAATACGGGAAACTTTCGATTCACCTTTTAACGGGTTGGCCGGGCGGGGTAAGACTTCTTCCGGGTTGTCACTCATTTACGGTACCTAGTAGTTAAAACTGGACGTTATTGTAGCCCAGAACAGCAGTCAGATTCTTGGTCAAATCTCGGCTCAGTGTCGAGGTATCTTCGCCTGGTTTAAGTTCTGTGAACTGGGTAACCGGCATGCCCATATAACCACAGGGGTTGATACGTGAAAATGGTTCCAGATCCATATCAACATTAAAGGATAAGCCGTGGTAGCTTTTCCCCCGTTTAATACGTAGGCCTAGTGCAGCGATTTTCGCATCACCCACGTAAACACCAGGGGCATCTCGTCGTCCGTGTGCTTCGATCTCATAGTCAGCCAACAGGTTAATAACGGCCTGTTCAATTTTTTGTACCAGTTGCTGTACACCGATACCTAAACGATTGAGGTCAAATAGGGTATACATGACCAGTTGGCCGGGGCCGTGATAAGTCACCTGGCCACCCCGGTCGACAGGAATAACAGGAATATCGCCAGGGTTGAGCAAGTGCTCGTGCTTGCCATTAAGACCTAATGTGAAGACAGAAGGATGTTCCACGATCCAGAGTTCATCATTGCATTCTTCATCACGATTAGCCGTGAAAGCCTGCATATCTTTCCAGACAGTTTCATAGTCCTGGTGACCCAGGTCACGGATATGCAACGTCAGAGAATCATTCATTGGATTGTGGAAAATGTTTAGAGGCTCATGGCGACATGTTCACAGGTACTGAGATCCATATAAATAGCATCCAGTTGTTCTTTACTAGTCGCGTTAATGGTGACGGTAATAGCCAGGTAATTTCCCTTACCACTGGGGCGTTGTTTAATAGCATCTTCGGCCAGGTCCGGCACGTGGCGTTTAAAAATTTCCAATACGGCTATTTCAAACGCATCACCGGCTTTACCAAAGGCCTTGATGGGAAACTGGCAGGGGAATTCGAGCAGGGTTTCTTCAGTCATGGCAAATACTATGGGGGCAAATCAGCCGGGTTACAAGCCTGAAAAGTCAGGCTCCAAGGTCTTGCCCTTCCCGTAAACGCTGTTTGTTCTCCTGGTAGAGGGCAAGCATTTTCTGCCAGGTTGTCCCTGGTGTGCCATTACCAACCGGTTTTCCATCCAGCATTGTCACCGGCAGGATTTCCTTGGTGGAACTGGTCACCCAGACTTCTTCTGCCTGTTTCAATTCATCAGCACTGATACTACGTTCTTCACAGGGCAGGTCGTGATGATGGGCCAGTTCAACCACCAGGTCACGGGTAATACCCGGCAATAACAGGTTACTTTTTGGTGGTGTGATAATTACGCCATTTAATACGATAAACAGGTTGCTGGCCGCACCTTCGGTGACTTCACCGTCACGCACCAGGATGGCTTCGGCGGCATCTTTTTCCACTGCCTGCTGGCGTAATAAAACATTGGCTAGCAAGGCGGTAGTTTTAATACTGCAGTAGCGCCAGCGAATGTCATCCAGGGTAATGGCAGAAACACCGGACTTCAGTAATTCATCGTTAACTGCAAGTAAGGGTGATGACATAACAAACACGGTAGGTGTGTTGCCATCAGGAAAACTGTGATCGCGTTTGGCTACGCCACGCGTTACCTGCAGGTAAACATACTGATCTTCACCTTCATTTTGTCCGATGACTGAAGAAATTATGTCTGACCAGTCATCATCAGAATGTGGGTTTTCCAGGCGAATTGCATCAAGACTGTTTTGTAAACGTTGCAGGTGATGTTTTAAACGTAGCGGGTGTCCGCCATATGCGGGGATCACTTCATAAACGCCATCACCGAAAATAAAACCACGGTCCAGTACCGAGACCTTGGCCTGGTCAATCGGGAGGTACGAGCCATTTAAATAAACGATTTGCTGAGACATACTGAATCATTCAAACATCAGGATAGCGCTGTCAACCAGCTTGCGCCACAGGCCACCTTCTTTAACATCATGTAAGGCAATTAATGGATGATTAACCACTTCCTGTTCTCCCAGCATGACATTAACTGTACCCAGCACCTGTCCCTTTTTAATTGGCGCCTCAATCATTGCATTAACTTTCATTTCTGCCTTGACTTTATTTCGGTTACCGCGTGGTATGGTCACATACAGGGGCTCACTCACGCCAAGCTGAATCTGCTTGTCTTCACCTTTCCAGACTCGCATCGTGGTTAATGCTTTATTAGAAGGATGTAGCGGGAAGGTTTCGAAAAAGCGAAAACCGTAATTCAACAACTTGCGGCTTGTGTTTTCCCGTGCCTGCTCGGACTTTGTACCCAGTACAATAGATATAAGTCGCATATCATTTTGCCTGGCTGAGGAAATCAGGCAAAAACCGGCAGATTCGGTATGGCCTGTTTTTACACCATCCACACGATCATCACGCCATAACAAACGGTTACGGTTAAACTGGCGAATATTGTTAAAGGTATATTCTTTAATCTTGTAAAGCTGATAGTGTTCCGGGAAATCAGTTATCAGTTTGCGCGTTAATATCGCCAGGTCATTGGCTGTGGTGTAGTGTTCCTCATGAGGCCAGCCAGTACTGTTGACGAAATGTGTACCTGTCATTCCCATATTTTCTGCGTACTGGTTCATCAGGATAGCAAACTGCTCTTCACTGCCTGCAACATGTTCGGCCAATGCAATGGTTGCATCGTTACCTGACTGAATGATCATTCCCTTGATAAGTTTTTCTACCGGGATTTGCTTACCTACTTCGATAAACATCTTGGAACCTTTCATTTTCCAGGCTTTCTTGCTGATGGTAACCAGGTCATCTTCCCTCACAGTACCGTTACGGATTTCTGTAAAAACCACGTAGGCGGTCATTAGCTTGGTGAGGCTAGCCGGTTCAATACGCGCATTGGGATTTTTCTGGGCCAGCACTCGGCCACTATTATGATCCAGTAATAAGTAAGCTTCTGCAGCAATCGACGGCGGAGCGGGAACAATACTTGGTGCCGCGTTAGCAAGCTGGCTGAACAGGATAAGTAACGGTATGTAAACAAATTTTCTTATTAACATGATATTTAGTCTAGATTTTCCAACCCAAAATGAATACCTATTCTAACGTGTGTGCACGCTGAAACATAGGCATGGTTGGCAGTTTATCGGGCTGCAGAGAATTGTGCTAGCTAATCGATAACGATATGAGGTTCGGCGAAGCCAAGCTGAGAGATACGGGTAGCGAGTTGATCGGCCTGTTCAACATTGACAAGTGGACCGATACGTACGCGGTAGATGTTTTTTTCTTCACTGTAACCGGTGTTAATTGTCTGTGAGCCCAGTTCTGCCAGCAGGCGGTTGCGCAGTTGCTCGGCATTGGTTCGGCTGACAAATGCACCTACTTGCAGGAATAAACGATAGTCCGAAGACGAGGCGTTGGTGATGTCCTGTTGTGGCGCAGGTTTACGCGCCATGGTCCTGTTGCGATGGTATTCGTAAGGATCAATTGCGCGAATTTCAACGACACCAGTGCCTTGCGAGGTAATTCCCAGTTTTTTTGCCGCGGCATAGGAAAGATCAATAACCCGGTTATCGTGGAATGGACCACGATCATTGACGCGGACAATTATACTTCTGCCATTTTTCAGGTGACGTACCTCGACATAGGAGGGCAACGGCAGGGTCTTGTGTGCCGCGGTCATCTTATACATGTCGTATGTTTCACCACTTGAAGTGCGATGGCCGTGGAATTTTTTTCCATACCAGGAGGCTATGCCACGATCAACATAATTACGGCTATCACGCATGACATAGTAACGCTTGCCATGGACGACATATGAGGGTGAATTGCCGTATTTACTTCTGGGTTCGGCACGCGGAATCGCATTAGTTATGCGACGAGTATCAATATCATCGGCTGGTGCACTATCTCGATACTGGGAGTAACGGGAAGAGGAGCATCCTGTCACAAACAGGACGATGAGCAAGGTGGCGATTAGCCTGTGATGCAACGGGAACAGGCTGTTCATGTTAACTCCCTATTTGGTTTGTTAGCTTGTTAACGATAATTCTTTCTAATCTGCTCGCTCAGCTGAAAGACAGCCATTGAGTACAGTGCACTATGATTATAGCGGGAAATGACATAAAAGTTATGCCATCCGACCCAATATTCCGGACCATTTTTGGTTTCCAGCTCGATCAGGGTGCCGTTCAGGTTATCTGGCAAGCCATCAGGCAGGATTACCCCATTATCCATTAGTTGTTGCTTGGTAAAGTCCGGCTTTAGGCCATTTTCCAACAGTTTTTTATAACGCTTGCCATGCACGCGCACTTTACTGGCAATGGGCTGACCCGCTTTCCATTGATGTTTCTTAAAATAATTGGCAACGCTGCCAATGGCATCATCAGGATTATTCCATAGATCACGTTTACCATCACCATCAAAGTCAACGGCATAACGACGGAAGCTGCTGGAAATAAACTGTGGCATTCCCATGGCGCCTGCGTACGAGCCCAGTTGTTCCAGTGGATCAATATTTTCTTCACGGGTCATTAACAGGTAATGTTCCAGTTCCCTGGTAAAAAATTTACTGCGAGGCGGGTAGGCAAAGGCCAGTGTGGCCAGGGCGTCCAGTACCGGAAAACGACCTTTATGTTTTCCGTAGCGGGTTTCTACCCCGATAATGGCAGTAATGATTTCTTCCGGTACACCATAAGTTATTTTTGCGCGTGATAATGAGTTTGCATTTTTTCCCCAGAAGCGGACGCCACCTTGCAAACGATCACGGGTTAAAAAGATAGGACGGTATTCATACCAGGGTTTAGATTCTGCCGGACGCGAAATCGCTTCGATTATAGATTCATGATGATGAGCATGTTTTAAAAGATCAGTCAGGTTACCAGCATCAAACTGATGTTGTTTGTTCATTTGTTTAATAAAGTCCTGGATATTCTTGTTTGAAACATCCAGTGGACGCGTCGACGCTTGTACATTTAGTACAACAGCTGACAACATGCTCAGGCCTACTACAAATAACTTCATATCATCCCCGGTTGATATATTTTGACCATCTAGCTGGCAATAAGTTTACGGTGCGTTTGTATCGACATCAGGATACCGAAACCGGCCAGCAGGGTCACCATCGAAGTTCCGCCATAACTGATCAGCGGTAAAGGTACACCAACTACTGGCAAAATACCGGAAACCATTCCTATATTTACAAACACGTAGACAAAAAAAGTTAAAATCAGGCTGCCAGCCAGCAAACGGCTGAATGTATCCTGGGCCTGGTTGGCAATAACCATGCCACGGATAATGATACTGCCGTAGATTGCCAGTAATAAAAGGATGCCAAGAAAACCAAATTCCTCGCTGAAGACAGCAAAAATAAAATCCGTTGAGCGTTCCGGTAAAAAGTCGAGATGTGACTGGGTACCGTTGAGCCAGCCTTTTCCATAAACGCCACCCGAACCAATGGCAATAGTTGACTGAATAATGTGATAACCGGCACCGAGGGGATCATTTTCCGGATTAATAAATGTCAGCACGCGTTGTCGTTGATAATCATGAAGCAGGTAGTTCCATGCCAGTGGTAAACTTGCGACCATTGCAATGATGGCACTGAATATTAATTTCCAGCTTAATCCTGCCAGTAATAAAACGAATACACCGGCACTGGCGATTAACAGGGCGGTACCCAGATCAGGCTGCTTGGCAACCAGCAAGGTTGGTACCACCATGATCAACAGGGCTGTGATTAAACTCATTTTTCTTGGCGGTAAAGTGGCTTCCGCCAGGTACCAGGCAATCATCATGGGTACGCCAAGTTTCATTATTTCTGAAGGCTGGAAACGGAACAGTCCCAGGTTTAACCAGCGTTGTGCACCTTTACCAACCTCACCCAGTATTAACACTGCTACCAGCATGATTAAACCGATACCAAATAACCAGGGCGCCCATTTTTGTATAGTGGTCGGTGAAATTTGTGCAACAGTCACCATAACCGTAAAACCAATAGCCAGGCGTATTAATTGACGGGCGATGAGATCCTGGTTCTGATCGCCAGCACTGTAGAGCACAAACAGACCAATGGCAGATAACAGGATCAGGCTGAATATCAATACAGGATCAATATGCAAACGCTTAAACAAACGTTGCAATGTTGTTACCCGGTTTTCTTCTGCGAATTGTGAATATTCCATGCGGTTATTCCACGTTATTTAACAGGTACTGGTCCATCACTTTACGAGCTATAGGTGCAGCAACTGATCCACCACTACCACCATTTTCCACGATCACTGCCACGGCAATCTTGGGATCTTCAACAGGAGCGAAACCAATAAACAGGGCATGGTCACGCAGCTTTTTCTTTATTTTTTCTTCTTCGTATTCTTCATCCTGCTTGATGCCGAATACCTGTGCGGTACCGGTTTTACCGGCAATGGTGTAAGGCAGGTTATAACTGATTCTACGGGCTGTACCATGAGTACCGTGTACTACTTTTTTCATTGCCGAGATGACAGTTTGCCAGTTTTCGTCCCTGGTGATTGGCACAGGATCTAGTGCAACAGGTTGTTTTAAAAGAGTGGTATGAGTTTGCGGGTCCTGTGTCTGGAATAACAGTTTAGGTTGATAACCTGTGCCTTTTTTACTCAGGGTTGCTGTAAAACTGGATAATTGTAATGGTGTGGTCAGCATGAATCCCTGTCCAATACCAGTAATAAGCGTTTCACCCGGGAACCATGGCATGCTATATCTCTTACGTTTCCATGTGCGAGAAGGTAGCAAGCCGGGTAATTCACCAGGGACATCAATCCTGGTACGGTTACCTATATTAAAGTAAGAAAGATATTGATGAATACGGTCAATTCCCAGTGCCAGTGACAGGTCATAAAAATATACGTCACATGATTCAACAATTGCCTTGGTGAGATCAGTTTCACCGTGACCCCGTTTCTTCCAGTCACGATAACGACGTTCGTCATTTTCAAGCATGTACCAGCCCGGACAATTGATCTTTTGCTGGGCATACACTTGCTTTAACTCAAGCCCGGCCAGTCCGATCAAAGGTTTTATTGTGGAGCCAGGCGGGTACTGGCCGGTAATGGCACGGTTAAACAGCGGTCGTTCAGGTGATTCACGCAGCTCTCGGTAGGTAGCAGAATCCAGCCCGTTAACAAACAGGTTAGGGTCAAAGGTTGGAATACTGGCGATCGCCAGTACATCGCCATTGCGTGGGTCAATGGCGACCAGGGCACCGGTATTGTCAGCAAAAGCCTGTTCGGCGATTGCCTGCAGCTTCGCGTCAATGGTCAGGAAAAGATTTTTACCGGGAACGGGCAGGGTACGTTCAAGTACTTGCAGAATTCTTCCCTGCGCGTTGGTTTCAACTCGCTGAAAACCAACCTTGCCATGTAACTGTTCTTCATAAGCGCGTTCGATACCAATTTTGCCGATATGACTGGTACCACTATATTCAGAGGCATTGAGCTTACGAAGTTCTTTTTCATTAATCCTGCCGACATAACCTATTGAGTGTGAAGCAAGCTTGCCTAACGGATAGTCACGGGAAAGTGACGCAATAATTTCAACACCCGGCAAACGATACTGGTTGACCGACAGGCGAGCCACTTCTTCATCATTAAGCCGGAAACGCAGGGGAATACCTTCAAAACGACGTTTTCGCTTGAGGTTTTTGTGAAATTGTTTCAGATCTTCATCACTGACAGAGACAAGTTTTTTGATTTCTTCAATAGTCGCATTCAAATCCGGAATATGTTCTGGTACCAGTTCAAGTGTAAAGCTGGGAATGTTTTGTGCCAGTAATACACCATTGCGGTCATAGATAAGGCCTCGAGTTGGCGGGATAGGTAAAATATTTACGCGGTTATTTTCGGATAAGGTTTTGTAATGTTGCTGGTGGAATATCTGTAACCAGGCAAGTCGCGCAATTAATAAAAATACCAGCAGGACAATGACGATAGCAGCAACAATACTACGGCTGCTGAAAATGATACTTTCCCGAATATGATCCTTAAAGGTACTACTATTGTTACGCGCCATAATGGTTAGCTGACTTGATAATAACGACGCAGGTAACGCATTAACAGGAATACGGGTGGCCAGAACAAACTGGTTGTCAGTACCGGTAGCAATGCCAGCCAGATGTCAGTTTTTTCACCCATGATGCCCTTTATCCATAATACGAGTGCAACCTGTATCAGCACCAGGAAACCAACAGATATAGCCTGTTGCCAGAGTGGAAAAACGCGAATACGTTGATGCAATTGCAGAACAAAAAAGGTCACCAGGGTTAGCGCCAGTGCATGTTGTCCCAGCAAGGTATCACGAATAACGTCAAGAAACAGGCCCGCTATCCAGGCTTTACCAAGGCCAATGCGATTGGGTAAAGCCATACACCAGTAAACCAGGGTCAGGGTAACAAATTCCGGGCAGAGTGATTTGAGCACATCTGGTAAAGGAATGATGGTAAGGGTAAAGGCAGCAACGAAGCTAAGCAGGATAACGCCACCACCGCGATGTTCAAAAATATTCATTGCTGAACCCCGCCTTCAACCTGCACACAAGGATTTTCCATTTCTGGTCGGCTCCTGTTTGACGGCCATACCAGGAGTACTTCACGGCTGCGCTCAAGCTTGGCAACAGGCTCTGCATAAATTTGGGCAAAAGGCAGGCTTGGATTGATGTTGACTTCAGTTACCCGGGCAGCAGGGTAACCTGCCGGAAACACGCAGCCTAAACCTGATGTTACCAGGATATCGCCAATTTCAATGTCAGCATTATTTGGTAAATGAAGTATTTCAAGCCGATCATTATTACCGGTTCCGGTTGCAATAGTGCGCAAACCATTACGGGCAACCTGCACGGGTAACACATGGTTAGGATCAGTGATTAACAGGGCGGTGCTGGTAAACGGATGAACATTAACCAGTTTACCCATGACGCCATGTGCGTCCAGTATGGGCTGACCTTCATAAAGTTCATCATTTGCAGTGCCCTTGTTAATGACCACCTGCCTTTTGTAGGGGTCCAGTGAAACGGCCAGTAGCTCACCAATCAGGACGCGTTCTCCCACGCGCTTGGATGATTGCAGTAATTCCCTGAGGTGGATATTTTCCGACTCTATGAATGTCAGTTTCTGTAACTGAGATTTCAGTAACTGGTTCTGGGTACGCAGTTCTTCATTTTCTTCTTGCAAGGCTTCACGTGACGAGAGTGACTCTGATGCCCAGCCTGTCATTCGCGAAGGAACACTAACAATATACTGGAGTGGGTAAGCCAGTACCGCTAAACCTGAACGAATATTTTTTACATGGTCGGTGCGATGATCTAGCACCATTAATCCTACCGATAAAATAATCAGTAACATGAGACGGATACCAAGAGAAGGGCCTTGTACAAATAACTGCTTAATGGGGTTTCTCCGCTCTGGTCATGCTTTATTTTAATAGTAAATAGACTGGTTGGTACAAAGGGCATTGTACCTTTATATACAGCAAGGGCAACGCCACTATAGCATTGCCCTTGTCAGGTTCAGCGCGAGCGGTCTATTCGACGCTAAACAGATCACCACCATGCTCATCGATTAATTCAAGAGCACGGCCACCGCCACGGGCAACACAAGTCAGCGGATCTTCTGCAATATGGACCGGTAAACCGGTTTCTTCTGTTAGCAGGCGATCCAGGTCACTAAGCAGGGCACCACCACCGGTCAGTACCATGCCTCGCTCTGCAATATCGGAGGCCAGTTCGGGTGGAGTTTGTTCCAGCGCAGTTTTCACGGCGGCAACAATTCCGGAAAGTGGTTCCTGCAAGGATTCCAGGACTTCATTACTGTTCAGGGTAAAACTGCGTGGCACACCTTCAGCCAGGTTGCGACCGCGGACTTCCATTTCACGAACTTCGTTACCCGGGTAAGCAGTACCAATTTCGTGTTTAATACGTTCCGCGGTGGATTCACCAATCAGGCTGCCATAGTTACGGCGTATGTAGCTGATAATGGCTTCGTCAAAGCGATCACCACCAATACGCACTGACGCTGAATAAACAATACCGTTTAAAGACAGCACTGCCACTTCTGTCGTACCACCACCAATATCCAGAACCATTGAGCCGCTGGCCTCGTTAATAGGCATGCCAGCGCCAATCGCGGCGGCCATCGGTTCCTCTATTAAATAGACCTCCCGGGCACCGGCACCATTTGCAGACTCACGGATGGCACGGCGTTCTACCTGGGTGGAACCGCAGGGGACGCAGATTAAAACGCGAGGGCTGGGACGGAAAAACTTGGCTTCGTGTACCTTACGGATGAAGTGCTGCAACATCTTCTCTGTTACCGTGAAGTCGGCAATTACGCCGTCTTTCATGGGACGAATGGCGACAATATTGCCAGGCGTTCGGCCCAGCATTTGCTTGGCTTCCATACCCACAGCCGCCACACTTTTCGGGCCGCCCGGGCCACGTTCCTGGCGGATGGCCACCACAGAAGGTTCATTTAGGACAATACCCTGTCCCTTAACATAGATCAGGGTGTTTGCTGTACCCAGATCAATAGAAATATCGTTGGAGAACATTCCCCGTATGCTATCAAACATGTTTTTATAATCGCCGATTTAGGTGGAAAAAATTATTATCCTCCGTACTTTAATCAAATACAGGGGGGTTGGGCAAGTTTAGCTCTGATATAATATGGCGAATTTGCCGAGCCCATCACAGCGCGGTTTTGTTGAGTTCTGATTCAGGATAGAAAAATGTCACTTGAAAAGGCTGATGTAGAGAAAATTGCTCACCTGGCAAGACTGGCCATCGATGAAAAGGATGTGCCCGGGTATGCCAAGAACCTGTCCAGTATTCTGGACCTGGTTGAACAAATGAGTTCGGTTAATACTGATGATGTGACGCCAATGGCCCATCCCCTGGATGCGACCCAGCGACTGCGGGCAGACGAAGTCACCGAGACTGATCAACGTGATCATTTCCAGGAGATTGCCCCCAACGTGGAAGATGGCCTGTACCTGGTACCCAAGGTTATTGAGTGAAAGGCATCCTGCCAATTTTAACCATCGTTAAGAAGACCTAGAGATTTAAAACATGCATAGCAAGACCATTGCACAGCTGGCACAGGGTTTACGTGACAAAACCTTCTCCAGCGAAGAACTCACACAAACTTACCTGGACAGAATTGAAAAACTGGATCCACAGTTAAACAGTTTCATCACCGTTGCCAGGGAACATGCGTTAGCGCAGGCAAAAGAAGCTGATAAAAGGATCGCCAGTGGTGATGCCACAGCATTAACCGGCATCCCTGTTGCACAAAAAGATATTTTTTGTACTAACGGTATAAAAACGACCTGTGGCTCAAAAATGCTCGATAACTTTATTGCACCTTATGATGCCACAGTGATTGATAAATATAACAATGCCGGTGCCGTCATGGTCGGTAAAACCAACATGGATGAATTTGCCATGGGTTCATCCAATGAAACCAGTTATTTCGGCGCGGTGAAAAACCCGTGGGACACTAATAAAGTTCCAGGTGGTTCGTCAGGTGGTTCAGCATCTGCTGTTGCCGCTCGTTTAGTGCCGGGTGCAACTGGTACCGATACCGGAGGTTCGATACGTCAGCCTGCGGCTCTTTGTGGTATTACCGGTTTAAAACCAACTTATGGTCGTGTATCCCGTTATGGCATGATCGCCTTTGCTTCAAGCCTGGACCAGGCGGGTACGTTTACCCAAACAGCAGAAGACTCTGCGATTATGCTGGGGACCATGTCTGGTTTTGACTTGCGTGACTCGACCAGTGTTGACCGGGAAGTACAGGATTACACCGCAACCTTAAATGATGACATTAGAGGTTTGAAAATTGGTGTACCCAAAGAATTTTTTGATGAAGGTCTTGATAGCGAAGTTGCCAAAGTTATCGAAGCGGCTATCGATGAATATAAAAAACTAGGTGCTGAAGTTGTTGAAATCAGTCTGCCTAACTCTGGTCTTTCAGTGCCCGCATATTATGTTGTCGCACCAGCAGAATGTTCATCCAACCTGTCACGTTTTGATGGTGTACGTTTTGGTCATCGCTGTGATGATCCTAAAGACCTGGAAGATCTTTATAAGCGTAGTCGTGGTGAAGGTTTCGGTGCGGAAGTAAAAAGACGCATTATGGTAGGTACCTATGCGTTATCCGCCGGGTATTACGATGCTTACTACTTAAAAGCACAGAAAGTACGTCGACTTATTAGTAACGACTTCAGGGAAGCGTTTGAACATGTTGATGTTATCATGGGACCAACCTCACCGAATGTTGCGTTCAACGTGGGTGAGAAATCTGATGATCCCATAAGTATGTACCTGTCTGATATTTATACTATCGCGGTAAACCTGGCCGGTTTACCCGGCATGTCGATCCCGGCAGGAATGGCGCACAACATGCCGGTGGGGTTACAGATTATAGGGAATTACTTTGATGAAGCACGGATATTGAACGTAGCACACCAGTTCCAGATAAATACTGATTGGCACCAGCAAGCGCCAGGAGGTTTTGAATAATGCAGTGGGAAACAGTGATCGGGCTGGAAATTCATACCCAGCTGGCAACCAACAGTAAAATATTCTCTGGTGCCTCTACCGCTTATGGTGCAGAGCCTAACACGCAGGCCTGCGCGGTTGATCTTGGGTTGCCTGGGGTATTGCCTGTTTTGAACGAACAGGCAGTGAACATGGCCATCAAGTTTGGCCTGGCTATTGATGCTGTGATCGGTGAGCACTCGGTATTTGCACGTAAGAACTATTTCTACCCGGACTTACCTAAAGGCTATCAAATCAGCCAGATGGATCACCCTATTGTTGGTGTTGGTCACATTGATATCGACCTGGAAGACGGATCAACAAAGCGTATTGGTGTTACACGTGCCCACCTGGAAGAAGATGCGGGTAAATCACTGCATGAAGATTTTCATGGCATGACCGGTATCGATTTAAACCGTGCCGGTACCCCGTTGCTGGAAATTGTTTCTGAGCCTGACATGCGTTCAGCCAGGGAAGCGGTTGCCTACATGAAGAAAATGCATTCACTTGTACGCTACCTGGGCATTAGTGATGGCAACATGCAGGAAGGCTCGTTCCGTTGTGATGCCAATGTTTCGGTTCGTTTAAAAGGCGAACAAGAATTCGGTACCCGTACCGAGTTAAAAAATATCAACTCGTTCCGGTTTGTTGAACGTGCCATTGAGTTTGAGGTAGAACGCCAGATCGATATTATCGAAGGTGGCGGTGAAGTCGTTCAGGAAACACGTTTGTATGATCCTGATAAAAATGAAACCCGATCCATGCGTTCCAAGGAAGAAGCCAACGATTATCGTTACTTCCCGGATCCGGACTTGTTACCAGTAGAAGTTACCAGGGATCATATTGAATCGATTCGCGCTACGTTACCTGAGTTACCTGCAGCCAAGAAAGCACGCTTCATGAAAGAGTTTGGCTTAAAAGCCGAAGACGCAGGCATCATTACCACAAGTCGTGATACCGCTGATTATTTTGAAAGCGTGGTTAAACAATCTGGTGATGGCAAGTTAGCCGCTAACTGGGTAACTGCTGAGTTAGGTGGATACTTAAACAAGGAAGGTAAGGATATTACCGAAAGCCCGGTCAGTGCAGAGATGCTGGGTGGTCTGCTGGTACGTATTAAAGACAACACCATTTCTGGCAAGATTGCCAAGGAAGTATTTGCTGCCATGTGGAGTGGTGAAGGTACTGCCGATGAAATCATCGACAACAAAGGGCTGAAACAAATCACTGATAGCGGTGAAATTGAAGCCATGGTTGATGAAGTACTGGCTAACAACCCGAAACAGGTTGAAGAATATAAAGCCGGAAAGGAAAAAATGCTCGGCTTCTTTGTCGGCCAGATCATGAAACAGACTGGTGGTAAAGCAAATCCTGGCCAGGTTAACCAGCTTTTAAAACAAAAGTTATCAAAATAAACTTTAACTACAGGCAAAGGCTTTCAATGCCTTTGCCTTTCTAAATCGATAGATTTCTATGAGCGATATCCTACAACGTTTCCTGTTTGAAGACCTGGCTATCCGTGGTGAAGTTGTGCAACTGGATAGCAGCTGGCAGGCAGTGATTGAAAATCACGATTACCCACAACCGGTTAAACATTTACTCGGTGAAATGTTGTCTGCCGTGGTGTTGCTGTCAGCGACCTTAAAATTCTCCGGTAAATTGTCTTTACAATTACAGGGCAGTGGCCCGGTATCACTGATGATCGCTGAATGCACCACCGGCCAGGAAAGTGATGTGCGAAACATACGTGGTATTGCCCACTTTGCTGAGGTCGTACCTGCAGGCAGCCTGAAAGAACTGGCAGGTAATGGCCTCCTGGTGATGAACCTGGAACCTGTTGGTGAAACTGGCAATGAAAAAGAACGTTACCAGAGTATTGTTGAGCTGGTTGGTGAAACCTTGTCTGATGCACTGGAAAACTACCTGGTACGTTCGGAACAACTGGATACAGAACTGTGGCTGGCAAGTAATGATCAATGCAGCGGTGGTCTGTTAATACAACGTTTGCCGGGAAATGATGAAATATCAGATAAAGATGGCTGGGATCGTATTCATCAACTATCAGCAACTATTAAGGAAGATGAGTTACTGAAACTCGATGTACAGGAAATTATTCACCGGCTTTACCATGAAGAAGATGTACGTGTTTTTGAAATAGAACCTCTCAAGTTCTATTGCCCCTGTTCTCGTGAAAGGGTTGCAGCCATGTTGAAGTCATTAGGTAAAGAAGAAGTGGAATCAATCCTTGAAGAACAAGGCAAAATTAATGTGGCCTGTGAATTTTGTAACCATAAATATGATTTTGATGTTGTTGATGCGGAACAGCTTTTCAGCAGTGAAATCCAGACACCACCCTCTGATACACAACACTAATCATTTGTTTCGTCAAGCCGGGCACGGTACTTACGACGAAAATCACCAATAATTGTTTCCTGCTCTTTCTCGTTAACAACAGCTGTTGACAAGGCCATGCGTGCCAGCTCAAGACTGGCTTCGACATTTTCAGAGACAACATCACTCGCGCCAAGCTTACGTAATTGCCGGCATTGTTCCAGGCTATGGCCACGCACGTAGATAGATTTATCGGGATAGGCTCCCCTTAAGGCAGAAACAAGTTTTTCAGCAGCTTCCATGTCGTTGAGGCTGACGATAATTATCTGTGCATCACTGGCACCGGCTGCTTTCAGTATTTCAGGTTTGCTGGCATCACCATAAAACACCGGGTAACCTTTCTTACGTGATTCCTCAACAACAGAAGCATTTGAGTCCAGTGCCACGTAAGGTTTGTTAGCCATTGTTAGAATTTCACCAATACGACGGCCAATGCGTCCAAAGCCGGCAATAACGATCGGTGCAACCTCGGGTGATTCCTCATCATGTTGTGTTTTGCTATGAGCCTGGATGAGTCGGTGGGCCCAGTGCGCAAGAATGGGAGTCAGCAACATGCTGAGTAATACAACGATTAACAATTGCTGGAACAGGGCATCAGGTAATATTTCAGACTGGTTGGCCAGTGAGAATAACACCAGGGCAAACTCGCCGCTTTGTGCCAGCAATAAGCTAACCGCTAGACTTTGTCGTGGATTAAATTTAAACGATAAAACTAACGGGAATAAAACGGCAGCTTTGAGAACCATTAATAAACATACCATGCTTATTGGTGGGACAGGGTTTTCAATTAACAGGTTAAGGTTAAGTGACATCCCCATGGAGATAAAAAACAGGCCTAATAACAGTCCCCTGAATGGCTGTACCTCTGCCATGATCTGGTGCTTGTAAGATGAATCAGAAATTAGCATTCCAGCCAGGAAGGCCCCCATGGCCATGGAGAAACCGGCATGTTCGGTAGCAATCGCCGTCCCCAGTACAATAAGTACTGCCGAAGCAGTAAATATTTCAGGGTTAGCTGATAAGGCAACACGATGCAATATTGGGTGTAACAGGTATCGCCCGACAATAACAACAAGAGTAAGGATAAACAACGAGTTGGTTAGTGCCAGCCCGATGTCACCGCCAAGATGCATATCAGGCAAGGCCAGTAGTGGAATCAGCGCCAGTAAAGGGACTACTGCCAGGTCCTGCATTAATAGAATGGCCAGCGAAACGCGGCCATAGGTTGAAGTCAGTAGCTTCTTTTCAACCAGGATTTGCAGCACAAAGGCAGTCGAAGATAATGCAAGCGCGGGACCGATTAACACGGCGGTGTTTATTGGTATATCAACAAGAAAATAAACCAGTGTCCCAATAATAAAACTGGTAACAAGTATTTGCATTAGCCCCAGTCCAAACACCATACGGCGCATCTGCCATAAACGGGAAGGTTTAAGTTCAATACCAATAACAAACAACAAAAATACGACGCCAATCTCTGCAAGGTTTGCGATCTGGAAAATGTTATGAATTAAACCCAGGCCATATGGGCCGACTATCATGCCGGCAATAAGAAACCCGGGTACGGCACCAAGGCGCATAGCCTGTGCAAAAGGCACAATCACCACGGCGGCTATGAGTAAAATGATAATATCAAGCAAGTAGGATGAAATCATATAAAGCCATGACAGGTGGTTACCCTGATAACTTTAGCAGGAGTAAACGAATAAAAGAAGATGATTTATTATTGACAAACTGAAGAGGGGAGACAGGAACCCATTACTCTTCAGTTTTTATTTATATACGGAATGATGCAGAGAATTATACGCTTAAAGCGTTTAATATCCATTTATGCGCTTCTTGTATTGTTTCAAACGCTTCTAGCTTTTTGTTGAAGAACTTCTGCTCCGAGGTAAGAGGAAGAAAAGTTCTTTTGGTTACAACAATTGCGATGGCTTTTAAATTTTCTATGCTGTTTAACACATCATAGACCTGGTGAGGAACGATAGAGTAATCTGCTTTCCTGTTAGATATTATCCCGTAATCAGATTTCATTTTATCATTTATTAGTCTGATCGCATTGCTGGCTTTATCATAATCAATCTCGACACCCTCCCTTACTTCTACGAGAACGGTTTTGTCATCCAGGAAGTTGATATGAACATAATCTGTATCTATTTGTTTCATGGTTTCGCGATATTTCCACAAACCGGGCAAGACGGGTCTTTTTTCAGTTTCAGTGTTCTCATTTCCATGTGCAGGGCATCCATTATAAGCAGGCGTCCGGTTAATGCTTCCCCCATATGGGTTAATACCTTGATGGCTTCCACAGCCTGTAAACTTCCAATTACACCAACCAGGGGTGCTAACACACCGTTTTCACTGCAACGAAGTTCTTCTTCCCCTTCTTCACGGTACAGGCATCGATAACAGGGGCTATCACCATCATTCATGAAAACACTAACCTGGCCTTCCATGCGAATCGCCGCGCCGGAAACCAGTGGAGTACCTGTGGTTACACAGGCTTCGTTAACCATGAAACGGGTTGCAAAATTATCGGTGCCGTCAATGACGATATTGGATTGTTTGCAGTAGCCAATAATATCTTCGCTATCCAGTTTTTTATTTACCGTGGTGACTCTCACTTCGGGATTTAAATCAGCAAGTGTTTCGCGGGCAGAGTCAACCTTGCTTTTGCCAATATCATTACTTGAATGCAGAATCTGTCGTTGCAGGTTGGAAATTTCTACTTCATCAAAGTCAACAAGAATTAAATGGCCAACGCCAGCAGCAGCCAGGTATAAAGCAACTGGAGAACCCAGCCCTCCCATACCCATAATCAGGGCAGTCGAATCCAGTAAGGTTTGCTGGCCGGCAACATCAAGTTGCGGCAGCATGATCTGTCGGCTATAGCGCAGGAGTTGTATATCTTTCATAAAGAGATTCTACGGTGTCGCGTAGAGAGAGTGAAGAGAAAACTAAAAAGGCTTTTATAAATAATTTCGCCAGTGTTCAGGCCTGGGATCCCGGCAACCATGAGGTTTAATGGAGTACTTTTTAACGAACACATCCCGTGTACACTTACACTGACCATTAACACTATCAATGTTAGCGCGTTCGTTTTCCTCGGTATAATTATAAAGGGCTCTTTTCAGTTTCATTAACAAGCTGTTGTTAAGATGGTAACCGATTTCCTGCAGGATCTGTTCAATATCATCATAGGTAATTAACTGTATGTCATATCTGATTAGCAGGCGCTCAGCAGATAGCGTCGTTACTGTTTCAATACCATGCAGGCCGGTTAATAACAGCGATGCCGAGAAAGCAGGGCGTGATTCTGCCTGGGGATAATTAAAAACGATTTCTCTTTGTTTTAGATACAAACTCATTTCTCTCACCTTAACCTAATCCTAATCGCTATATATAAAGAATCAAGCTCATGGTGGAAATTTGCTGCCTTTTTAATGTATTAGCAATTATTGATATTGGCCGATGGCAACGCGTGGATTACCGCCATAGTCCTGGAAATCCTGGCAGTTTACAAATCCTGCCTGTGTCATTAATTGCATGATGTTTTCTGCCTGGTCATAACCATGTTCCAGGATTAACCAGCCACCGGGCTTGAGAAAATGTGGTGCTTTATTAACAAGGTGAGTTATATCATCGAGACCCTCGGGACCAGAGGTGAGAGCAGTTAGAGGTTCAAAGCGCACATCACCTTGCGAGAGATGTGGATCGCCTTCGGCAATATATGGCGGGTTAGAAACAATCATATCAAAAACATGATTATCCAGATCTTCAAACCAGGTACTGCGAACAAAGCGAATATTATTAAGCTGGTTCAGCCTGGCATTTTCCTGGGCTACGGTTAGTGCTTTCATGGAGGCATCGGTAGCGATGAGTTGTGATGAAGGACGCTCTTTGGCAATCGCCAGTGCGATGGCGCCACTGCCTGTTCCCAGGTCGGCAATGTTCCAGAAAGAGGCTTCGGGTATATGTTCAAGTGCCAGTTCTACCAGGCGTTCCGTATCGGCTCTTGGAATAAGTGTGTCAGTCGTAACCTTGAACCTGATCGACCAGAATTCCTGTTCACCGATAATATGGGCAACCGGTTCACCATTTTTGCGCCTGGCAATCAGCTGGTTAAATTGCTCCAGCGTATTAGTATCTATCTCTTTTTCCGGCCAAGTATGTAGCCAGGTACGGTGCTGTTCAAATACGTAAGCAAGCAGGACTTCGCTATCAAGCTGGGTCGAGTCCGTTATACCTGCCAGTTGTTCACAGGCCAGGGTAATTGCCTGTTTTATTGTTAATTCGCTCATGTTTTATTTAGTATCACGGAGTTTGTTAAAGAATACTTTTATGTTTGTGATAAATACAATGTAATCGCAATTTCTTGCGAATTATACCGGGCTTTTCTAGACTTAAATATAATTCCCCCAAAAACGAGGAGGAGGTAAGTTGTGTGTAGATGGATTTTATCCATAGTTACCTTCCTGGTGATATCGACAAACGTATCTGTAGCCGAGACATTGGCATCAGTAATGAAAGGCCAGGTTGTGGCAAATAATCCGGAAGGTGTACGTGTTGTGGTTACTGAAAAAGATGGCAGTATTCTTGATATTGTCGATACCAATAAGTCAGGTGTCTTTAAACTTGATTTATCCGTGATGGATACACCCTCTGAACCGAATGTCTTGAAACTTAACCTGCAAGTGCGAGGCAAGTCAGGAATAAAGAAAACAGTTCCAGTTGCAAGTTACATGAATGTATTTTCAGATACTGTTTTACTCAGACCAATTTCTTTAAACCAGTAAACGGTTCTGTTATTCATCACCGATGGCGGCGAGCAGGTCAGCCTGATGTTCGGCGATTAAAGGTTCAATCACTTCGTCAAGCTGTCCCTGCATGACCTCATCCAGCTTGTACAGGGTCAGGTTGATGCGATGATCGGTTATTCGACCTTGCGGATAATTATAGGTGCGAATTCGTTCCGAACGATCACCGCTGCCTACCAGCAGTTTACGGGTTTGTGCCTGCTCGGCCTGCGCCTTTTCTTCTTCAATTTGATTTAGCTTGGCATGCAACAGGCTCATAGCACGGGCACGGTTTTTATGTTGTGAACGTTCATCCTGGCATTCCACCACGATGCCGGAAGGCAGGTGAGTAATACGAATTGCTGAATCCGTTTTATTAACGTGCTGACCACCCGCACCCGAGGCACGGAAGGTATCCACTTTTAAATCCGCCGGGTTAATATCAATGGCTTCTACTTCATCAGCTTCCGGCATGACAGCGACGGTACAGGCCGAGGTGTGAATACGTCCCTGTGACTCGGTTTCCGGTACACGTTGCACACGATGTCCACCCGATTCAAACTTCAGGCGCGAGTATGCTCCCTGGCCGACGATACGGACAATAATTTCCTTGTAACCACCATGTTCGCCCTGGCTTTCACTTAATACTTCTACTTGCCAGCGCTTCTGCTCAGCGTACCGGGCATACATACGATACAGATCACCGGCAAATATCGCCGCCTCGTCACCCCCGGTTCCTGCACGTACCTCGAGAAAGATATTTTTCTCGTCGTTAGGGTCAGAAGGCAGCATCAGAACCTGTAATTCCTGCTCCAGCTGTTCCTTGCGCGTTTCCGCTTCCTTCAATTCCTCTTCAGCCATTTCCCGCATGTCAGCATCGGAGTCTTTGAGCATCTGCTGTGCTTCTTCAATATCATCCAGGACGCTTTGATAATTTTTAAAACAGCCCACCACAGGATTAACCTGGGCATATTCCTGTGACAGGGAACGAAAACGATCCTGGTCGTTAATAACATCGGGATCGGCCAGCAGCGCATTGATTTCTTCAAGGCGATCAGACAACGTTTCCAGCTTGGTGCGGATAGAATCTTTCATAGGGGATGGTTAATCTTTATCTTTTAGACTGAATAATTCGCGTGCCGTATCAAGAACATCTTCACGACCATCATAGGCAGCACGATTGATTTGCACACAGGGTTCATGCACCAGTTTATTCGTCAGGGTGCGTGCCAGTTCATTCATCACCTGTTCGGGATCTTTTCCCGCAACCAGCTGACGTTGGGCCAAGATTAATACATCATCTTTGATATCTTCGGCCTGTTGGCGTACGGCACAAATGGTGTCCACTGCGTCCAGTGAGCGAAGCCAGCCCATGAAGTGTTCGACTTGTTGCTCGATAATTTCTTCAGCCTGTTCGGCAGCTTGTTCCCGGGACTGGCGGCCTTCTTCAATGACTTCCTGAAGATCATCAACGGTGTAGAGGTAGACATCACCCAGGCTGCTGACTTCTGGTTCAATATCACGAGGAACTGCGATATCCACCATGAACATGGGGCGATGTTTACGTGATTTTAATGCCCGTTCAACAGCACCTTTACCCAGGATCGGTAACTGGCTGGCGGTAGAAGAAATAATAATGTCTGCTTCAACCAGGCGTTCTGGAATATCGGAAAGTGCAATGGCCTCTCCGTCGAATTGTTCTGCCAGCGTCTGGGCACGTTCAATCGTGCGGTTGGCAACAACAATTTTTTTCACCTGCTGCTCATGCAGGTGTCGTGCTACCAGTTCAATGGTATCGCCGGCACCAATTAACAGGGCAGTGTGCTCGCCTAGGTCGCTGAAAATCTGTTTGGCCAGGTTGACTGCGGCAAAGGCGACCGATACCGGGCTGGCACCGATGGCAGTGTCGGTACGGACCTGCTTGGCAACTGAAAACGTGTGCTGGAACAGACGGTTAAGCTGTCGCCCGATGGTGCCTGCCTCACTGGCGGCGGCATAGGCATCCTTGATCTGGCCAAGAATCTGGGGTTCACCCAACACCAGCGAGTCCAGGCCGCTGGCTACCCGTAAAATGTGTTGTACCGCAGCGTTGTCGGTATGGGTATAAATATAAGGTGCAACATCTTTACTGGAGAGATGATGATAATGACTGAACCACTCGGTAATTATGTTAGCGTCACCGGAGTCTACCCCACAGTATAGCTCTGTGCGGTTACACGTGGAGACGATGGCAGCCTCATGAATATTTGCCGTATGGGTCAGCTGCTGCAGGGCGTCGGACAGCTTTTCAGGCGCGAACGCGACCTTTTCGCGTATTTCCACCGGTGCAGTTTTGTGATTAATCCCAAAAGCAAGTAACGTCACGCCAAACCCAAAAACAGTCAAATTATTACAAAAATGCCAAGCATACCCTTGAAATCCAGGGCTTTAAGAGCCAACTTCCTATTATACAAGGTAAAACATCTAAAAGTCGGTTATATTTAGACGAGATGTATAATAGTGGAGTGACCTTCTCCCGGAAATTGAAATGAAACAGATTTTCTTTACTACATGTATTGTCACGGCAGTCTTATTACAAGGCTGCGCAACTCCAACCGGCAGCACAAAATCAGCGACGGCGAAGGATAAACCGAGTGTATCCAGCTCGCAAGTGAAAAAGCCCACTCCCAGGAAGGACATTAAGCCAGAAAAACAGGTTTCTAAAAAAGCCCGTACCAGGGAACAGGTCGTTGAGTCCCAAAAGGAAGGACTTGATCCCGAGTTACTGTACCAGTTGATGTCAGCAGAAATTGCCGGTCAGCGTGGACAACTGGAAATGGCAGTGGAAAATTACCTGGCCGCGGCAGAACGCTCTCAGGATGTCATTATTGCAGAACGTGCCACTCGTATCGCCGTGTTTGCAAGAGATAATGATAGTGCCTTACGGGCTGCGCGTATCTGGGTGAAGAAACAACCGGATAACCTGGAAGCACACCAGGTGATGGCAGCACTGCTGGTCCGCACCGGGCAGGCAGAACAGGCGCAGCAGCATCTCGAAAAACTGGTAGAGTCACACCGCAATGGGCAAAGTGGCTTTATGTTAATCAGCTCATTGCTGAGCAAGGAAAAAGACAAGCAATCAGCGCTCAACGCCATGAAGCAGCTGGTATCTAAATATAAAAATGATGCCGAAGCACTTTACGCGCTAAGTCACCTGGCCTACCTGGTAAGAAATTATGAGGAAGCTGAAAAGAATATCCTCAAAGTGGTGCAGTTAAAACCTGACTGGACTGAAGCTAATATTCTTTATGCCAATATTTTAACTCGACTGGAAAAACACGAACAGGTTGTCACTCATCTCGAAAGTGTACTGGAAGAGAACAGTAATAATATTGCACTGCGCCTGTACCTGGCTCGAAAATATATTGATCTGAAAAGGTACGCCAAGGCACAGGCAAATTTCAAGATCATCCTGGAAAGCAAGCCGGACCATGCTGATTCTTTATATGCTCTCGGCCTGTTAGGCATGCAGCTGCAAAAAATGGATGATGCAGAAAGCTATTTCCTGAGACTGCTGGAAATCAAACAGCATGAAAACGAAGCGCGTTACTATCTAGGGCAGATTGCTGAAAGCCACGATAACACCACGGAAGCTATACGCTGGTATAACCTGGTGGAAGAAGGCAACCATTACCTGGAAGCACATGTCCGCATTGCCAAAATTATTGCCAAGCAGGGCGATGTGCTTGGCGCACGTGAGCATTTACAGAACATTGCACCCGATAATACCGAAATGGAGTTGCGCATATACCTGGCCGAAGGGGAAATCCTGCGTGAGGCGAAGCTTTATGATGAAGCGATACAGCTATACTCCGATGCGCTTGAACAATTACCGGATAATATCGATTTACTTTATGCCCGGGGTTTAACAGCAGAAAAGCTGGACAACGTTCACCAGACCATTCTGGATTTAACACGTATTGTTGAAATTGATCCTTATAACATTCAGGCACTGAATGCACTGGGTTATACGTTGATTGATCGAACCGAACGACTGCAGGAAGGTTTTGATTATGTTCGCAGGGCCTATGAACGTAATCCAAATGATGCTGCCATTATGGATAGTATGGGCTGGGCCTATTATCGACTCGGTAATCATAAAGAAGCATTGAAATACCTTAGCGAAGCGTTTGAGAAACTCAAGGATGCAGAAATAGCCGCCCACCTTGGAGAAGTCCTGTGGGTAACAGGCAAACATGATGCCGCACAAAAAATCTGGCAGGATGCTTTACGCCAGACACCTGAACATAAAACCTTACTTGATGTTATAGAACGTTTTTCTGAATGAGATTTATCCTATTATTGTGCGCCCTACTTGTTACAGGGTGTACTTCCACGCCAATACTTACACCTGTTAGTAATCCTGGTGCTGTCTGGAAAAAACATCAGCATAACATTGCTGCGTTACAACAGTGGCGTCTGAAAGGACGTATATCAATTCAGAATGATCATGAGTCGTGGTTTCTGAAAGTTGACTGGCAACAACAACCTGAAAATTATGCCGTGTTGTTGTCAGGACCATTCAGCGGGATGGTCCGTTTGTCAGGCAACCAGGAAAGTGTTGAACTGAGTGATGGAGAACAGTCTTACCAGGCTCCTGATGCGGAATTATTACTACTGGAACATACCGGTATTCGTATGCCTGTTAATGAGTTGCGCTACTGGTTACTGGGTTTACCGCAGCCGCATAAAAAAGTGAAAGATTTAAAACTGGATGTTGCAGGGCGCATGTCTTCATTACGCCAGGATGAGTGGCAGGTTAATGTAAATCAGTATCAAAAATATAATGGCAAAACCCTGCCGGCCAGGCTGGTGATTAAAAATCATCATCTAAAAGTCCGCTTGATTGTTGATCAATGGCAACTCTCTTCCGTTACTGGATAGGCATGCCATCGTATCATCACACTGAACATCGCCAGTTTCTGGCGCAACTGGTAAAAATTTTAATCCTGGTCGCGTTACTGGCATTTACCTGGGTGATTATTGCCAGTTTATCAACACCACAACATGATACTGACGAAAATGTAACACCGGTTGTCGAAGTGGATGTATCTGCTCTGAAGCCCGGGACGTTAAAAAAAGTTCCCCTGCGCCACAGGGAAGTCTGGATCTATCGCCGCAGTACGCAGGACATCGAAAAGTTAAAAAAACAAAAGCAGCCAATGCGTTCCCTGAAGGACGAATACTTCGTATTTTTCCCATATGAACCAAAACGCCAGTGCCTGGTAAACTGGGAGGAATCAAAACGAAGTTTTTATGATACCTGTAATGCCCGGTATTTTGATTTGGCTGGCAGGACTGAAGTCCCTGTCTCGCCCCCCGCTATGCTATCGATCCCGGATTACCGCTTTGCCTCGGAGCAACTGATACAAATTGATGCTCGATAGGTCAACTTCAGATAAAGTACACAACTGGATGTGAATATGAAGTCTTGGCCCGCACCTGCAAAACTAAACCTGTTTTTACATATCACCGGACAGCGTGAGGATGGTTATCACCTGTTACAAACCGTGTTTCAGATACTGGATTACAGTGACCAGTTACAATTCTCTGTTCGGGATGATGGTGAGATCCACCGGCTAACTGATATTAAAGGTGTACCAGCTGAACAGGACCTGGTCGTTCGCGCGGCACGCTTATTACAGCAACAGACGGGTTGTGAAAAAGGGGTTGATCTTCATCTCGACAAGAAACTTCCTATGGGCGGTGGCCTGGGTGGTGGCAGCAGTGACGCGGCAACAACACTGGTGGCGCTTAATGAACTGTGGCAGACCGGCCTTGATACCAGGCAACTGGCCAGCCTGGGATTACAGCTGGGGGCTGATGTTCCCGTGTTTATTGAGGGTAACTCTGCCTGGGCTGAAGGCGTGGGTGAACACCTTGAGCCGGTTGAGCTGCCAAAAAAGTGGTTTGTGGTACTTTGTCCGGCAATTAATGTCTCTACAGCGCAAGTTTTTACCAATTCGCAATTGCGGCGCGATTGCCCACCCATTACAATACGCGACTTCCTGCAGCAGCCGGATTCTTGCATCAATGTGTGTGAAACATTGGTAAGTCGACAGTATCCCGAGGTGGCGAAGGCGCTGAAATTGCTGGGCAAATATGGGCCAGCCAGGATGACAGGAACAGGAGCATGTTGCTTTGCAATTTTCGATGCTGAACAGACAGCCCGTCAGGTATGGTCAGAAATCGAAGAACACTGGCAGGCAACAGGAACAGGTTTTGTGGCCAGCGGGGTGAATCGCTCGCCATTGTATGAGTGAAGGGTCACTCATCAGACAGAGTTTGGGGCGTCGCCAAGCGGTAAGGCACTGGGTTTTGATCTCAGCATGCGCAGGTTCGAATCCTGCCGCCCCAGCCACTAATATTCTTAACTGAACGGCCAGCAGACGGGGAATGACCGTGACAGATAAAAACATGATGGTGTTCGCGGGAAATGCTAACCCGCAATTGGCGCAGGATATTGCCGCCAAGCTACACATGCCTTTGGGTAAGGCTGTCGTGGGTCAGTTCAGTGATGGCGAAACCATGGTGGAAGTGATGGAAAATGTCCGCGGCAAGGATATTTTCCTGGTACAACCTACCTGTGTACCAACCAATGATAATTTGATGGAATTGATCGTCATGATCGATGCCATGCGACGCGCCTCCGCTGAACGCATTACCGCGGTGGTTCCCTATTTTGGGTACGCGCGCCAGGATCGTCGTCCACGCTCGGCACGTGTTCCCATTACGGCGAAAGTTGTTGCCAGCATGATTGGCAATGCCGGTGCGGATCGTGTGTTAACGGTGGATTTGCACGCCGATCAAATACAGGGATTCTTTGATATCCCGGTGGACAATGTATATGCCTCGCCTATTTTGTTAGGTGATGTCTGGCGCCAGAAGTACCCGGACCTGATGGTGGTATCACCGGATGTGGGTGGCGTGGTTCGGGCACGGGCCCTGGCCAAGCGCCTGGATGATGCAGACCTGGCAATTATTGATAAACGTCGCCCCAAGGCCAATGTGGCCAAGGTAATGAATATTATCGGTGATGTGGAAGGTCGTAGCTGCGTACTGATTGATGACCTGGTGGATACCGCCGGCACCCTGTGCAAGGCGGCAGATGCACTGAAAGATCATGGGGCGCAGAAAGTGGTCGCGTATTGTACGCACCCGGTACTTTCTGGCCCGGCAGTACAGAATATTATGGGTTCACAACTTGATGAGCTGGTGGTAACGGATACCATTCCGTTAACCAAGGCGGCGAAAGATTGTGGCAAAATTCGCCAGCTGAGTGTGGCGAGCATGCTGGCAGAAACCATGCGTCGCATTAGCGAAGAAGAATCGGTAAGTAGCCTGTACGTAGACTAGGTTACTTAAAGATAACCATCTTGTGATGGTGTAAATCACTCTTGGTCGCGGGAGTGATAAGCGGGTAACCCGGGTGGTTACCTTTTTTATTCATCTCTATTAGGAGAATTGTCATGAGCGAGAGCTTTGAAGTAAATGCTGTAAGCCGTTCTGACCAGGGGAAAGGTGCGAGCCGCCGCCTGCGTCGTGAAGGCAAAGTACCTGGTGTAATCTATGGCGCCGGTAAAGATCCAATGTCCATTTCACTGGAACATAATGAACTGGTCCATCAACTGGAAAACGAAGCGTTTTATTCCAGTATTCTTAATGTGAATGTTGATGGAACTGCGGAACAGGCAATCCTGAAAGACATGCAACGTCACCCAAGCAAACCGATAATCATGCATGTAGACTTCCAGCGCGTTGACGCTAACCAGAAACTGCGTGTACACGTTCCTGTTCACTTCGTAAATGAAGACCAGGCACCTGGCGTCAAGGAAGGTGGTATCGTTACCCACAGCCTGACCGAAGTAGACATTATCTGTCTGCCTAAAGATCTGCCTGAGTATATTGAAGTCGATCTGAGTGAACTGGAACTGGATGCCACGTTCCACTTGTCCGAGGTCAAGCTGCCAGCAGGTGTTGAACTGGTAGAACTGGGACATGGTGAAGGCCATGACCAGACTGTTGCTGCTATCCACATGCCGCGCGGTGCCAAGGAAGATGAAGGTGCCGAAGAAGCAGGTGAAGAAGGCGGTGAGGCACCAGCAGAGGAAGGCGGAGAATAATCTCCCTCTTTCTTAAATCAAACTTCAGGTAACCAACGTTGTCTGCGGGCGTTCAGCTAATCGTTGGTCTGGGTAATCCAGGCAATGAATATGAACAAACGCGGCACAACGCCGGTTACTGGTTTGTCGATGCCGTTGCACGCCAGTATTAC
>JARRJY010000004.1:35125-59399 GCA_037388705.1 Gammaproteobacteria bacterium
CCCGCATACCAATTAATGGGCAGGAGGTCTGGTTATTGAAGCCAGATACGTTCATGAACCGCAGTGGACAGGCCATCCAGGCCCTGGCCAGCTTTTATAAAATCAAACTGGAAAATATCCTGGTCGCTCACGATGAGCTTGATCTGGATCCTGGTGTGATACGCCTGAAGAAAGAGGGCGGTCATGGCGGACATAACGGCCTGCGTGACACCATTGAAAAGATGGGCGGCAAGAATTTTTTGCGTTTACGTATCGGTATCGGTCATCCTGGTGACAAGAACAAGGTTTCCGGGTATGTACTTAAGAAAGCCAGTAGCGATGATCAGATTGATATTGAACGTGCTCTTGAACAGGCCTTAAAGATTTTACCTCAGGTCATCGAGGGTGATCTGCAGAAAGCCATGAATGAACTGCATTCAAGTTGTTAACAAACGGATAGAAAAAAATGGGAATTAAATGTGGCATTGTTGGTTTACCGAATGTTGGCAAATCGACACTCTTTAATGCATTAACCAAGGCCGAGATCCAGGCCGAGAATTATCCGTTTTGTACCATTGAACCTAACGTTGGTATCGTCCCTATCCCGGATCCACGTCTCGATGCACTTGCTAACATCGTCAAGCCAGAAAGAGTGTTACCGACGACCATGGAGTTTGTCGATATTGCCGGTCTGGTGGAAGGTGCATCCAAGGGTGAAGGTCTTGGCAACCAGTTCCTGGCCAATATTCGTGAGACCGATGCCATTGCGCAGGTTGTGCGTTGTTTTGAAAACGATGACATTGTGCACGTGGCGGGCAAGGTTGATCCTATAAACGACATTGAAGTGATTAACACCGAGCTGGCACTCGCCGATCTGGAATCCATGGAAAAAGCCATGACACGCCTGGCCAAGGTGGCCAAGTCAGGTGACAAGGATGCCAAGGCCAGGCTGGCTGTAATGGAAAAAGTTAAGTCGAAGCTTGATGAGGGGCATCCAGCCCGTACCGCGGAACTGGATAAAGACGAAAAACTGCTCATCCGTGACCTGAACCTACTGACCATCAAACCATTGATGTACATCGCCAACGTGAGTGAGGAAGGTTTTGAAAATAACCCCTTGCTGGACCAGGTACGTAAACTGGCCGAGGAAGAAGGTGCCCTGGTGGTGCCTGTATGTGCCGCTATCGAAGCGGAAATGGTAGAGCTGGAAGATGATGAAAAAGCAGAATTCCTCTCGGAGATGGGACTGGATGAGCCAGGTCTAAACCGCGTGATCCGCGCCGGCTTTACCCTGTTGAACCTGCAGGTGTATTTCACTGCCGGGGTAAAAGAAGTTCGTGCCTGGACGGTGAAGATCGGTGCTACCGCGCCGGAGGCAGCCGGTGTCATCCATACCGATTTCCAGAAAGGATTCATCCGTGCCGAGGTAACATCGTTCGAGGATTTTGTTCAGTACAACGGCGAACAGGGTGCCAAGGAAAACGGCAAACTGCGCCTTGAAGGCAAGGAGTACATCGTTCAGGATGGCGATGTTATGCATTTCCGTTTCAACGTATAAGTTACTGATTTTATTGACTTCTACATACAAGTATTAGCGAGCTTTTCCCGGCTTTAGCTTGACATCAGCAGGCCGAACAAGGAAAATGCGCGCTCTTTTTCGGCTACATAGCTCAGTTGGTTAGAGCACATCACTCATAATGATGGGGTCCCAGGTTCGAATCCCGGTGTAGCCACCATATCTAAAGGCTCGCTTATTTAAGCGGGCCTTTTTATTTCTCAGCAACAGAACTCACAAGTGATAGGATACTCATAACAATAATAATGAGAGGAAGTATTTATCCTATGGTGTCCAGGATTAGCTACTGGCTTGATCGTTACATACTGGAACTCGGTCGCGAGTTCCGACTGTCCTATTTGCCACCCCTGATGGTGTACATGGCCTACGGCATATCTGGTTTAACCGGTATTGTTGGTACATTCTTTGTTAAGGACTACCTTGGACTTTCCGCGGAGTTCCTGGCGGCACTTGCCTTCTGGATCAATATTCCCTGGGCGTTGAAAATGCCGCTGGGTCACCTGGTGGATCTCATCTGGCGTTACAAGTCTGTCATGGTGTTTATTGGTGCCGGACTGATTGCGGCCAGCTTGCTGATTATGATCAGTCTACTCAGTCATCCGGATGCGATGCGGGCCATCATGCCAATTTCAGCATGGTATGTACTGAGTGCGTTACTGGCACCGATTGGTTATGTACTACAGGATGTAGTCGCTGATGCTATGACAGTTGAAGCGGTTCCCAAGTTTGATAAAGAAGGGCAGCCTATCCCGGAAAATAAAATTCGTTTAATGCATACCACCATGCAAACCCTGGGTCGGGTTGCGCTGGTTGGTGGGTTGATTGTTGTTGGTCTTTTGAATACCTATAAGTTCAGTGGTGTAGAAGCCATGCCAGAGGAGGAAAAGGTCCGTATTTATATTGATATTTTCCAGATTGCGTTATTAATCCCGGTGATTTCGGTTATTGGTGTTGGCCTGGGTGGTTATTTAAAATTGCGTGATACCCGTCGTTTACAACAACAGGGAAGAAGCTGGAAAGAAGCCTGGAAGATGGTGCATGGCGAGTTTGAAAAGACGGCCCCCAACTGGTGGATACTGATCGGTAGCCTGGTGTTTGTTGCCTTTTCCATTACAACTGGTTTAAGTGATTTAACCTATCGTGAAGAAATTGTTTTTGTTGGTTCCATGGCTATCGTGTTATTCCTAATGGTACGTCTTGTAAAAGTACTTGATGAACGGGCACGGCGAGTACTGGTGGGGACGGCGATTATTATTTTTATATACCGTGCCATGCCAGGTCCCGGTGCCGGTATAAGCTGGTGGGAGATCGATGATCTGGGTTTTGATCAACACTTCCTGTCTGTACTCTCGGTTATTGCGGGCAGCCTGGCTTTATTCGGCATGTTTATTTTCCGTCGTTTCATGGCGGAAAAATCGGTGGCATACGTGATTGGTTTTTTAACGATTGTAGGTGCGCTATTGTATTTACCCAATATCGGTATGTACTACGGTTTGCATGATTTTACCGCTGCCCATACCAATGGTGTGGTCGATGCACGTTTTATTGCTATTGTTGATACCGCCGCGGAATCACCACTGCAACAGGTAGCCATGATCCCTATGCTGGTATGGATAGCCAATTCTGCACCGACACACCTTAAAGCTACATTTTTTGCCGTCATGGCTTCTTTTGTAAACCTGGCATTATCGCTGGCACAACTGGGCACGAAGTACCTTAACCAGCTTTACCTGGTAACTCGCCAAATTAAAGACAGAACCACTGGTGAAATTACAGTTCCGGCAGATTATAGCGAACTGGGCTGGTTATTAATTACAGTAGCAATAACCGGTTTGGTACTTCCATTACTGGCAATCCTGATCGTTAAGATGACGCCACTTAAAAGTGCATGATAGCTACAAATTATTCAGACTGGGTGAAGCAGTTAAAAAAGTTAGCGCATGATAGTCATCATCGCGTAGCACTGGTAATGTCTGGTGAACAAAGCTGGGGACAACAACAGGCCGGGAAGATAATAGCAACACTGGAAACATCCTCAGTGTTATGGGTGTCAAATGAAATAGAAGCTGCATTACCTGCAACTAAAGCACGTAGCCAGCTGGGTAGTGAATATGATGCCATTGTCTTTGATGCTTACCAGGAGTTTGATGCAGATGCTTTTGGTGCAATCAGTGGAACTTTACGCGGCGGTGGTGTCTTTATTGTATTAATTCCAACTGAAGGTAACTGGGTAAGAGGTAAGGAAAGCCGTTTCAGGCAACGTGCGCTGGCATTGTTTAAACATCATCAAGCATCATATTTTCTGCAACAGGGTGAACCATTTCCTGTTATTCCTACAGAAAACATTCGTGTAACACAGCAGCAGGAATGGTTTGAACCGTTTCTGACCATGGAGCAACAACAGGTTGTTGAAACAATAATAAATAATGCCTCATCAAAAAATCCTGCACCGATCGTGATTACCTCTGATCGGGGACGCGGCAAGTCATCCGCGCTGGGGCTGGCTGCAGGTTTCCTGTTAGAGCAAGATATCAACAATATTATTGTTACTGCACCACGGTTAACCACCAGCGAACCTGTTTTCAGGCATGCACGACAGGTGTTACCAGCAGCAGAAGATGAACGAGGCAAACTTGTTTATAACGATAACCAGTTAAAGTTTATGGCACCCGATGCCCTGCTGAAACAACAGCCTGAAGCTGATTTGTTACTGGTTGATGAGGCTGCTGCCATTCCTTTGCCCATGCTGGAAAAGTTATTACACCACTATCCACGTATCGTTTTTTCTTCAACGATTCACGGTTACGAGGGCACGGGTCGAGGGTTTGTTCTGAAGTTTAATAAGATACTCGATGCGTTTCATCCAGGCTGGCAGCAATTAACAATGCATACACCGGTTCGCTGGGCAGAAAATGATCCGGTCGAGCAATGGATCGATCGGATTTTATGCCTCGATGCAGAGTTGCCGGAAGTGCCTATCATCGAAAACATCTTGATAGAAAATTGTCATATCAACGAGATTGACAGGGATACATTGATCAATGACGAGCAGCAGTTATCTTGCCTTGCTGGTGTTTGCGCACTATCGTACCCAGCCTTCTGACTTGCAACATATGCTTGATGATAACCATGTTCGTATTTATACCTTGCAATTTAAACAGCAAATCCTGGCGGCGGTATTAGTCAATGAAGAAGGCGGGTTTGACCGGGCGCTCTCAACGCAAATTTACCGCGGAGAACGTCGACCAACAGGACATTTACTGGCGCAGACACTCACGTTTCATGCGGGTTGCGAGCATGCCTCAACATTACGGTACGCGCGGGTGATGCGTATTGCGGTACATCCACGATTACAGGGTAATGGCCTGGGTTCGTATTTGCTGAACGAGGTCATTGCACATGAACAGCAGCAGGATGTGGATGCCATTGGTACAAGCTTCGGGGCCACACTTGAATTGCTGCGCTTCTGGCAACATGCCGGTTTTGATTTAGTGAGGCTGGGCTTTACCCGTGATCACGCGAGCGGAACACATTCTGCAGTCATGCTTAAACCGCTAAACGAAAAAGGCGAGAAGGTATTCCAGGAAACCCGGACCAGGTTCCAGCGCGGGCTTGATGAATGGCTACGGGAACCATTAAATGACTTGCCTGGTGAAATGCAGGCCTACCTGCATACTGAGCAACAACCGGCAAACGGCCAGTTGACAGAAATGGACTGGCAGGACATAAATTCGTTTATACACACGCACCGTGGTTACGAGGCCTGCATTGGAGCATTGCGCAGGCTGGTGATAGCAAATAAGGAAGTGCCTGAAAAGCTAGATGCCACGGCACAAACACTGATTCGTTCACGTATTGAACAACGAAACAGTTGGACAGAAACAATCCGCCAGGCAGGCATGTCGGGTAAAGCCCAGGCTTTACAACAACTTAGGCTGGCAATAGAAAAAATCGTAAAAAATTTAACTACAAAGTGAACTTTTTACTGAAAGGGGGCTCAAACAGTTATATTTCATGTTGAACCTCCCTCAGAAATGGTAAGACTGAAGGCACTTATGCTCCCGCTAAGTGCCTTATTTTTTTAGCGTGATTTACTGACTTCTTTTTCCATTTTTTCAATACTGGTATGTCTTACATCCTTGCCTTTAACCAGGTAAATAACATACTCACAAATGTTCTTGGCGTGGTCACCAATACGCTCAAGTGCGCGTACTGTCCACATGATGTCGAGCATCTGTGTAATGGTATGTGGATCTTCCATCATGTAGGTGAGTGACTGACGCATAATGCCGTCATATTCCACATCAACAAACTGATCTTCCTTGGCAACATTCACAGCTGCATCAACGTCCATGCGGGCAAAGGCATCCAGTGCATCATGTACCATGTGTGCTACACGTTCACCCATGTGACGAATTTCCATGTAACTGATTTTAGGGTTTGGAGATTCTGCCAGGCGAATACCCATGCGTGCTACACGCTCAGCCTGGTCACCAATACGTTCCAGGTCGGTAATGGTTTTGATAACCGCAACAACAAGTCTTAAATCAGAAGCGGTGGGTTGGCGACGGGCGATGATAGTTGTGCATTCTTCATCAATGGTTACTTCTGCCTTATTGACTTCAGTATCATTTTTAATAACCGTTTCGGCTAAAGCGATGTCACCCTCAACCAGCGCCTGGGTAGCTTTATGGATTTGTTCTTCAACCAGTCCGCCCATTGCCAGCACGAGTGTACGGATATCTTCCAGTTCTTCATTAAACTGTTGTGAGATGTGATGTCCCAGATTCGTTTTTTCCATGGTAGTTATCCTTATATCTATAAATACAGTATAGCTTATCCCGCTTATCCGTAACGTCCTGTAATGTAATCTTCAGTTTGTTTATTGGATGGGTTTGTGAAAATTGTATCGGTATTATTAAATTCAATCAGTTCACCCAGGTACATAAACGCCGTGTAATCAGAAACACGTGCTGCCTGTTGCATGTTATGAGTAACTATGACAATGGTGTACTTGTCTTTTAACTCGTTGATCAGTTCCTCGATTTTCAACGTGGAGATAGGATCAAGGGCTGAAGCCGGTTCATCCAGCAATAAAACTTCCGGTTCAATCGCAATGGCACGGGCAATGACAAGACGTTGCTGCTGACCACCTGATAAACCCAGTGCAGAATCATGCAGGCGATCTTTAACTTCATCCCACAGTGCAGCACCTTTTAAGGATTTTTCTACTATCTCATCCAGTTTGCGACGGTTCTTGACGCCTTGCAGGCGTAATCCATAGGCGACATTTTCGTAAATGGACTTTGGAAAGGGGTTTGGTTTCTGGAATACCATACCGATACGGGTGCGTAACTCGGCAACATCAACATTTTTCTTATAAATGTTTTTTTCATAAAGATTAATCTTTCCTTCAATACGACATCCATCAACCAGGTCATTCATACGATTGAAACAACGTAGCAGGGTGGACTTGCCGCAACCACTGGGCCCGATAAAGGCAGACACCCGCTTTTCAGGAATCATCATGTTGATATCATTCAGGGCATGCTTTTCACCATAGAAAAGATTCAGATCGCTTACCGTTAAACATGGCTTTTCATCATCCAGTTTAAGTGTCTGGGTGCTTCGTCCCAGAGCATCCATATTAATGCCGTGGGTCATGTTATCAGCTGCCATAATGGTTTACCTATACTCTTTAAAATTTGTTTTATGATTCCAGTGCCTTGTACTTTTCACGTAAGCGATTACGGATATAAATAGCCGCCAGGTTTAATGCCACGATAATCACAACCAGTAACAAGGCAGTGGCATATACCAGCGGACGAGCCGCTTCCACATTCGGACTCTGGAACCCGACATCATAAATATGAAAACCCAGGTGCATGAATTTGCGCTCTAAATGCAAAAATGGTGCATTGGTATCCAGGGCAAGTGAAGGTGCCAGCTTAACGACACCGACCAGCATTAGCGGAGCAACTTCACCGGCGGCGCGGGCAATTGCCAGGATCAGTCCGGTCATCATCGCAGGTGTTGCCATCGGGATAACGGTACGCCACAGGGTTTCAGCCTTGGTGGCGCCCAGTGCCAGGCTACCTTCACGAATGGCACGAGGGATGCGTGATAAACCTTCTTCGGTTGCAACAATAACAACCGGTACAGTAAGGATAGCCAGTGTTAGTGATGACCACAGAATACCGGGTGTTCCGAATACCGGGGCGGGTGCTGCTTCAGGAAAAAACAGGCGATCAATATTGCCACCCAGGAAATAAACAAAGAAGCCAAGGCCAAATACACCGTAAACAATAGAGGGTACGCCGGCAAGGTTATTTACCGCGATACGAATGGTACGGGTCAGTGGCCCCTGCTTGGCATACTCACGCAGGTAAACCGCGGCGACCACGCCAAAAGGTGTTACCAGGATCGCCATGATAATTACCATCATCACCGTTCCAAAGATAGCCGGGAATATACCACCTTCAGTATTGGCTTCTCGTGGCTCGTCGGATATGAATTCCCACAGGCGTTCAAAGTACAGCACGGTTTTCTGAAATACGTTCATGTCGTTGGAACGATAAGAACGGACAATAGTTTCCAGGGGAATAGTGATGCTTTTGCCATCAGCCGTTGTAGCAACCAGGGCATCGCGTTTGATTTGGTTATTTAGCTCAAGCAGTTTTACCTGCAGGGCTTCATATTCTTTTTGTAACGCGTTACGTTGAGATTCAATTTTAGCGTAAGGAGCTTTATCGGTTACCTTGTCCAGCTGTAGACGACGCTCATCAAGACGCAAGCGCTCTATCTGGTAATTTATCTCACCGATATCGCCTTTTTCAATGTCCCGGATTTGTTCATGTAAATCGTGAGTACGCTCAAGACGATTTTGTAATTCCTGCCAGGTGTTTGCTTTATCGGCGACTTGTTTACCATTTTCCTGGATACTTTGCAGGTAACCATAGAAATTACCCCACTCGCGGCGTTCAAGCGTCATGGCAGCAGCCGGGTAGTGAACCTTGTTAAGGAACAAATCAAAGGCCCACAAAAAATCTCTACCGGTAACATCCCGGTTACCTGTTTTAATCAGGGAACGATTTAAAAATTCTTTATCAGTTTTAATATCCAGTCCTTGTTCCCTGAGACTTTCTAAAGTGACTTCTTCCGTTTCGTGGATTTCACCGAGTAAAATTGCTTGCTGGTTATCATTCGCGATATAAGTGGCTTCCATAACTTGCTTGGGCCAGAAGTGCCCCAGTCCACGCACAGCAATTAGCGTCAATAGCCCAAGCACGATGATCAGGCTGGCACTGACTGCAGCCGCGTTCAGCCAGATCATGGGGTCACCACTTCTAATCCATTTCTTTATCATAAGCTGCTGTACTTCTTACGTAATCGATGTCGAATAACTTCTGCCAGGGTATTAAAGATAAAAGTGAAAACAAATAGCACCAGGGCAGCAAGGAACAGTACGCGGTAGTGGGTACTGGCAACTTCTGACTCTGGCATTTCTACCGCAATATTTGCAGACAGGGTACGCATGCCCTGGAATATACTCATATCCATTACCGGGGTATTACCGGTAGCCATTAATACGATCATGGTTTCACCTACCGCGCGACCCAGGCCGATCATAACGGCAGAGAAAATGCCGGGAGAAGCAGTGAGGATAACGACACGGATCAGGGTTTGCCATGGTGTCGCACCTAGTGCCAGTGAGCCAAAAGTTAAATGTTTTGGAACGCTGAAAATAGCATCTTCAGTGATCGAGAATATCGTGGGGATAACCGCTACTCCCATGGCAATACCAACCACCAGAGAGTTACGCTGGTCATATTGTAAACCAAGGTTATGGCCTAAAGAACCGGGATTAACAACGCCGCATGCCAGCCATCAGGGATACTTTGCCTTATTTTTTCTGGTAATTTTTGCCAGCCATAGGCGAATGTCAGAACACCAAGTGGCATCAATACCAGTAGTGCAAATACTCCGGGCAGATGACTTTCAATAGTAGGTGCCAGCCATAAGCCTGCCAGGAAACCGAGGATAACGGTTGGTAATGCCTCCATGATTTCAATGGTTGGTTTGACATATGCACGCATGGTGGGCGACATGAAGTAAGCTGTGTAGATTGCCCCCATGATTGCCAGAGGCACCGCGAACAACATCGCATAGAAGGCCGCTTTTATGGTACCAAATGCCAGGGGCATAAGGCTGAACTTGGGTTCAAAGTCGTTACTGGATGATGAAGACTGCCAGATATATTCTGGTTGCTGGTAACTTTCATACCAGACCTGTTCCCATAATACCTGCCAGGATACTTCCGGGTGTTCATTCTCTACATTCCAGCGTTGATAGTTACCGTGGTTATCTTCCATCAACACCACGTTAGCTCGAGGTGAAACGGCCAGGTGAGTAACAGGATACTCGCCGGCTTTTTCGTGTAGCAGGGTACGTCTGGCAGTGGAATGATAGATGCCGAGCTGCCCTTTATTATCGACGGCAGCAAAGCCTTTACGTCGCTGCTCGGTAATGATCTGAGTAACAGCACTTTGCTGGGTTTTAAATTCACGAATTTTCGAGAGTTGTAATCCTTCTTCTGTGTTTACCGGGAACCATTGGCTGATACTGCCATGATCATCACCAATCAATAACGAAATTTCACCTGTTAAAAGACTTATTGATGTGACTTTTGCTTCATCTGAAACAACCCTGGTACGTTCAAGAACCTGCGGTTCTTCGATATCATCAATATCAACCAGGGTAATTTCATCAGTACTATGCACAATGTAGAGTAAACGCTGATCAGTATTGATAAAAAGACCGGTTATGTTCTGTATGTTTGGCAAGGTCACCGACATTTTTTCAAATTCAACAGGCTCATCACCAAGTTCTTCATCAAAAATAAGACGGCTGATTATGACGTTGTTATTCGCTGTCGAGGTAGCGATGGTTGCTCTTTCTTCATCAAGACGCAATGCTAACTGTTGTAATGGAAGCTGGGTATCTTCATCCAGCAGGACAGGGTCTTCTCCGAGTGGATAAATAATTTCAGGCACAATAGTCCGTTTGTCTTCACCATACACCAGGCGGTATGTATGTCGTGCTATAACAGCCGTTCCGTTGTCGAGCCCAATTGCGAAAAAACCTTTGGCCAGCTTGCCATGAGCAAAGCTGGTAACCTTGTGATCACTGTCAATCAATCGTTCACTTTTAACTGGCGTACCATCCTGGATATTAAAGAATGTCACTATACCCTGGTCAGTAAAACGGGCACCCAGTTCGTTTTGTTCTTCCATGGCAAGATGCAGGGTATTACCTGCGGTTGCGGAAGGCATAGTGTATTGACTGGCACGTTCCATGTGAGCCGGTATGAACAAGGGGAACACTACGTATAGCAAATAGAATAAAATCAGTACGATCGCGATGATTACGCTGATGCCACCGAAGCCCATAAACCAGGACATTAAGCGGTCTTTAATCAGGCGTATGTTGTATCCCTGTGAGACAGTGATTGGTGGGGCTTTTTCTGACATGCACCGATCATATAGAGAAAATATGACAGTTTTGTTACAGTCGCTAACTATCTGAAATGAAATAAAAAAGCCCCGCATACGGAGCGAGGCTTTTGGCTTAACAGAGACTGTGGAGACGCTGTTTATTACAACTGGCTTATTTGATTCGAGCCAGGTATTTCTTAGCCTGTTTGTGACTCAGCGGTACGTAACCATCCTTGATTACAACTTGCTGACCTTGCTTGGACAGAACCATCTTGATGAATTCACGTTCCAGCGGAGGCAGAGGCTTGTTTGGTGCCTTGTTGACATAAATGTACAGGAAGCGGCTTAAAGGATAAGTTTTGTTTGCTGCATTTTCCGGTGTTGCTGCAATGAAAGGCTTGCCTGGCTTTTTAGTTAAAGGTACAGCTTTAACACCAGATGTTTTGTAACCGATACCAGAATAACCAATACCATTGATTGAACTGGATACAGATTGAACTACTGAAGCAGAACCAGGTTGCTCATTTACAGAAGCTTTGTAGTCACCTTTACACAGGGCTTTTTTCTTGAAATAGCCGTAGGTACCGGACACCGAGTTACGACCATATAGCTGGATAGAGCGGTTTTTCCATGAACCACCCAGACCGGTATCACCCCATTTAGCAATATCTGCTTTGGCACCACACTTGCGGTTGGCAGAGAAAATTGCATCAACCTGGGGAATAGTCAGGCCCTTGATTGGGTTGTCTTTGTGCACGTATACGGCCAGTGCATCGATAGCGACAGGAATAGCGGTAGGCTTGTAACCGTACTTCTTTTCAAACGCCTGTAGTTCCTTGTCTTTCATTTTACGGCTCATAGGGCCCAGGTTAGAAGTTGCTTCAGTCAGGGCTGGAGGTGCGGTTGAAGAACCGGCTGCCTGAACCTGGATGTTTACATTTGGATATAACTTGCTGAACTGCTCAGTCCATAGTGTCATCAGGTTTGCCAGTGTGTCAGAGCCAACACTGGACAGGTTACCAGATACACCGCTGGCCTTTTTGTATTCAGGCAGTTTTGCATCAAGCTTGCTGCCTGCAAATGATGTGGTAGCTACGCTCAGACCTAACAGGCCAATGGCTACGCTACGTAATAAAGTTGTGTTCATTTTATTCTCTCCCTTACGGATAATTCTTTATGACGTTGTCCATTTTTTTATAAAACCATGACAGCTTAATGACGGGAATATGACAATTTTGTTACAAACTCAGGTGTGGCATATAAAGCGGTGGGTCGGGAAACGACATACGAAGGTACTGCCCTTACCCGGCGTACTATCAATATTTAGCTGGCCATCGTGGCGCTCAAGAATGTGTTTAACAATCGATAAACCCAGGCCGGTACCACCGGTTTCACGAGAGCGAGCGGTATCAACGCGGTAAAAACGTTCAGTCAAACGCGCCAGGTGTTCCTGCTCAATGCCGGGGCCGGTATCAGTGACACTGAAAATGGCATTATCCCTTTCCAGGTGCCATTTGATGGCAATTTCACCATTTTCCGGAGTATAGCGAACCGCGTTATTGACCAGGTTGGTGAACAGGCTGGCCAGTTCGTCATTATCACCAATAAGATTTAGATTGGTATCAATATCGAGAGTAATAGTCTGATTTTTATCTTTACCAAAAACCAGGGCGTTATCGCGGATGGCAGACAGCATACTGGAAACATCCACTTCCTCGTTGGGCTTAACAGGTTCGGTTTCCAGGCGTGTCAGGGTTAACAAATCCTCCACCAGGCGATCCATGCGCAATACCTGCTCATTCATGTTTTTAAAAACTTTTACCTGGTGGGGAGAAATGTCTTCATTATCTTCTTGCAACATTTCCATGTAACCTTTAATAACAGTTAATGGCGAGCGTAACTCGTGGGAAACATTGGAGATAAATCGGCTGCGCATGGCTTCCAGTTGAGCAACATGGGTGACGTCACGACACAGAATGAGTTTCTGGTTACTGCCAAAAGGCACAACCTGGATTTCCAGCTGATGTTCGGGCTGCATGGGCCGTGGCATGGTAATACTCAGGCTATAGTCTTTTTTATTCAGATATTGCTGGAATTTCGGGTTGCGAATCAGGTTGAAAATTTTCTGGCCTATATCTTTTTCCGGGTTAATTCCCATCATGGTACAGGCGGACTGGTTGGCCCATTCAATATCATTGTATTTTGTCAGAATAATGGCGCCATCCGGCAATGCCTGGGCTGCATCCTGGAAACGGGATAACACTTTATTAAGACGGGAGCGGTGTTTGCGCTTGTCTTTTTCCATGAGGTGAATTTCATTAAAAAGTTCACCCCAGTAACCCCTGGCATCTGGGGGATTTTGTGAACGATTCAATAACCAGTTATGCAACTGGAACAGGTGTTTAAGCTGGTAGATAACATAGGCAAACAGGGTAATGCAAACGAACAGTAAGGTGTAATTAAATAAAGCACCAATGCCTGCAGCGATAGCTACATACACAAGTAACGTGATCAGGGCTTTCTGTTGATGAGGATGGAATGACATTCAACTTTATTTTCACAATACCAGTTTATACAGGCTTAGCTTTTACGGGATAGCCGATATCCAGCTCCACGTACCGTCTGAATAAGTTTATCATGTCCAGACGGAGCAAGTACTTTCCTTAAGCGGCGAATGTGTACATCTACTGTACGTTCTTCCACGTAGACATGGTCACCCCAGACATGATCCAGGACCTGGGAACGGCTATAAACCCGATCAGGGTTTTGCATAAAAAACTGCAGGAGGCGGAACTCGGTCGGGCCCATCTCAATGTCATGGCCATCATAGTGAACACGGTGGGCAACAGAATCCAGGGTCAGTCCATCCATTTCAATTTTTTCATGACTGCCGTTATCTTCACCAGAGCGACGTAACAAGGCATGAATCCGGGCAATCAGTGCCTTTGGCGAGAAGGGCTTGGTAACATAATCATCGGCACCACTTTCCAGTCCACGGATAAGATCTTCTTCCTCGGTTTTCGCGGTGAGCATAATGATTGGCAGGTTACGGGTTTCTTCATTCCGCCTGAGTTTTCGAGCGAAGTCTACGCCGTTCAATCCGGGCATCATCCAGTCGAGCAACAGAAGATCAGCGGATGATTCTGTAATCAGGTTTTCTGCTTTATGGGCATCACTGGCCTCGACACACTGAAAACCTTCTTTTTCCAGTGCCATAACAACCATTTCACGAATGGCACGTTCATCATCAATAACCAGGATTGTTGTTTGTCTGTTTGTCATCTACTTTTCATATTCTTCTATTTAGCCGGATTTAAACAGACCACCATGACATTTTTATGACAATGTGAGCCAATAGTACAAATTATACTATTTATATAATAAAGCGATACCACTGCCGAGCAGCAATATCCCGACAGCACGCTGAAAGCTCCGCTGAGAAATATTGGTATGTATATGCCCACCAATACTCATGGCAAGCACCATTACCGGGATACTGACCAAAACAAGTATCAGCATATCCTTCGTATAGAAACCGACAATGGTATAGCCGGTAACACGCAATATACCTTCAATAACAAAAATGCTGGCGATGGTGGCACGAAAGATACCTTTGGGAATACCCTGGAACTGCAAATACATCACATAAAAAGGTCCTCCGGTGCCAAACAGGGTACTGACTATTCCACCAAACAAACCGGCCGGTGCGGCCCAGAGTTTTGAATTATGTGGTTTAAAATCAGGGGAAATCAGGCTGTAAATTGAAAAGCCAAGTATAAAGATGGCAAGTGCCCTGACCAGTTGTATGGTGTCGATGTTTTTAAAAACGTAAAGCGCGGTAATTATTCCGGCAAGTGTAAATGGCAGGGCAGGTACTATCAGTGACCATTGTGCCTGTTTGCGGTGGTGCACGCCGTGAAGTACAGATGCCAGCCAGTCCAGTAAAGTAATAAAGGGCACAACAAAAGTTAATGGGTAGATCAGTGCCAGGAGTGGAATAGCAATCAGTCCTGAGCCAAAACCGGTAATACCCCTGAAGCCATAAGCCAGCAACATAATGCTTAACGCAATAATTGAATCAGGGTAATTTAGATTAAGCATAATGGCCTGCCACGCAAAGCAGCATTCTATCATCGGTACTATGTTTTCTGCCTGTTCTCATTTTGGCGTTGATGAGGGACGAAAAATCATTCTTTAAATATATAAAGATACCGGGTTGTTTGCCCGATATAAAAATAAGCATGGATAGTTACTCTAAAAAAAGCATGGCTTTTTATTCATAGGCGCTAAAAAACCATTATAAATTTAAGGATAAGTTTTGGACAAGCTCAATCACATTATTAAGCTCGCCAGGCAATCGGGCAGCCAGGAGTTACCGCAATCACTGGTGCGCTTGATGATGGTGATTGTGGTCACCATTTATCTTTTGATTTATTACTCAGTTTTCCCTGAGAAAGAGATTGTTACGCCTTTTATATGGGCAGTCACAACTTATTTTATTTATTGTGTGATCCTGGTTATCCATATTCTTTTTTATATCGAGTTCAATCCAGCTCGTCATTACTTCACCATCGTTTTTGACATGATCCTGCTCGGCATTGGTATGTATTCCGGTAGTATTTGCTGGCAGCATTAAGTTTCTCGGTTGTTCTGGCAACAACACAGTTCTGGCAGGAAAATATCAGTTTAGGACTCGGCCTGATGATCTGGTTATTTTTGTTACCACCCTATATTGGTAAATTGATTGTCGCAAAAGAAAAGGCACTGGAACACGCACTGCTTGCTGATAATGCCAAGAGTCGTTTTCTTGCCAACATGAGTCATGAATTACGTACCCCCCTGAATGGCATTATTGGTTATTCACAGATGGTCTATGAAGAAGATATAGATATGGAAGAGGCCAGGTATGCCACGCAAAAAATTGATAAGGCAGCGCACCACCTGCTAGCGTTGATTAGCGAGCTGCTGGATCTGGCCAGCATAGAATCGGGCAAGATGAAAATCAAGAAAGAAGTTGTTGAACTGGCACCGCTTATTAATGATGCCGTGAACCTGGTCGAATCCACGGCGGGGAAGAAGCATATCAATATTAAACTCAGGAGTATTGGTCACTATAAAATCATGGCAGATCGCTTGCGTCTGAAACAGGTAATTGTCAACCTGTTATCCAATGCTATCAAATACAACCACGATAATGGTCATGTCTGGCTGGAAACATCAGCTGAAAAAGACAAGGTAAGAATTAATATCTGTGATGATGGACCAGGACTAAGTAAGCAGGAACAGGCAAAAGTGTTCGAGCCGTTCGAAAGATTAATGGCAGATTCTGCCAAGGTGGAAGGAGCAGGTATCGGTTTAATGATTTCCAGGAGCCTGATCAAGATGATGGATGGTGATATCGGCGTGGAAAGTGAAAAGGACAAAGGCAGTTGCTTCTGGATCAAACTGCCAATTGTCCGGAGTTTCTAGCGTGCTCAGCAGCAACCACCAGTGTTCGGTTTTATTGCTTCGATATGTGCCGATACAACATAATCTTCGACACCACGTCCCGGTGCCCAGTCTTTGATAAATTCCCGTGATTCATCTTTTGGTGTAATGCTGATTTCAGTAAAACCGGCCCCAGCCATATAAGCTTCCAGTTCATCAACCAGGGAAGCACCAGCCATACAGCCAGCCAGTAACTGGGGATCATTTTTCATTTGTTCAGGCATTTCACAACTGGCAACCACATCCGAAATAGCCAGGCGTCCACCGGGTTTTAATACGCGGAAAGCATCTTTAAAAACCTGCGCTTTATTGGGTGACAGGTTAATGACGCAATTGGAAATAATGACATCGGCGCTGTTATCTGCAACAGGCAGGTATTCTATTTCACCAAGACGAAATTCAACGTTCTGGTACTTACCTTTTACTGCATTATTGCGTGCCTTGGAAAGCATTGCGGGAGTCATGTCGATGCCTATAACTTTACCGCTGTTACCCACTTCGGTTGCAGCGAGAAAAGCATCAAAACCACCACCGGAACCCAGGTCGACGACCACTTCACCCTGTTGCAAACTGGCAATGGCCCGCGGGTTGCCGCAACCCAGTCCCATGTCAGCACCACCTGGGGCATTGGCCAGGTCCTGTTCTGAATAACCAAGGCGCGTGGAGATTAAAGTGTTAATAGCATCATCATCAGATACACCACAACAACTGGCTTCGACCCCACAGCTGTCGTTACTGTTATTGGCTTCAGCAACTTTGGCATAGCTGTTTCGTATATGATTTCTCAGTTCATCATGCTCTGTATGCGCTGTAGTTGATGAGTTTTCTTCAGTACAACAGTCAGGACTACAACATTCCTGTTCACTCATTGTTATCTTCCTCTTTAAGTAATATGTTGATCGAGGCGGAAAAAATCTGCAAGACCGGCAACCATGTCGCGGTTAACCCAGCACTCGACATGCTGGCCACGTCGCTGGGTATTTATCAGGCCGGCCCGGGCAAGTTCTTTAATATGGTGGGACAGTGTTGAAGCGGCAATATCAAGATCTTCCCCCAGTTCACCCACGCAGCAACGACTGATTTCGTTGGTATCGCAAACAGTCCCGGGCTCGCAACAGCGCAGCAACTGCAGAAAAATCTGCACCCGGTTAGGATTTGCCAGTGCCTTGCATGCCTCGGAGATGGCCTGTGGATTATTAATTTCATAATTCGACATATATCGAAATATAGAAAATATTTTGATGTACTGCAAGTGGAATTTTAGTCATTTAAAAAATATGGTATTTGTACTGTGCAATATATCCAGACTGCTGGTACAGTCAGGGAAAAACGGTAATCCCGACAATATAACTAAAATAGTTACCGTGACTGACCGATAAATAGACTTACATTAATTAAGAGTATTTCCTACTTTGAATAAGTACTGGCATAGTTTGCATTTTCGCTACACGGTGAGTGTGGCCGTATTGATCGTGCTGATTTTTTCAGGGACATACTTTGCCTATAGTACCTTCAGCGAGGCTCGCACAAAAACCAGTACCCACCTGAAAAATAACCAAGAACTTAGTGACAATGCCAGGAAGATTCGCATCAGTGTGCTGGACAGTTACACCTATATTGATGCTTATCTTCTTGAGCCAGCCTACAAGGAATATAAACAACATGCACTCAATTCAATTCATACAGCAATAAGTTCAAGTAAGGACATGCTGGAGGAAGTGAGCACAATGGTTCGGATTGATACCATTGCAATTGAACAATTAACTTTCCTGCTTAATGAACTCAAGGTACAGACTGAAAAACTGTTTTTATCCCGTGAAGACAGTTACAGGCAATACCCATCCCTGGCAGTAGGTAATGATGTTATGCAGCCAAATCGTAATGCATTTAATAATGCCATTGCGGTCGCGTTAAATGAAATGCGCCAGGAGAAGAAAGACAGAAACAGTCCCGGGGTGTACCAGGAATTTATTCAAACCCGTCACTTATGGACACAGGTGTTATCGAATTTTCGATTATACCTCGCTAATCGCATGGGATCTTTTGACGAGTCATCACTACCTGTTCAGGAAAAAGCCATTGAGACCATGTATCAGCAACTGTTAAAGCAGTTACAGAAACTGGCAGCGCTTGATCAAATGGGTGAACTTGGTTTTGAATCCGGGGCTGCGGTACAGGACATGATTAAGGCGGGTAATGGATGGTTTAATGGTTTTAAGCAGGTGAAGAAAATCCACAATGCCGACGGCTGGCGCATTGATTCTAAAATCATGAAAGAAGATATTGTGCCATTGATTAACAGGATGTCGAATTTACTGTTACAGGTTGAATCACAGATTAATCATGCCGTTGAAGAAGACATGAAGAGCCTGGTAACCGCCGCGCATAAACAAACCAATATGCTGATATGGGGTGCAGGTGCAGTATTGTTATTTGTGCTTATTATTTATGTTTCCACCAACCGCCTGGTTTTCAGACCCATTGCCACTGTTGTAAAGGCGTTAAAGGCCGAAGCTATTGGTAAAGATGGTGTGCTATTACCTTCAGTAAGGTCAAGGGAAACCACAGCCCTGGTTGATGCATTTAATGAAATGGCTAAACGTGTCCATCAACGCCAGTCCGATCTGGAACACCAGGCACTGCATGACTCATTAACTGCACTGCCAAATCGTACTTTGCTTCAGGATCGCATGGCCTACCATATTCAGTCTGCCAGGCGGGAACACCGGCATTTATCATTGTTAATGATTGATCTTAATCGCTTCAAGGAAATCAACGATACTCTTGGCCACCACATTGGCGACCAGGTTTTAATTGAAGTAGGTCACAGGATAAGTAGTCAATTACGTGAAGTGGATACTATTGCCCGCTTAGGTGGCGACGAATTTGCTGTTGTTCTGCCCGATGCTGACAAGGAACAGGCAAAGCTGGTTTGTAAAAAACTTCTCCAGGCAATGCAGACAGTGCTTGAAATAGATGAGTTGCATTTATATGTTGGTATGAGTATCGGGATTTCAAGCTATCCTGAACACGGTATCGATGTAACTACCCTGATACAACATGCCGATGTTGCCATGTATGTTGCCAAGCAAAACCAGCTTGGCTGTGCTATTTACGATGCCACCAAGGATGAATATAGCCTCGGCCGACTTGAATTAATCAATGATCTCAAGGAAGCCATTGATAATGATAATTTATCCGTACAGTACCAGCCTTCTATTAACATGGGCAGTGATGAAGTAAAAGGAATAGAAACATTATTACGCTGGAACCACCCGGAATACGGGATATTGCCACCAGACCAGGTGATTGATCTTGCCGAACAAACCGGTTTAATCAATCCGCTGACATACTGGGTGATTGAAAATGCTCTTAAACAAACCACGCGCCTGTTCGAGAAAGGCTACGAGCTTGAGGTTTCAGTCAATATTTCAGTGTACAACCTTAAAGACAAACACTTTGTGGAAAATATCAAAGAAATTATTTCCAGGTACCCTATTCCAACAGAAAAAATCATTCTGGAAATAACAGAAAGCGCAATGATGGCTAATCCTGTTCGTGCCGCGGAAATTCTGTCCGAACTGGATGAAATGGGGCTACGCCTCGCGATTGATGATTTTGGTACCGGCTTTTCGTCGCTTGCCTACCTGAAACAACTTCCAGTCGATGAACTAAAAATTGATAAATCATTTATCATTGGTATGAAAGAAAACTCCAGTGATGAAGTGATTGTTCATTCAACTATAGATATGGCACATAATCTCGGCCTGGAAGTGGTAGCTGAAGGTGTAGAGACAAAAGAAATTTATAATCACCTGAAAGATTTCAAGTGTGATACCGCGCAGGGTTATTACATGAGTAAACCGCTACCGCTGGATCTACTGGAAATTTGGCTTGATAATTTCGGGGTATCCCAGTCTTTTGATGATGTGCTGGGCTAAAAATCTTAACGCTGTAAATAAATGGCAAAACTGCATAACACCTGTGCGTGTGGAAGCGGGATTGATTTTGAGTCCTGTTGTGGTCGGTATATTTCTGGTATGCAGCAAGCACCTACAGCTGAAAAATTAATGCGTTCCCGTTACAGTGCTTACGTGCTTGGGGATGAAAAATATTTACTGGATACCTGGCATCATTCAACACGACCAGGGGCGTTGGCACTACAGCAGGATACCTCACTGAAATGGATCGGGCTTGATATCATGGTAACAGCAAATGGCCTGGAAAATGATACCGAGGGAACCGTTGAGTTTGTGGCGCGATACAAAATTAATGGTAAGGCTGAACGCTTGCATGAAGTGAGTCGTTTCTGCAAAGAGCAGGGTAAATGGTATTACCTGGATGGTGATTTAAAAACGTAAGACTGGTTTATTTTTTATTCTGGATGAAATCACCAGGTAAATAAGTCCCGCTTGCCTGTAACGGAGTGAGGCTATCACCAATAGTTATCCAGGCAGCCATAGCATACTGTGGGGCCTGGTGAAAATTATTAAATGGCCAGTTAATTTTCCAGCGCGTGCTTTGCCCAATAAACCTTTTATGTTGAAGAACAACAAATTCATGGCGGGACAGCCGCCCGGCATTTTCACCGGCTTTTATTTGCGTTTTCAAACCCATGCCAAGCAAGGCAAGATTTAGATAAAGTGGCTGGTTAATGGTTTGGATGGGTAAGAAAGACGCGCGGATGATTTGTTGATTAATGCGTACCTTTAGCTTTCCGGTTATGTTATTCGTATTAACAGGGGGGGTGTTACTGAACAAACCAGGCCGCCAGTTCTTGCCATTAACAATAAAAGCGGGTGTATAAACCGTGGCGCGGTGTTGCATACTGGCATATTGCCTTTGCCTGGTGCCAAAAGTCGCCTGGGCAAACCGGTCTTTCCAGCCAAGGTAGTCCCAGTAATCGACGTGAAATGCCATGGGGATAACATTGCGCCATAAATTGGTTTTTTGCTTATAACTATTAAGTAAATGTTCAGCAGGCGGGCAGCTGTTACAGCCTTGTGACGTGTAGAGTTCGATAATACTGTTCTGTATATCCCCGGTTTGAAGCAAGATGTCCTGGGCGACAGCAGTGTGGGTAATCATTACCAAAAATAAGCCAGTTATATGTTTTTTCATTGTTATCCCTGCCAAGTTTTAACGGGTATATGCAAAACAGAGAGGTATCTACGGTGAAAGTTCATTAAACGGGCTAAATATCACAAAAATATTAAAAATTGGCGGCGTTGGGTCGATACTAGGTGGACTGGTAGATATACTTACGTAGAAGAAATATTATGAAACTCTAATATATCGGCAAGGCACGGGATTAAGAGTAACGCAGCAGTAAAGTGCTGCGATATGGATTCAATTAGATAATTAGTTTGGGAATATGGCAGAGCAGAATAGCAGTGGAACCCTGGTGCAGAACCGGATCTTGAAGAGAAGTAACCGGGTTACATTTCAGGATAATCGTACACTCCGTATAGATAGGCAAAATAATAATAAGACAACGTCTTATCGTATCGATGTGATCGCCCTCAGGCCAAAGCACACGCGTAGTTTCTCTTTCGCCTGGCCGTGGTTAATAGGGGCAGCCGTATTATTTGCCTTATTACTCATTGTAATAAACAGTTCTTTCGTATTTTCAGATCCCGGAGCATGGCAGGCAATTTTAACAGAAGTCGTGCTGGGTATTTTATCTGCCGTATGCCTGTTTCTGTTTATAAAACTCAGCTATGGAAAATACATTTTCAAGTCACGCCATGCAAAAGTACCTTTGCTGGACATCTGGACCGGTCAACCTTCATCAAAAGCCGTCAAGGCGTTTGTAAAACTTCTGGAACAACGTATTGAAAATGCTCATAACCATATGGGGCTGAGCAAGGAGCAGCAAATTACTGGTGAGATAAAAACGCTGCGTCGTCTGACGGAAGAAAACGTTCTGGACAGTGCTGAGTATGAGGCGGCAAGGGCCCGCCTGATGAAAAGTTTTGATTAATCAGTCGGACCTGGGTTAAGTTTGATATAAAAAACAGTAAAAGGTTATATATATCAGCACCTTAAGACTTTTTCATGACCGGATTAGTTTTTTCTTTACCCTCTCAAATGCTTTTAATTACACCTTGTCGACACAAACGGGCACAATGCGTGCTGAGAATTTTTCGTGGCGGCAGTATCTGCATAGTCGCATATCTATTTAATCTGAAAGGGGAATCCTAAATGAAACTGATTCTGTTAGGCGCACCGGGTGCCGGTAAAGGTACCGTTGCAAAATTATTAACGGCAATGGATGGTTCAGTACAAATTTCAACCGGTGATATTTTACGTGCTGCGGTAGCTGCAGGAACTGAACTTGGCAAAAAAGCAGAAGCGGCCATGAAAGCCGGTGAGCTGGTATCAGATGATCTTATCATGGGTATCATGCGTGATCGCCTGAAAGAAGATGACTGCAAAAATGGGTACCTGCTGGATGGTTTTCCTCGTACCATTCCACAGGCTGAGGCATTAAAAGAATTGCTGGCGGATATGGGTGAGGAACTGGATGCCGTCGTTAACATTGATGTACCACGTGATGTTATCCTGGATCGCCTGACCACACGCCGTACCTGCACAGATTGCGGTGAAATTTATAATGTCAAGTCCAAGCCACCAAAAGAAGAAGGTAAATGTGACAAGTGTGGTGGCCCGGTTGTACAACGTGACGATGAAACTGAAGAAGCCATCAGCAACCGTCTGGACGTTTACAATGAGCAAACTGCACCACTGGCAGGCTTCTATGAAAAAGAAGGCAACCTGTTAACGGTAGCTGCTACATCAAGTGATGCAGTTATCGATGCCATTAAAGAAAGAATTGGTATGTCATAAAACCTGTTCATCTTTAAATAATCCTGGAAACGGTCGGAAAATATTCCGGCCGTTTTTAGTTTCAGGTTAAAATAAAATAAATATGGCCATCCTCTGGAAAAAACAGCTTGACGGTACCAGCTACGAAGTTCGCTCTGCAGGCAGAACGCGTCGACTCTATACCGATGGTGTTTTTCATAGCCAGTATAATCCAGTACAACCATTAGCAGGTGGTATCTGGGATCTATTATTGTTACCCGCCTTATTTTCGGCACCTGGACAGGTAAAACGAGTGCTAGTTCTCGGGGTTGGCGGTGGTACGGTTATTCACCAGTTACAACGTTATATTGCGCCGGAGAAAATTGTCGGTGTTGAATTGAACCCGGTTCACCTGCATGTGGCCAGGTCATTTTTCTTTATTGATAAATCTGTGGCTGAACTGCATCAGGCTGATGCGACAAAGTGGCTGGCTGAATACCGCGGCCCAAAGTTTGATCTGATTATCGAAGATTTGTTTGGAGAAAAAAACGGTGAGCCAGTACGCGCGGTATTTGCTTCTGTCGAGTGGTTTGCATTGCTAAACAAGAACCTTGCCAGGCAAGGCACACTGGTGATGAATTTTATCGGCAGCAACGAGTTGCGTCGTTGTGCCTATTTTACTGATGAAACAACAGAGCAACATTTCAAAAGCGCTTTTCAGTTTACCTTACCGATGTATGACAATGTCATTGCGGCATTTTTAAAACAGCATAGCTCGAGTGAACAGTTGCGGGCATACCTACGGGCAACACCTGGGCTGGGTAGCAAAACGTCACTGGCAAAACTGAAATATCACATCAGGAGAATCTGAATCGTGGGCATAAAAAAAGGAGCAACTTGTTGCTCCATTTTTTTAACACAGCCAGCCGAT
>JARRJY010000005.1:0-30077 GCA_037388705.1 Gammaproteobacteria bacterium
TTTTCATAAAGCTGTTAATTAAATCAATAAAGAATCATCGCATAAGGATGAAAGCGAGAGAAGCGCTGAATGCTATTTATGTGTGAATTTTTGCCCAAATTCGAATCACAAATCCCGTTTAAGTATTTGATAACTTGTGACCACTGACTCATTTTGTTTTACTAGCAATGTGGCAAGATATGCAAACGAGTATGCACAGGATGTGACTTAACAGCAGGATTGCTATCTTTGCCAATGAATGTGTTAGTTTTTAACAGTGATATCAGGACAGGGATGTAACTATGCTTGAAGATGACATGAATTACATCAATTCTGGCCATGGTGAGCATAGTTTCGAGACCAGGAGTAAGTTGAATATGGAACTCAGGGTACTGGGTTGTAGTGGGGGTGTTGGCGCAGGCTTGCGCACCACAACATTGCTGCTCAATGAACATATTTTATTCGATGCCGGTACTGGCGTGGGTGACCTGAGCCTGGAAGAAATGGCCGGTATCCGTCACATATTCCTGACCCATTCTCATCTAGATCATATTGCCGATATTCCCCTTCTGGTGGACAGTGTATTTGAGCAGATCAAGCAGCCAATCGTAGTGCATGGTCTGTATGAAACTATCGAAGCGCTACGACGCCACATTTTCAACAATGTCATCTGGCCGGATTTCTCCAAATTACCTTCACCGGATAATCCAGTACTGAAATTCGAGGAAATGAAACCCGGAGAAGTAGTGGATGTGAACGGCTGCAAGATGGAAATGATCCCTGTAAATCATCTCGTACCGGGAGCAGGTTACCGCGTGTCCTGTGATGACAAGTCTTTTGCTTTCAGCGGCGATACCTCGAGTAATGATACCTTCTGGGAAGCACTCAACAAGCACGATAACCTGGATATGTTGATTGTCGAGTCAGCCTTTCTAAATAAAGATATAGAGCTGAGCATTCAGGCAGGTCATTACTGCGCCAGGCTACTGGCTGATGATCTTAAAAAACTCGAGCATACACCGGAAGTTTACATCACGCATAACAAGCCTGGTGAAGAAGACGAGATTATGGCCGAATGCAAGGCCGCTATCAGTGATCGCACTATCCATCGCCTGGTTGGTGGTGACTGTTTTAAACTTTAAAAATCCTTCCCACATACCCAGATAAAATAGGCGGGTGCCTCCACCCCAAGCTGGCTCGTGATATAGTAGCGGCGAGTGTAAGTTTCATTTCATGAAGAGAATTTTCCATGTTTGACGGTTTATCCGAACGTTTAGGTAAAACAGTACGCAATCTGCGTGGAGTCGGCAGGCTCAGTGAAGACAATATAAAAGACACCTTGCGCGAAGTGCGCATGGCCCTGCTCGAAGCCGATGTCGCGTTGCCCGTGGTAAAGGAATTTATCGAACATGTGCGTGAGCGCGCCGTCGGTGAAGATGTTCACAAGAGCCTGACTCCGGGTCAGTCGTTCATCAAGATCGTCAACGATGAGCTTGTTAAGCTGATGGGGGAAGCCAATGATGGTCTGTCCCTGCAGGCTACACCGCCCGTGGTGATTTTAATGGCGGGTCTTCAGGGTTCAGGTAAAACCACAACAGTAGCCAAACTGGCCCGCTGGCTGAAACAAGAGCAGAAAAAATCCGTCATGGTGGTTAGTGCCGATGTCTATCGCCCCGCGGCGATTGAACAGCTGAAAACAGTGGCAGCAGAAGTGGAAGCGACGTTCTTTCCCAGCGAAGCCAGCCAGGACCCCGTGGACATTGCTAATGCAGCCCTGCAGGAAGCCAAAGTTCAGCATAAAGATGTATTGATCGTGGATACTGCCGGTCGTCTGCACGTCGATGATGAAATGATGGGCGAAATCAAGCGTTTGCATGCAGCTATTAATCCAGTGGAAACCCTGTTCGTGGTCGATAGCATGACCGGTCAGGATGCTGCGAATACGGCAAAAGCTTTCGATGAAGCGCTGCCATTAACCGGTGTGGTTCTCACTAAAACCGATGGTGATGCCCGTGGTGGTGCTGCCCTTTCCATTCGCCAGATTACCGGTAAACCGATCAAATTTCTCGGGGTGGGTGAAAAAACCACGGCCCTGGAACCCTTTCATCCTGACAGGGTAGCCTCGCGAATCCTGGGCATGGGTGATGTGGTCAGCCTGGTGGAAGAAGTCCAGCGTACCGTGGACGTGGAAGAAGCCCAGAAACTGGCGCAAAAAGTTAAAAAGGGCAAAGGTTTTGATCTCAACGACTTGCTGATGCAATTCCAGCAAATGAAGAAAATGGGGGGAATGAGCGGCCTGCTGGATAAATTACCGGGAATGCCCAATATCCCGCAAGGTGCCCTGGACCAGGTCAATGACAAGCACATGGCGCACATGGAAGCCATCATCTATTCCATGACCCCTCATGAACGGGCATTTCCCGCAGTCATCAAGGGATCTCGCAAACGCCGTATTGCGGCCGGCTGCGGGCTACAGGTCCAGGATGTAAACCGCTTACTCAAGCAATACCAGCAGATGCAGAAAATGATGAAAAAAATGGGAAAAGGTGGCCTGAAAAATATGATGCGTGGTATGAAAGGCGGGATGCCGCCTGGATTCATGTAAATTTCGGGGTTTTATGTAAAAACCTGAAATTTATGGCCAAATTCTGTCGAAATTGGCCGCCAAACCCTTCACTTTTCTCATATTTCCAGTAAAATGCGCCCTCTTGGTCGAAGGCTGTCCAGCATACGCTGTGACGGCCTGATTTTATTTGTTTTGATGAGGATTTTAAACGCATGGTAACCATTCGTTTAGCTCGTGGTGGCGCAAAAAAGCGTCCTTTTTATCACATTGTAGTAACTGATAGCCGTATGCCCCGTGATGGCCGCTATATTGAGCGTGTTGGTTTTTATAACCCGCGTGCCACAGGTGGCGAAGTTGCCCTGAATATCAACCAGGAACGTATTGAACACTGGGTGAGCAAGGGTGCAAAGACTTCTGAGCGCGTTAACAAGTTACTGAAGGACAACGCTGCTGCAGCTTAGTCTCGGTATTGAACCCCAAAGGGGTTCAGTAGTGTTTGTAATGAACAGGGATATAGCCTGATGAATGCAGATACTACACAAGATATGGTCAAACTGGGCTATATCTCAGGTGTTTTCGGTGTGAAGGGATGGGTGAAAGTCTACTCGGATACCGAGCCACGGGAAAATATTCTGAACTACTCGCCCTGGTACTTATATATAAGTGGTCAGTGGCAGGCTCGAAAAGTACTGGCGGGCAGGCTCCATAACAAGGGGCTGGTGGTTCAACTGGAAGGTTGTAATGATCGGGATTTGGCAGCCACTCTGGTCAAAACCGAAATTGCCATCACCCGGGACCAGTTACCCAGGCCGGCGCCAGGCGAGTATTACTGGCAGGATTTGATAGGCTTGCAGGTTATGACGGAAGATGAGGTCAACCTGGGGAAGATAACGGATTTAATGGAAACCGGCGCCAATGATGTGCTGGTAGTAAAAGCCGAAAATGGACGGGAACGCTTGATTCCCTTTATTCGCGATGATGTTGTCACTCAAATAGACCTTGAAACAGGTACAATGAGAGTGGATTGGGACCCGGAATTTTGACCTTTATGTAAGCCGGGGGAGATCAGGAGTTTTAAGATGCGAATAAATGTGGTGACCCTGTTTCCACAAATGTTTCAGGCTTTGACGGATTACGGGATAACCGGGCGTGCCATTCAGCGTGGCCTGGTGGAATTGCAGACCTGCAATCCGAGAGATTATACCGAGGATGCACATCGCACGGTTGATGATCGTCCTTATGGTGGTGGACCAGGTATGGTAATGATGGTCGAGCCACTACGAGAAGCCATTCGCGATGCGCGTGCTTCGGCCGGCAAAGACGCCAGGGTAATATACCTGTCGCCACAGGGCCGCAAACTGAGTCAACGTGGTTTGCAGGAACTGGCCAACCGGGAAAATCTTGTACTGGTATGCGGGCGTTACGAAGGTGTGGACGAGCGTATTATTAGTGCCGAGGTGGATGAAGAATGGTCCATCGGAGATTATGTATTAAGCGGCGGTGAACTGGCCGCGATGGTGATGATAGATGGCATGAGCCGTCTGATTCCGAATGTACTGGGTCATGAAGACTCGGCTGAGCAGGATTCTTTCGTTAAAGGCCTGCTGGATCATCCCCATTACACGCGTCCTGAGGAAATTGAAGGGATGCAGGTACCGGATGTGCTGTTAAGTGGTGATCATAAGGCGATTGAGCGCTGGCGCAACAAACAGGCACTGGGACGTACCTGGCTGAGAAGGCCGGATTTACTGGAGAGCCTGGACCTGGACCAGGAACAACAGGTATTACTGACGGAATTTATCCGTGAGTTTGAAACAGAGTAAGAAATTTTGATTTAGCGGGATTGGTATCCCGCCAAGTGAGCTTGGAGTAGAACCATGAGCAACATTATTGATCAATTAGAAGCTGAACAAATGACACGCGAAGTGCCTGAATTTGGTCCTGGCGATACAGTCATTGTACAGGTAAAGGTAAAGGAAGGTGACCGTGAGCGTCTGCAGGCTTACGAAGGCGTTGTTCTTGCCAAGCGTAACCGAGGACTGAACTCTTCTTTCACTGTTCGCAAGATCTCGAATGGTGAAGGTGTTGAACGTGTCTTCCAGACTTACAGCCCGACTGTTGCCGAAATCAAGGTGAAACGTCGTGGTGACGTACGTCGTGCAAAACTTTACTACTTGCGTGAGCGTTCTGGTAAGTCAGCACGTATTAAAGAAAAACTTTCTGCCAGGTAAATACTGGTGCACAAAGCCACGGATTGGGGCTTGCTAAAAATTGATGGATAGATTGAAATGAACGGGTAGTACAGGGGTACTACCCGTTTTTTTATATGTTGAATAAATACACCAAAATTTCTCTAGCCAATTCTTTCCTTGCAAAATACTTGCACTGGTCTGTCCTGCTATTTTGTTTTATTAGCCCGCTCCATGCCGCCCAGCTTGAAGAGATAAAAATGCTGGCACAAGGTGGTGCAGCCCAGCTGGCCCTGCAGACGATGGATCGTATTCAGCCTGATTTGTTACGCGACAAGAATCAGTGGATTGAGTGGGAAAAAGCACGTACTGGAATTTATCAGCAAAGTAACAACTGGAAAGCACTGGTTCAGCGGGTTGATGAACTGCCGACCAGGTTGCCTGAAGACTTTATGCGCTGGATACAAACAGAGCAGGCACGAGCCTATATTAAACTTGGTAAAGGCAGGAAGGCATTATGGGTGTTACAAAACCTGATCTGGAATCTGCCGAATGATAAAAGTATTGTCGAACAATGGTTACCAGGATGGCGACGCCTGGTGATTGATAGTTATATCAATTTTCAGCAAAACGAAGATGCCCAGGTTGCCGCTACCCGCTATTACCAGGCGACAGAAGATCAACAGGTCGATGATCTCCTGTTAAGGGCGCGTATATATCTTATTAATAACCTGCCCAGTGACGCACAAACCATACCGAAACCACATAAAGATGATACGCAGGTTGCAATACTGTACCTGCTGGCGCAATTACGCAGTGAGCAACTGGCGCCCAACAAGGTTGTCAGAACGGGCCTGCAAAGATTGAAAAGCGAGTCACTCGATGAGCAAACGCAAATTGGCTACTGGGCAGTAATTGCTGAAGCCGCGCAACGTAGCGGCGATCGTGCGACAGCGGCAAATGCCCTGGAGCATGTGCTGGCTGATATCGAAAATGTTCATCTGCCGGATGGCTTGTTTGATTTTAACGCGGACAGTTTATGGAACAGCTACATTGATTTTGCTACCTGGCTGGGTAACCGCCAGCAGTTTTTAATCGGAGAGGACAAGCAATGGTTTAAAGCTGCTGAAAAGGCAGAACAGAAGTTGCCTGTCAGGGCACGTTCCCTGTATGCCCTGTTAATGCTCAAGGGGCAGGATACACAATACAGAACAGCAGCAACTGAGCGATTCGTCGCCTTGATCAAAAAACGTGACAAAGGTAATGAACTGTTAAAACAATTATTCATGCAGTCATCCCAGTTCGCCAGGCAGGAGTCGATGCCGGCAGAAATAAAACATGTACTGGTAGACGTTGCGCTGAGCCAGTCAGATATTCAACAGGCCTCCAGGTTGATGGCAACCATCAAGGAACCACCAGCCGGGAGTGACAAGTTTTTCTGGCACTTGCGTCGCGCACGTATATTTGTCCTGGGTGGTGATGAACAACGTGGCGCAGCTGCGTTAGAGCGCCTGGTTTCAAGTTATGCTTTCTTGCCGAGGGCACAGGTAGATCGTCTGTTGCAGGTTGTATTCGACTTACAAACTGTTGGTGCACACCAAAAGGCCATAGAATTGTTTAACAAGATCCTGGAAAGGACAACGGATCAACAGGTGCAACGTGAAATATTTTTCTGGCTGGCTGATTCTTATAAGGCAAGGGAAGAAAACACCCAGGCTGCACGTTATTACCTTAAATCTGCCACACATATCCCGGAAAAGAATATGGACCCCTGGGCGCAAACATCCCGTTACAAGGCAGCTGAAGCCCTTGCCAGTGCAGGCTTCATAAGTGATGCACGTCTCCTGTTTAAGCAGTTACTGGCGGTTACCCGGGAACCTTCTCGTCGTGCAGTATTACAACATGAACTGCAAAAGCTGTGGTTACTGAAAGATAACAGTACTTCACGAGTGATAAACCTGAACTAAACCGGTTTACGCTTAGTTCAGTCACATTTTTGCAAAATAAGGCTTATACTCATGCTATGGTTATGTTAGGTACAATCAGAACGCCGATAGGTTTGCTGGCAGTGAAATCTGAAGAGGGTAAATTAACCGAAGTGGATATTTTACCTGCTTGTAGTAATGAGTCTGAACGCATAAAAAAACTGTCTTTAGCCAACGAAGTTAATCACCAGCTTTCTCAATATTTCCACAACGCCAGTTTTCAATTTCATTTACCGATAGATGTACGAGGTACAGACTTTCAGAAAAAGGTCTGGAAAATCATGACCAGAATACCTCCAGGAAAAGTCATGACCTATGGTGAAGTGGCAAAAAAACTGGATAGTAGTCCGCGCGCCGTGGGTAATGCCTGCCAGGCTAATCCCTTGCCAATTATTATTCCCTGTCATCGTATTGTCAGTCAGTCAGGCCTGGGTGGTTATGGCGGGCATACTGCAGGCGAACACCTGGCCATAAAAAGCTGGTTGCTGCAGCACGAGGGTGTCCCCATTGCATAAAAGCACCGCTAGTGCAGCTTGTTTAACATCGGCTGAGCAGTTAATTATTGACACTTTTCTTGATGCACTATGGATGGAACAGGGCTTAAGCCGGAATACACTGGATGCCTATGGTAATGATTTAAAAAAATTCGCAGGCTGGCTATTACAAACACAACAAAGTTCCCTGGAAAAAGTTGAGCAAGCGGATATTCAACAATATTTATCTTATCGTTCTGAGAAAGGAAACAGTCCGCGCAGTAGTGCAAGATTGCTATCAACACTAAGACGTTTTTATGCGTGGTTACTTCGTGAAAATAAAGTTAGTGAAGATCCTACCTCCTTAATCGATTCCCCCAGGCTTGGTCGGGCCTTACCTAAGAGTCTCAGCGAAGCGGATGTGGAAGCACTCCTGAATGAACCTGATACACAATCAGCAATGGGCTTACGTGATCGCACCATGATGGAAGTATTGTATGCCACTGGCTTACGTGTCTCCGAACTGGTTAACCTGACGATTTTACAGGTTAACCTGCAGCAAGGTGTAATTCGGGTCACCGGCAAAGGGAATAAAGAGCGACTGGTGCCACTGGGTGAGGAAGCAATAAACTGGCTGGAACAATATTTGTCTTTTTCCCGCCCCCAGTTAATGAAAGGCAAGTCAGGTGAAGAACTGTTTGTCAGTAACCGACAGAAAGCAATGACGCGGCAGACTTTCTGGCATATGTTAAAACGTCATGCAAAAGCGGCGGGTATAAACAGTGATTTGTCACCGCATACGTTACGCCATGCCTTTGCCACGCATTTACTCAATCATGGTGCAGATTTACGTGTCGTTCAGATGCTACTCGGACACAGTGATCTTTCTACCACGCAAATATATACCCATATCGCCAAACAGCGTCTGCAGGAACTGCATCACAAACACCACCCACGTGGCTGATTTTTTGGAACCTGTCGCATATTTCCCTGTCGAAGTGGTATCAGTTAATATTGGCTATCGGTATAATTCGTGCACTTTTGCATTAAATAACAGGCTGTACACATGTTTTATCTTCGTAACCTTTTTCTCGGTGTTGTTATATGGGCTTTTTCACAGGTTGCCCTGGCAGCTGATGCCAACCTGGAACAGGTTCGCAAAAATGTTCAAAAATACATGACGGGTATTTCTGCTGATAGTATCCAGCCTTCTGAAATTAAAGGTCTGTATAAAGTGATTGTTCCGCCACGTATTTTCTACGTGAGTGCTGATGGCCAGTTTGCGGTCGATGGCAGTATTATTGATCTCAAGGCCGGGATAAACCTGACACAACAGGAAAAACAGAAAAGTGTATTAACGGCTATAGACGCCCTGGGTGAAGATTCCATGGTGGTATTTGCGCCCGAGAAAACCAAACACACGGTTACTGTCTTTACGGATATTGACTGTGGTTATTGTCGCAAACTTCACAGTTCAATCTCGGAATATAACAAGCTTGGTATCAAGATCCGTTACCTGGCATATCCGAGAGCCGGTCTGGGTTCATCGTCATACAAGAAAGCTGTTTCCGTATGGTGTGCCGATGATCGTAAAGCTGCAATGACCAGGGCAAAGAGCGGGGAGCCCTTAGCCGAGAAGAATTGCGATAACCCGGTAGAAAGTCAATACAAACTGGGTGGTATGATTGGCTTACGTGGTACTCCCGCACTGGTGCTGGAAAATGGTCAGCTTATACCGGGATACGTGCCACCTGCCAGGTTAATTTCTATTCTTAACCAACCGGTTGCGAAAAAATAATATGTCGGTAATGGTATTGTTACGAAACGTGACAATATCTTTCGTTAATTGAGAGCATTGGCCATTTTACGACGGTATTTGGTAACCAGCTCACCACTTCCACCCAACATATCAAATACCTGGAGCAGGCTTTTGCGTCCTGCATCATCATTAAATTCGCGATCACGGATCATCAATTGCAGGAATTGTTCCATGGCATTTTCGTAATCGCCCAGGGCAATCAGCTGGTTTCCCAACAGGTAGCGTGCATCACTATCACTTTCATCCTTTGCAAGGCGCTGGCGTAGCTCATCAACGGACGGCGCATCTTTCAGGGTATTCGACATCTCAATTTGTGCAACCAGGCCTCTTACCTCAGGCTTGTTCTTTTCGTCAGCAGGCAGAGAGTCAATCAGTTGTCGGGCATCATCAAAACGGTTTTCACTGACCAGTAAACGGGCAAACTCGATACGCGCAGGGTGATTATCAGGTTCATCCAGGATGAGTTGTTGAATCATGACAATAGCCTGGTCAGTTTCTCCCTGCTCATACAAAGCAATGGCCTGTTCAATTTTATTGTCTGATTCACGGGTAATATGTTGATCGAGTTTGGCTCGAATTTCCGTATCCGGGATAACACCGGTGAATTCATCAACAATCTGGCCATCTTTAACGATTTTTACCGTTGGCACACTGCGTACCCCGAACTGTCCTGCCAGTTGCTGGTTTTGATCAACATCGACCTTGGCAAGGATAAAAGCGCCATTATATTCACTGGCCAGCTGCTCAAGCATGGGAACCAGTGTCTGGCAGGGACCACACCATGTCGCCCAGAAATCAACCATCACGGGTTGCTGATGAGATGCCTCGATAACCTGTGGAATAAAATTTTGTTCAGTGACATCAATAATGTAGGGGGTATCGCTCATATTTTTTTCCATTTAAAGATCTTCAGGTTACTACAGATATATATTTCATCCAGCAGATTTCAACTGAAATTACTGGCCGGCCTGGGGCATTTTATGGAGTTCAGCGCAGTGAGTAAACAACAGGAAAGCTTCAACCGGGTGTTGTGGCCATAGTTGCTTTATACCCTGAACATAAAGGGCCATTTGTTCATTGTAGGATTCGGATAGCAGCGCGAGGTTATCCGTGACAGCGTTCTGATGGGTTTTGTAATCAATAATGATAATTTTGTCTTTATTAATGATCAACCTGTCAATAATGCCATGCACACTGGCATCACCAAGTTGATAGATGACAGATACTTCATTCATGGCCTTATCATAGCTGGCCGGGTTAAAAAGGTGTTCGAAGTGCCGGGCTTGCAGCACATTCTGTGCTTCCTGCCAGCAGCTTTCAATAATTGCTTTCTCTGCAGCAAGTTGGAAATGTTGCATAACTTGCTGGAGGGTTAAACCAGGCTGCTCAGAAAGTTTTTCCAGCATTAAATGTATAATAACGCCACGAAGCCTGGCATCTTCATCTGCATCACCTTCATGTGGTTGTTGAAACACACTACGGCTTGGGGCAATTTCCCGGCAGGGTGGAGTTAATAAAAATGGACCATTCAGATTGTTATCATCAATATTCACAATGTTTCTGTGCGGCCGGGCTTCTGTTATTGGGGGAGCAGAGCCTCTTTCATGCAAAACAAGGGGTTGTTCAAGCTCTTCGAAATCAACCTGGTGTTGCCTGGCAATACGACTATACCAGCCCAGTGCCGGACCGCGACGTGGCTGTGAAGCTGAAATATAAAGGTACTGGCGGGCACGGGTTACAGCAACATAAAGCAGGTTAGTATCTTCACGATTCGACTCAACCTGTTCGTCATCAAGCCTGCGACTGACAGCATCAGGAGTAAAATTATATTTTCGTGCCAGCATAAAGCTGTTCGGGAATTGGCTATCAACAGGCCACTCAACAATAACGTTATTTGAACTGTGACTACGATTTTCATAAGTGCCATCAGCAATAAACACGACCGGTGCTTCAAGCCCCTTGGCAGAATGCACCGTCATCAGGGTAATGCGGTTATCACTGCCTGTTTCACTGGGTGCATCGGGTGCTTCGTCTCTTTGTTGTTTAAGTTCTTTAATCCAGGCAGTAAAACGTGTCAGGCTGGGGTAGCGACCGCTATCCATTTCCAGTGCCAGCTCAATGAAGCGCGTCAGGTTTGCATGAATACGAGTTGCCAGGTGTTCCGGGAAAGCCGCTTTATACCGCTCAATAACATTGGCTTCACTATAAATACGATCCAGCAGGTCATGCACGGGAACGTGTCCTGCCAGTGTCAGCCAGCCATTTAATAATTTTTGCGCACGAACTAATGGCGGGTCCGGTTCAGCAACTGTCATCAATGCTTCATACCAGTCATTGCTATTTGTATGTGATAACAGTAACAAGTCGTCATCGCTTGCATTAAATAACGGTGATTTAAGAATACCTGCAAGTGCCAGGTTGTCGTAGGGTGTGATTAACCAGTGCAGCAAGTTTAACATATCATTGACTTCAAGACTTTCCAGCAAGGTACCCCGATCGGCGCCCAGGTAAGGAATCCCCGCATCACGAAATGCCTGTTCAAAAAAACTGATATGTGTCCTGGCTTTAAACAGGATCAGAATATCCCGGTAAGTAACAGGGTAGTGTTTGCCTTTATGCTCGACAGGAAGTTTACTTTCAATGATTGACTGGATAGTTTTCGCTATCAGGTGTCCTTCTTCGAGGAAACGAATATTCTCCTTTTCAGGCCGTGGCTCTAGTAACGGATTGCGCAGTTCATCATGATTATCACTGCTGCCATCATTGCTATCGATTTCCCGACATAAAGGTAATAACGTCACCCTGCCATACAGGTCCTGTTTGTTAGTTTCATGTTCCTGAAAATCAAAACCGGTATTTTGTTCATCGGCAAACAGCTTGTTAACAAAATCAATGATGGCAGGAGCCGAGCGCCATGACTTGTTCAAAGGGTAACGACTGGCATGAAGGTTTTCTTCCAGCCAGTCAGATGCCTGCCTGAACAGCCTGGCATTGGCACGCCTGAAACGATAAATGGACTGCTTGGCATCACCAACCAGGAAGACACTGCGATAACGATCGGATTCCCCGGCGGCCAGTTCGTTGAGCAGGGGTAATATCAAATGCCACTGGGTTGGGTTGGTATCCTGGAATTCATCGATTAACAGGTGATCAATTCGCTCATCCAGTTTGTACTGGATCCATAAAGCATTATCGGCATGATTCAGTAACTGGTAGGTTTTCCATTCCAGGTCAGAAAAGTCCAGCAGGCGTTGTTCAGTTTTTATGCGTTGATAATGTTCGAGATAAGTTTGACCGATCGACAACCATGCGCGGTTCAGCTCCAGCAGACTGTTTGCAGCATGTTGTTTGTGCAGCTTCTCAACCTGTTCACAAAGTTGTTCATGCAGTGAAAGAAATTCATCGACACCATCTTCACCAAGTTTTTTGGTAAAAGGTCCGGAAGCAGTATAACTGCGAGGTTTGTAACTTGTTGTGAACAGGGCTTCAGTTAAAAGGATGAAGCGCTGCGCATTGTTTAAATGAGTACCGGGCAAGATGGATGAAATTTTATCAACGATCCCCATGTTTTTCTTAATGGGGTGTTTCGCGAGTAAGTAAATGTACCTTTGTAGTTGTTCCCGGATAACCTCGCTCAACAAAAACTGGGTGATGATATCGTCTTCATTTGTAATATTCAGCTCGTTTCCAAGTTGTTCGATGGCATCAGTTACCGGATCAATCTTTTTCTGGCTGTAAGCCCACCAGTCGCTACGGTAGGACAGGAACTGATCAAGCAGGTTGTGCATCTGCACTGGACTGAATGATTGCAGAAGAATTTTCAGATCAGACTTGATAGCCGGCTTTTTGTCACTGGATGCTTCACTCATAAGCGAGTGCCATGCCTCTTCCCTGAGAGTTGCGGTTTTATCAATGAGTTCAAAGCCGGGAGGTACATCAGCTTCAAAAGGGAAACGGCGTAGCAGGTCCTGGCAAAAGGCATGAAACGTTGTCACCCTGACTGACCGGGTATCATGTAACAGCTTTTCGAAGAGTTGCCTGGCACGCACCTTCATAGTGCTGGTATTTTCAAGTTCAAGATTGCTTAACATTGAGTCAAGCGTTTGCTCATCAGCCGTACTTATTTCATACAGGCGCTCCATCATGCGTTCATGCATTTCAGCCGCGGCTTTGCGTGTAAAGGTGATAGCAAGGATACTGGCGGGGGAGACATCGAGCAGTAATAAACGAATCAGCCGGCTGACTAGCAAATAGGTTTTCCCACTACCTGCCGAGGCATGTACTGAAGCGTTAGTGGATAAAGCTGATGGCGTTTTATTTGAATTCATACTTTCTTATTACTTAAGTAAACATTTTCTATATTATCTATTGCTGATATGCAGTAATAGATGTAAGTAATGTCTTACAAAACCAGCAAAAAATTGATAGTTTCATCACATTTTTTAGAAATCATGTTGTTATACCCAATATATTTGTTAGGCTTTATCGTGGTTGTTAAGGAACAAACAATAAGTCGCCTGACAATCTTTTTAACAGGAATCCACATGGAAAAGTGATACAGGCAGGATTGCCTGCTCAGGGATGTTCCAAGGGAATAAACTAGCAGACGCAGGATGCAAACCAGAGGTCCCCCCGCTTTGGAACCGAATCTGCACGGAATAGATACAGGCTGGAATGCCTGCAAGGTACTAAAGACGGGTGGCCCAGAAAGGGGCACCCAATTTTTTGTTCTATCAGTCATTATCCTGCCATGCCTGTCGACGGCATAATTTATCCATATCACAGAAATTACAGGTTTTATTATCACCCCATGCCGGAAGTGGCTGCCCGTTTTGTATCATTTCAATAAGTTGTTGCAAACGTAAAGCAATGGCCTGCTTGAGCCTGTCCACTTCATCATCCTGCAAAGATACTTTTATCCTGATTTCTTCAGCCTTGTTGAGCTGCAAATAGGCGATTTCCTTAATCACTGCATTCCTGTCGGAGTTAAGCAGGGCATAAAAAGGCAGTTGCACATACTCGCCTTGTTTGACTTCATCTTGCTTCGGGATCTGTCCTGTTTTGTAGTCAATAATCGCAAGCTGGTCCTGGTGATTAATATCAATGCGATCCAGCTGGCCTTTCAGTAGAATATTGTCATCAGTTAGCTGGTCAGCAATTTGTTCTGTTCTTAATACCTGCCAGTCTTGCTGCCGGGTTATTTCCCAGTCTATATAATAAGGAATGATATTTAACCATTGCTGTAACCAGGCCTGGTATTCGAAGCCGGCCTCACTTTCTGTTTCAAAAACTGCATGAGCTATGTCACTCATCATCGCGATCGCGCTGTCCCTGTGATCATTATCAATCTGTTGTTTGAATGGTCCGGGCAAGTCATCAATCGAGGTGTGGAAGGACTCCAGGCAACGATGTACACGTTTACCATATTCATCACGCGCCAGTGCTTCACTGACTTCTTCAGCAGGTTTTAGCTTCAGACCGTAACTGGCATAAAACTGGTAAGGACAATTCATCAGTTTCTGGTAAGCCGTTGCAGAAAAACTGCCTGGCAGGTCGCTGGCAGTGACAGATGGCATAGCACGCCGGGTTAGCCCTGGTAATTGGTGTTCAGTATCTTCAATAACACTGTAGTGATGTTCTTCAACCATTTCAGTTAGTACCGGGCTTGTCAGAACTTCACTGTAAGTTTGCTGGTGAAAAGACTGCAGGGCATCAAGCCAGGGACTTGCTGTAACAGGTTCACCATTTTCCTCACCACGTAAGGTAATCAAAATACGTGGTGCTGATTCAAGTAATCGTCGAAAGTGATACAGTCTTTCACTGAGTATTTCCGCTACCGTTGCCAGCTTCAGTTCTTTTCTTACCGTGTCATTAAAAAAAGGTGACAGGCTTGCCTTGCCAGGCAAAAATTCCTGTTCCGCAGCAGCAATAATTAATGCGTCAAACTGTTGTAAGCGACTTTGTGATAAGCCCAGTAATTGCACGTTACTGTTATGTTGAACCGGTTGAAAGTTAATACGTTCCAGGTGACGACCTATCCAGGTGCGGAACTCAAGCCAGTTCATGGAAAGATTAATGGTGTCACTGGCCCTTTCAAGTTCCTTGAGAGCCTGCAGGAAGCGTTGCCCGGCCATGTCTGTTTCAAAAGCAGTGTAGATGCCAAGCTGCTTTATAGATTCAATAAATTGTTGTAACAAACGTGAAGCGGTTTGTTTTTGCCGGTTATTCAGGACTGCCCGCAAAGGTTGTGCTGCAGCCTCAAGCTGTTGCAGAATATTTTCCAGGAGTGTGTAGGTATCCGTTGACCAGTTGGCCAGGCGATCACGACGTGCCTGCAGCGCATTTTGGTAACGTTCAACAGAACGGCTGATATTCTCATGACGAATAATATCCTGTTCAAAGCGGTATATAACTTTGTTAAATGCATCCTGGTCTATTTCAGGAAACAGGAAAGGTGATTTAAGCAGGTCGAGTAAAGCCAGGTAGTCAAAGTCTTCTTCGATACATTCAAACCAACGTTCAATAGTAGCGGCTGCGCTGGTCGTTGACAGCGCCCAGCCCGAGGCATCCTGTATTTCTATCTTGCTACGTTCCAGCAAGGCACGTACACGTCTTGCAAGGCGTCGATTTTCAGTGACAACACCAATACGTAGAAATTGATTACCTTTACTTAACCAGCGCCGGATCTGTAATTCAATCGCATGTGCTTCATGTTCCGTATTAGATGCGGTATATACGGCAACATGATTTTTTACCGGGCTATTGTCTGTATGTTGGCGAAAAGCATTGGCACGTTGTTGTAACGGAGCTTTGTGTATATCAAACACGCTATCAATAAATTGTGAGTAAGGTGATTTCGCCGTATCAACACCAGGAACTGACAGTTGTCGGGAGATCGTGGTTAACGGTGTATCGGGATGATAGTTTTTTTCCGCGGGCTTGCTGTTTCCGTGCAGTATGAGTCGTAACTGGTCTTTATTGATCAGGGTTTGTATCCAGTTGATTTCGGCAGGGTTGAATTGTTCAAAGCCTGCCAGGTAGAAGCATTGATTTGAATCAGAAATCTCAAGGCTATTAGCCAGGCCATATAAATAGGCGCTATCTGTATCACTGAAACCCTCTGCCTGTAGTTGCGTATGCCAAGCTTGCCACAAGGTATGAATGAGTCGGGCTTCCTGGCTTAATGCGTTAAAACTACGTGACGATTCACCATAAGCTTTTTGTAGTTGTGAAATAAAATCATCGGGTGAGTCAGGTAGTTGTACATGTTTTAAAGTCAGTTCACTAAACAGGTTTAACAGGTTTTCAGCCATTACCCAGGGACTGGTCGAGCCCAGCAAATCAGGATACTGGTTTAATGCTTCAATAAGGATGAGTTCCTGGCTTTGTGGATCACACAGGCGGATATCATTTTGCAGGTGTTGGTAAGCCCAGTCTTTTAATGTTCCTATGCGGATGCCTAGTAAGGCAGCAAAGTTATGTTTTCTAGCTTCTTGAAGTAACTGGTGCCTTAAGGCAGCGGCAGCAGATGATTCACCGATAATGATATGAACATTTGATAAATCAGGGAGAGATTCTTTTTGTTCGCAGATGATTAACTGGGCCAGGTATTTAAGAGGATCATCGTGATATCCAACCCAATGTATGGCATTGTCCTGCCTGTTACTAACCGCCTGTGCAGTATTCACTGTAATATGAATTGATAATTATTTTTCCAGGTACTGCAGTTTATTGGGTACACCATCCCATTCCTTAGCATCATCCGGTGCAGGTTTCATTTCGCTGATCACTGGCCATTCTTTGGCCAGTTCGGCATTAAGCTCGGTAAAATTTTCCATCCCGGCGGGGACATCATCCTCGGCAAAAATAGCCTCGGCCGGGCATTCGGGTTCGCACAGTGTACAGTCAATGCACTCATCGGGATCAATAACCAGGAAATTGGGACCTTCGTGAAAACAGTCAACAGGACAAACTTCTACACAGTCCGTGTACTTGCAACGAATACAATTGTCGGTAACAACATAAGTCATGACAGTCTCCCTGTGTTTTATTTATTTCTCTAGTGTAACAAAATCGTTTATTCGACCTAAGTCTTATTTACCAGGTTTTTTAATTGGTAAATGATGTCCAGGGCATCTCGGGGCGAAAGCGTGTCCGGGTCCAGTGATTGAATTTTCTCCACTAAATGCTCAGTCAGCATGTTGTCTCGCTGTTCATGCCCGCCAACACTATCCTGGTGTGCCTGTATGTTAGCTGGTTCTTCAAGTTGCGCGAGTTTTTTATGCGCCTGCTGGATCACGTCCCGGGGTACCCCGGCAAGGGCAGCTACCTGTAGACCGTAACTCTTGCTGGCCGGACCCGGCTTTACACTATGCAGGAAAACAATATGTTCATTTTGTTCAATGGCATCGAGATGAACATTTTTACAATGCGCCAGATTGTCCGGTAGTTGCGTCAGTTCAAAGTAATGCGTGGCAAACAGGGTAAAGGCATTTACCTTACTGGCCAGTTGCTGTGCACAGGCCCAGGCCAGTGATAAACCATCAAATGTCGAGGTGCCACGGCCAATTTCATCCATCAGCACCAGGCTTTGATCCGTCGCGTTATGCAGGATATTGGCAGTCTCGGTCATTTCAACCATGAACGTGGAACGACCACTTGCCAGGTCATCAGATGCACCAATGCGCGTAAAGATACGATCAACGGGGCCAATAGCAGCGGATTCTGCCGGGACAAAGCTGCCAATATGTGCCATCAGGGTAATTAACGCGGTTTGTCGCATATAGGTCGATTTACCACCCATGTTGGGACCGGTAATGATCAGCATGCGTTGTTCATCGTCGAGCAAAATCTCGTTCGGAGTGAACGGCGCTTGTTGAACATGTTCAATCACCGGGTGGCGTCCGCCTTTAATATCAAGACCCGGTCTATCAACCAGTGTCGGTGCCTTCAGGTTTAATGCCTGCGCGCGTTCAGCAAGATTATTAATCGCATCCAGTTCCGCCAGGCCAGTGGCACATTCCTGCAAGGCAACCAGGCCCTCACCAAGTTTTGAAAGCAGATCATCATAAAGTGATTTTTCACGGGACAAGGCACGCTCATTAGCACTTAATACCTTGTCTTCCAGTTCTTTAAGTTCGGGTGTAATAAAACGTTCACTGGCTTTCAGGGTCTGACGACGTTGATAGTTTTCCGGTACGTTATCCGATTGTGCCCGCGAGACTTCAATGTAATAACCATGAACACGGTTATACCCGACTTTAAGGGTGTTAATACCTGAACGTTCACGCTCATTGATTTCCATGTTGGTTAACACCTGGCCAACATTGTTTTGCAGGCTGCGCAATTCATCCAGTTCAGCATCATAACCTTCGGCAATAACGCCACCATCACGAATCAACATAGGTGGCTGTTCGATAATAGCCTTGTTTAATAACTGGTGTACTTCCGGAAAAGTATTGATACGCTTTTGTAAATGAATAAACAGTTCACATCGTGATTGTTCAAGATGAGCCTGTATCTGGGGCAGATAACCCAGCGCGGTACGTAACTGGGTAAGGTCGCGTGGTTTTGCTGATTTTAAAGCAATACGTGTCAGTATTCGTTCAATATCACCAACCTGGCGTAACAGGTCAGCGAGATCATTGAAACGTTCATTAGCTAACTGGACACTGATCGCCTGTTGTCGCTGTTGCAGGCTTGTGCGATCACGCAAGGGACGATTAACCCAGCGGCGCAACAAGCGGCTGCCCATGGGAGTTGAGGTTCTATCAAGAATACTGGCCAGCGTATTATCGGGGTGACCGGATAAACTGTGTTCAAGTTCCAGGTTTCGACGTGTTGCAGCATCAAGAATAATACTGTCTTCGCGCTGTTCCAGGTGCAGGCTATGAATGTGCGGTAACAACGAACGCTGGGTTTCACGCACGTAATGCAGTAAACAGCCGGCAGCACAAATGGCCTGCTCCAGGTCTTCGCAACCGAAACCACTTAAGTCATTGGTGCCCAATTGTTCACAAAGAATACGTCGTGCATAGTCAACTTCAAACAACCAGGGCGCCAGGAATGATAACGAAGTGCGCACAGATGAAAGAAATTCAGTATCAATATTTTCCTGGATTAATAATTCAGCCGGGCGCAATCGTTCCAGTTCACTGAGTAACGCTTCAATGGTGTTAAGTTGTAAAACATGAAAGCGGCCACTGGTCATATCAAGTATGGCCAGGCCAAATATTTCATTATCCTGGTGAAGGGCTGCGATAAGGTTTTCCTGCCGTTCTTCCAGCAAAGCCTCATCAGTCACCGTGCCCGGTGTAACAATACGCACTACTTCACGTTCAACCGGACCTTTACTACTGGCGGGATCACCAATCTGCTCACAAATAGCGACCGACATGCCCTGTTTTACCAGGCGCGCCAGGTAACTGTCGACGGCATGATAGGGAACACCTGCCATGGGAATGGGTTCACCGGCAGACTGGCCCCGCGCGGTCAGGGTGATGTCCAGCAATCGCGAAGCTTCGTGGGCATCATCAAAGAACAACTCGTAAAAATCACCCATCCGGTAGAATAACAACATGTGCGGGTAGTCTGCCTTGATGCGCAAATATTGTTGCATCATAGGTGTGTGTTTAGATGAAGCCGATTTTGTCATGGTTATTAGTGTATCGAACCTTGCAATAACTGCCTACTGAAATGCGCAGGGATTGGTTGCAACCTGGTCAAGGGTTGAATAAAGTAGAATCATTACAATAAAGACGACCATTCGGTTCGCGAAGCAGGGGGGAAGGATGCCACGCGATTACGATGAAAAGCGCGACTTCATTCGTGTAGAAGTTGATACGGAAATTAAAATCAGGGTACCCGGGCTTGAAGAAGAAACAGGCCGGGTCAAAAACCTCAGTGGCAGGGGGATGATGTTTATTTCCGATAATGAACTGGAAAAAGAATCCATTATCGAGGTGCAAATCAATTCCGGTAGCGAAGAAATTGATTCACCGCTACATGCCAACGTGCGGGTTGTTCGTGTTGCCAGGCAACGACGGGGAACAGGTTTCGAGGTTGGTGCAGTGATCCAGGAAATGCTGAACGACTAATCCTCCATTCATAAAGCGTACCTACAGTTGTACATCAGATGACAATACCCACAGACATGCAGTTACTGGCACAGGCACAAGCGGTTGCCAGGGCATTCAAAGAACACAACAAATTCCTGGTAACAGCCGAATCATGTACCGGTGGCTGGATAGCCAAGTTGATGACGGACGTTGTCGGTAGTTCAGGCTGGTTTGAGCGTGGCTTTGTTACTTATACCAACCAGTCCAAGCAGGAAATACTAGCTGTTCCAGCTGAGGTTATTCATGAACAGGGTGCCGTGAGTGAGGCCACTGTCAGGAGCATGGCAGCCGGTGCCTTGCAAAACAGTCATGCCGACTACAGCGTGGCCGTATCTGGAGTTGCCGGTCCTGGTGGCGGCACCACTTATAAGCCAGTCGGTACGGTCTGGATTGCATGGGGACAGCGAACAGATAAAAGTACGGGTTTCGATGTTCGGAGTGAACATTGCCTGTTCGAAGGTGACCGGGATGAAATCCGTCGCCAGGCCGTCAGCCATGCCCTTGAGGGAGTACTGAAAGCGATCAATGAACCAGCAGCAGGACAGGCAACCAACTAAACGGTTATTTTTTGCCTTGTGGCCGGGGCAACATGCGCGCGATGCGATGTTCAAAACGGCAAAGGCGTTGACGAAACAAACGGCCGGCCGGCTGGTCAGTTTCGAAAATCTGCATCTTACACTCGCCTTTGTCGGTTCGGTGACAGAACAACAACAGCAATGCATGGAACAGGCTGCCAGCCAGGTTACCGTTCAGCGATTCACGCTCGAGTTGTCACAACTGGGTTTCTGGCCAAAACCCAGGGTGGCCTGGATAGGAGCAACAGAGATGCCGGATGCCCTGTTGCAACTGGCCAGTAGTTTGAACGCTAACCTTTCAGCCTGTGGCTACGAGCCTGACAAACGACCTTTCCAGGCCCATATTACCTTGTTGCGCAAAGCCCAGCGTCATCCAAAAGACACACAAACCGGGGAAATTCACTGGCCAGTGGACTGCTTTGTGCTGGTTGAGTCCATCACCCATGCCGAAGGGGTTGAGTACCGGGTAATTAAAGAGTGGCCGCTTAACTGACTAGAGGAAAGCCCAGCCTGCAAACGGTTCCACTTCATCGCGGTTGGTCACGATAAGCTGGTAGGCATTGGGATTCATGGAATGATCCGCGGTGGTATCGACTGATAAGCGTTGCAACAGGTAACCAATCAGGGCGCGCCGCACTTCAATTTCAATGACATCATTCTCTGCTGAATAGTCTGTCATTAGTATCAACCGTTGTTCCTCGCTCAGGCCCGGGTGTGGGCTCAGTTTCAGACTGACCAGTTCCATCCAGTCGTCATCATACTGGGCACTGGATTCGGCATCTTCATTGAGCATTTTCGCATCCAGTACCCGCGATAACACGAAGTCGCGAAAATCATAGCTTTCTTCATTGTAGGCACGAAAATGCCAGCGGGTACCGGTATTGATCAGCGAATGCGGTTCGATAATACGGGCTTTGTTACTACCGCGGCCGGACAGGGAGCGATACACCACTGACAGCTTTCTCTGGTTGCGGATCGCGCGGATAATCTGTGCAAGTACTTGCTTACCCGGTAAACGGTTGGGTAAGGGCAGGCTATCGACCGTTACCCCGTAAATAGGCGCCTCGTCGGTGGAGGCTCCCGCGATGGGCAGGTTGGCCGCAATCATCGGCAATACCCGTGCAGGGTCCAGGTCGGCAAACATCTCGACAAAATTTTCGCTGGGCACAAAACCAAACACGTTGTGCCGGTAAATCAGGTTATCCGGGGCCAGTTCCCCGTACAGTTTGAGATCCTTGGTGGCAGCGGCATCTGACAGGCCAAAGGTTTTTGCCACATCACTGCGGCTCACCACGCCCGTGTAAAACGCCATAATTTCAATATATTCAAGACGTTGGCGTGTAGCCTGCTTGATATCACTGATTGATTTGAATGCTGCCACCTTATTGTGACTCCCCTGGAAAAGCCTGCAAATTATACGTAATCACTATATTAGTCTCAATAAAATGTATTAGGTAGTATAAAATACAAAGGTGGTAAAAAGTATTGACATTAAAAAATATATCAACTACATTTACTTCCATACTGCAATGACCCGGACACAAACGGGCTTGTTACCAGAATTCAAAAGAACGATGTCGCGAACATCAGGGGAGCATAAAAATGTCAGATGAAAAGAAAAAAGCATTAGCTGCAGCACTGGGTCAGATTGAAAAGCAATTTGGTAAAGGTTCCGTCATGAAAATGGGTGATGGCAGCGCGATACGTGATATTGATGCGGTCTCGACCGGTTCACTGGGGCTGGATATCGCGCTGGGTATTGGTGGCCTGCCACGTGGTCGCGTTGTCGAAATCTACGGTCCTGAGTCTTCCGGTAAAACCACGTTGACCCTGCACGCCGTAGCCGAAATGCAAAAAATGGGGGGTACCGCGGCCTTCGTTGATGCCGAGCACGCATTGGATCCCGCTTACGCAGAAAAGCTGGGTGTGGATGTGGACGAGCTACTGGTGTCTCAGCCAGATACCGGTGAGCAGGCACTGGAAATTACCGACATGCTGGTACGCTCCGGTGCCGTTGACGTGGTAGTGGTCGACTCGGTTGCCGCATTGACGCCAAAAGCGGAAATCGAAGGCGAGATGGGTGACTCTCACATGGGTCTGCAGGCACGCCTGATGTCACAGGCGCTACGCAAACTAACGGCTAATATTAAACGTTCCAATACCCTGGTTATCTTTATTAACCAGATCCGTATGAAGATCGGCGTGATGTTCGGCAGCCCTGAAACCACTACCGGTGGTAACGCGCTGAAGTTCTATTCATCAGTGCGCCTGGACATTCGTCGTATCGGCGCCATCAAGAAAGGTGATGAAGTGGTGGGTAATGAAACCCGCGTCAAGGTTGTGAAGAACAAGGTGGCACCACCGTTCAAACAGGTCGAGTTTGATTTGTTATACGGAGAAGGTATTTCCCGCGAAGGTGAAATCATCGACCTGGGTGTGAAGCAGGGTATCGTGGATAAAGCCGGTGCCTGGTACAGTTACAACGGTGATCGCATTGGCCAGGGTAAGGATAATGTCCGTAACTTCCTGAAGGAAAACCCCGAGATGGCCGCAGATATCGAGGGCCAGATCCGTGAAGCCCTGCTACCAAAGCCAGCCGATAATGTAGTCGATTTTGAAGAGGCGGCAGAACCGGCAGAAGCCGAAGCATAAAACTTCATGGCAAGGACAGTTCGCGAAGCGGCGATGGATTATCTCTCTCGCCGCGAACACACCACCCATGAACTTGCTCAGAAGTTACTTAATAAAGAGTATGAAGCTGAGGAAGTGCATGAGGCACTGGAACAACTTACTGCTGAAGGTCTGTTGAGTGACGAACGTTTCGTGGAAGCGTTCGTCTTTCATCGTATGCAACGGGGTTCCGGCCCGTTTAAAATTCATGCAGAATTACGCCAAAAGGGGGTCAGTGATGCTATGATCGCCCAGTTTTTGGATGAACGTGATAACGCGTGGTTAAATATTGCCCAGGATGTACGCGTAAAGAAGTTTGGTCCTTTATTGCCTTCCGATATGAAGGAAAAGGCACGACAGGCCCGTTTCTTACAACAGCGTGGTTTTACCCATGAGCAGACACGTAGTGCGTTACGTGATGATGATTTTTATTGAAGATTAAACAGATACTGAACCACAATGAATACCCAGATAAACACCAGTGCGGAACTTAGACAAGCCTTTCTAAATTTCTTTAAAGAACATGGCCACCAAATTGTGCCATCCAGTTCACTGGTGCCGGGCAATGATCCTACCCTGTTATTTACCAATGCCGGTATGGTTCAGTTCAAGGATGTTTTCCTTGGCCAGGACAAGCGCAATTATTCCCGCGCTACCAGTTCACAACGCTGTGTACGTGCTGGTGGAAAACACAATGATCTCGAGAACGTGGGTTATACCGCACGTCACCATACATTTTTTGAAATGCTGGGTAACTTCAGTTTCGGTGATTACTTCAAGGAAGATGCGATTAACTATGCCTGGAGTTTCCTCACAGAAACATTACAACTGCCCAGGGAAAAACTCTGGGTCACTGTCTATAAAGAAGATGATGAAGCGGCAGACATCTGGTTAAACAAGATTGGTGTGCCCGAAGAACGTTTCACACGTATCGGTGATAAAAAAGGTGGCAAGAAGTACGAAAGTGATAACTTCTGGAGCATGGGTGATACCGGTCCGTGTGGCCCCTGTACTGAAATTTTTTATGACCATGGTCCCGAGGTAGCAGGTGGTCCGCCGGGTACACCGGAAGAAGATGGTGATCGTTACATCGAAATCTGGAACCTGGTATTCATGCAGTATGACCGTGATAAAGACGGTAACATGAACCCGCTGCCAAAACCCTCGGTTGATACCGGTATGGGACTGGAGCGTCTCGCTGCAGTGATGCAGGGAGTTCACAGTAACTATGAAATCGATTTATTCCAGCACCTGATTAAAGCCGCCGCCGACGTTACCGGTTGTAAGGACCTGGAAAACAACTCTTTACGTGTTATTGCCGATCATATTCGTTCCTGTGCTTTTTTGATCGTTGACGGCGTGATTCCTTCCAATGAAGGTCGTGGTTATGTATTACGTCGTATTATTCGCCGTGCCATTCGTCACGGATATAAACTGGGAATGAATGAAGCGTTCTTTTATAAGCTGGTTGTACCGTTAACAAAAGAAATGGGTGAGGCTTATCCGGAACTTGTTAAAGCACAGGCTAATGTCGAGCGGTTATTAAAACAGGAAGAAGAACGTTTTGCCGAAACGCTGGAAAAAGGTATGGCGATCCTGGACCAGGCCATTGCTGATATGAAAGGCAAAGAAATACCCGGGGACGTGGTTTTCAAACTTTATGACACTTACGGGTTCCCGGCTGACTTGACCAACGACATTGCCCGTGAACGCGGCTTAGCACTGGATGATACTGGTTTCGAGAAGTGCATGGATGAACAACGCGCCCAGGCACGTGCTGCCAGCAGCTTCGCGGCAGACTATGGCGAGGCTATTGATATCGAAGGTGAAACAGAATTTACCGGTTATGATCATCTTGAAGATAGTGCCCGGGTGGTTGGTTTATTTGCGGAAGGTAAGGCCGTTGATCAATTATCTGAAGGGCAGCAGGGTATGCTCGTCCTCGATAAAACACCGTTTTATGCCGAGTCCGGTGGACAGGCAGGTGACACCGGGCAACTGGTTGCATCAGGTGGTGCCTCGATAACCGTGGTTGATACACAGAAACAGGGTAAAGGTATTTTTGCTCATATTGCCCAGGTGAATAAGGGTGTTGTAAAGGTTGGTGATTCGCTCGAGGCTCATGTTGATAGTGAGTCACGTCAAAGCACTGCACTGAACCATTCAGCAACACACCTGTTGCATGCCGCGTTAAGAAATATTCTCGGTGACCATGTCGCGCAAAAAGGTTCACTGGTTAATGCCGAGCGTTTACGTTTTGATTTTTCTCATTTTGAGCCGGTTACTCGTGAGCAGTTACATGATATTGAAAACCTGGTGAACCACCACATTCGATTGAATCACGAAGTGGAAACCAAACTCATGGACCAGGAAGCGGCCAAAGAAAGTGGCGCCATGGCCCTGTTCGGTGAGAAGTATGATGATGTTGTGCGTGTATTAAGCATGGGCGACTTCTCGGTTGAACTTTGTGGTGGCACACATGTGAAGCGTACCGGTGATATTGGTTTGTTTAAAATTGTCAGTGAGTCAGGTATCGCGGCCGGGGTAAGACGTATCGAAGCGGTGACCGGTCAGCACGCGCTGGATTACATGGAAGAAGGTGAACAAACATTGCAGAAAATTGCCGGCATGGTGAAAGGTGCACGTGACTCGGTAACAGACAAAGTCAGCCAGGTAATTACCAGAAACAAGGAACTGGAAAAAGAACTGGAACAACTCAAGGCCAAACTGGCCAGTAGCCAGGGTAGTGACCTGGCATCACAGGCTGAAGAGATTGCCGGCATCAAGGTGCTGGCAGCACGTCTCGATGGTGTTGATCCCAAGTCTCTGCGTGACACGGTAGACCAGTTGAAAAATAAACTGGGTACCGCGGCAATCGTGCTGGCCACCGTCAAAGGTGAAAAGGTCAGCCTGGTCGCCGGTGTAACCAAGGATGCCACCGGTAAAGTAAAAGCCGGTGACCTGGTCAACCAGGTTGCACAACAGGTCGGTGGTAAAGGTGGTGGTCGCCCTGACATGGCGCAGGCCGGTGGCAACCAGCCTGAAAATCTCGATGCAGCACTGGCCAGCGTGAATGACTGGGCCAGGGCACAACTTGTCAGCTAAGTACGGACATTTACTCAGGACTTTCCGGGTTTTAGCGTAAATTCACCCCGTCTCCCTTTAATTATCAGTGAAAGTAGTGTTTAATGCGCGCTCGTTTTTACGAGTGCAGAACTAAATACCATGGCATTAATTGTTCAAAAATACGGCGGAACTTCGGTCGGCAACGTGGAAAAAATCCAGAACGTTGCAGAGAAGTTGATTGCTGCGCGTGAGCAGGGCCATGATGTTGTGGTAGTCGTATCAGCCATGAGTGGTGAGACCAATCGCCTCATCGAACTGGCCCAACAAGTTTCTGACGCACCGGATCCCCGGGAGTATGATGTACTTGTCTCGACTGGTGAACAGGTCACCATCGCTTTATTAAGTATGGCCCTGAACGAACGCGGATATGAAGCTCGTTCTTATACAGGTTCGCAGGTTCATATCCTGACAGACAGTGCGCATACCAAGGCACGTATCCTGGATATCGATGAATCACGTATGCGCGAAGACCTGGAAGCAGGCCGTATTGTTGTGGTTGCCGGGTTCCAGGGTAGAGATGAACATGGCAATATCACCACCCTGGGTCGCGGTGGTTCTGATACAACAGCGGTTGCGCTGGCTGCAGCATTAAAAGCGGATGAATGCCAGATTTATACAGATGTCGATGGTGTTTACACGACGGATCCTCGTGTTGAGCCGCATGCACGCCGTCTCGATCAAATTACCTTTGAAGAAATGCTGGAAATGGCCAGCCTGGGTTCAAAAGTTCTGCAAATTCGGGCCGTGGAATTTGCCGGTAAATACAATGTAAAACTGCGCGTGTTATCTTCGTTTGAAGATGGCCCCGGTACTCTGATTACCTTTGAGGAAGATGGTATGGAACAGCCAGTTATATCCGGTATTGCATTTAACCGTGATGAAGCCAAGTTAACTATCCTGGGAGTCCCTGATCAGCCTGGTGTGGCTTATCAAATCCTGGGGCCGGTTGGTGATGCTAATATCGAAATCGATATGATTATTCAAAACGTTGCCGCTGATGCAACAACTGACTTTACGTTCACAGTGCATCGTAATGATTACGATAAAGCACTGGCGATTCTCAAGGAGTCCGCCGGCAAGCTGAACGCACGTGAAGTGAATGGCGATAACGGTATTGTTAAAATTTCCATCGTTGGTGTTGGTATGCGTTCTCACGCAGGTATTGCCAGTACTATGTTCGAAACACTGGCTAAAGAAGGGATCAATATTCGTATGATTTCCACGTCTGAAATCAAAATTTCGGTCGTAGTAGACGAAAAATACCTTGAATTAGCGGTACGTGCTTTACACGAAGCGTTCAACCTGGAAACAGCCGAAACAGCCTGATATATCAGGCTTTTTCGGAATTCTTTGCCCCAAAAAGACTAAAGTTCCACGATTAAATGTCGATATCACTGGGGAGCGTGTATTAAAGCAGGGAAAGCACTTGCTTGAGATATACATTATTTAGGCTAGGAGAAATTTTAAATGCTGATTTTAACGAGACGTGTTGGTGAAACGCTCATGATTGGTGATGAGGTTACCGTAACAGTACTGGGTGTTAAGGGTAACCAGGTGCGAATTGGTGTAAACGCACCGAGGGAAGTCTCTGTTCATCGTGAAGAAATTTACGAACGCATCAAGCAAGAAAACACTGAAAACACCTCTGAATAAGCAAGTTTACTCTTTACCTTCGCTGCCCGCCCTAGTATGCTTTGCGCCTCAATTTGAGACCCCGGGAGAGCTGGCCGAGTGGCTGAAGGCGCACCCCTGCTAAGGGTGTATGGGGGTAACTCCATCGAGGGTTCGAATCCCTCGCTCTCCGCCATCCTCAAATTGTATCCTTATAATATTCCTTTGAATTTTCAAAGAAATTGAGTATTGGGTGTGGCGAGAAAATGCCGAAATTGCTATAGTTCGCCCCCTCAGATTAAGCGCCCGTAGCTCAGCTGGATAGAGTACCTGGCTACGAACCAGGCGGTCGCACGTTCGAATCGTGCCGGGCGCGCCATATATAAATAAGAAAGGCTCACCGTCAGGTGGGCCTTTTTTATTTATTATACATATCATAGGCCTTTCGATTCGAGGTGCGAGACCGGAGCATGTTCCGCAAGTACTTGATGAACCCATAGGGTTCTGAAGTGACGAAGTGTAAATAGCCACGATGATTCATGCCGTCCATGGCACTTACCCTTCAGGCGAACTGAAGATCGTCCAGTTTTGTTCCAGACAAAACTGTCGACCACAAAATCAAAGCGCAGCTGAATCTAAAACAGAATTAAATAGATGGCGTCCCCGGCAGGAGTCGAATTTGGAATCTATATCTTTGGGCGGCTTTATCTAAAAAATACCTTAATTACAAGGAGTTACAAAAATAAAAAAAGTGGGGCCGATTTTGTATAAAATGGCGTCCCCCAGAGGATTCGAACCTCTGACCTGCTCCTTAGGAGGGAGCCGCGCTATCCAGCTGTGCCAGGGGGACGTGTTTTTCATTGTAGCAGTTATGTTTAGGTTGATTCACCTGAAATTTATCAAATACAAATCCAGGGATTTTTATGATGCGTAAAGATTTCTCTTTTGATTTGTTTGAATAACGTAATAGGGCTTATCGATTCGATAACACGAACCTGCAAATTGAGTTATAAATTTCCGGAATTCAGTATTAGCGTTCAATGAGACTAAATCTATTTGGATATCAGCCCCGGGTTGAAACTGGAATAAAAGCAAATGTCTAAAGTTTTACCGGTTTGTGGCCGCTAAAACAAAATGATGTCTAATTCAAACTTATATTTGAATCTGTATAATAGATAATATAATAACATCGATACAACTGCTATCTGGTAGCCACCTGTCTGAATAAGGTGGACCTATCTTGTAATAGTGGATGAATTAATTAGATGTAGTGAGAAGAATCACGTTAAAGATGAAATAGTTTTATGTCCATTAAGCGTAAACAGCCGCTGGTCTCTGTGATAATACCTACTCATGACCGAGTAAAATTATTACAAAGAGCTGTCTTAAGTATTCAAAATCAACAGTATGATAATATTGAAGTTATTATTGTTGACAATAAATCGACAAAGCCTTTAGAGAAAGATTTACTTGATTTTGAACTTAATATTAAAATTTTTCGTTCTGAAAAATTTATGTTACTTCCGGATTCAAGAAATTATGGTATAGAAAAATCATCTGGTGAATTAATTTGTTTTTTAGATGATGATGATGAATATTATACAGATAAAATAAAAGAAGGAGTTGAGTTCCTGACTAGTAATACTGAATATGATTTTCTATATGGTAATACAGTTCAGATAGATACATATGGTAATCAAATTGAAATTAGTTCAGGGCCTATAGATATATACAATTTTTTACGTTGGCGATATATACATATGAATTCAATCATGATCAGGAGACATATATTAGATCATATTAAATTTAATCCGCTAATGGCAATTTATGAAGATGTAGAATTTGCAGGTCGATTGCTATTGATGTACAAAGGATATCATATTGAAAATAATCACTCTATATGGCATCGCGATAACAGGCCAGATCAACTGACCAAAAAAGGTAATTATAAGAGGGTATATAACAAT
>JARRJY010000006.1:0-28642 GCA_037388705.1 Gammaproteobacteria bacterium
TCAGGTATTCCATCACCTGGCCTGGTGACATGGCATTGCCATCAATTGCATCGATATCACCCTTGCTAAATGTTAATTCTATGTAGGTGGGTTTATCCGGTGCCGCCTCGGGGGACACCGTCCAGCGCCACATATCTTCTTCCGGCTCGGCATAGGGATCTTCCAGGATGCCGCCTTCATAAGATATATGTAGCAAGTTGGCATCCATGGAATACGGTGATTTCTTGCCCTGCTTGGCAAAATCTACCGGAATATTGTGCTCCTCGGCATAGGCCATCAGCTTCTCCCGGGAGTTCAGATCCCATTCACGCCATGGAGCAATGACTTTCACATCCGGCATCAGGGCGTAAGCACCCAGCTCAAACCTTACCTGGTCATTCCCCTTACCGGTTGCACCATGTGAAATAGCATCCGCACCGGTTTCCCGGGCGATTTCCACCAGGCGCTTGGCTATAAGCGGCCTGGCAATGGAAGTCCCCAGTAAATATTCACCTTCATAGACAGTATTGGCGCGGAACATGGGAAAGACATAATCACGGGCATATTCCTCTTTCAAATCCTCGATATAGATTTCCTTGACACCCATATCCTGTGCCTTGGCTCGGGCAGGTTCGACTTCTTCACCCTGGCCAATATCGGCAGTAAATGTCACAACTTCACAACCATAGGTGTCTTCAAGCCATTTAAGGATGATGGAGGTATCCAGACCACCTGAATATGCCAACACCACTTTTTTCACATCGCTCATATTTCCGCTCCAGAATAAACAACAGCCCGTACCTGGGCAGGTACGAGCCGATAAAATTCAGTTGGGGATTATACCCGAGAACCGGGGTAAAATAACGCCACAAATAGCTACTAAATGACCATTTGTCCTGACAGATCTCCCGATATGGGGCTGCAAACCAGTTTAGATCTACTGATTTGTTAATCAATACTCGATACCGTTTATCAAGTTTAGTTGACTAAAAACAACAACAAATCAATGGTTATGTTATTGAAATTTAATAATGATTTAGGCTTCAGCCGGCGCAGTACCTGCCGATATACATACCAAATAAATGTGGTTATGATTCTCAACCTTAATTCCAGGCAAGTCAGGATAATAAATGCTTAACGCTAAAGGGTTATTTTTAAGGCAAGCCAGCGCCCTGGTGTTGCTTGTTGTGGCAGTGAGTACGCAGGCTTTTGCTGAATCAGTAAGAGGACAGGTTTTTACTTCACCTGAAGAAACATCGGAAATGCCTGAAAAATGGCGTCAGCAGCCTGTAACTTATGAAAAAGCCGTCAAGCAGGCTGATCTGGTGGTATCATTTGGCCAGCAAACCTATCCCGCTTTAAAAAATGTGGTTGCTGAATTTGCCAGGAACCACAATATAAATATCCTGGTACAAAGCGGTACCTGTGGAATTTCTGCAGGGAAGCTGCTTCGCAAAACTGTTGATTCCGGAGTTTTTTGTTGCCCACCGGGAAAAACAGATCGGCTGCCCAACCTCGAATTTCATACCATTGCAATTTCACCACTCGCGATTATTGTGCACAAGGATAATCCCCTGGATAACATTAGCATCGAACAGGCGCGGCAAATTTTCCAGGGCAAGGTCCATCACTGGTCAAAATTAACTGACGGATTTAACAAGCATATTATTTCCTTCGGACGCCTGCATTGTAAAAAACGGCCAGGTCACTGGACCCTGTTATTAAGGAACCAGAGTATGTTTGGGCCAAAGCTGAAAGAAGTTGGGGTTATTCCGGATTTAATTGCCAAAGTGGATATGTTGCCAAATGCTATCTCCATAGAAACACCCTATATGGTAAACAGATTCAGTAAGCTCAAAAACATTAAAATGCTATCCATCAACCACCATCCTGTCACAGACACTGATTACGTGGCCTCAGGGCAATATCCTTTATACCGAACCTACAGTATTACAACCTGGAGTAATTTTCCTCTGAAAAGAAAACTGTTACTTGAAATGATCGAATATTTAAGGGAACACATTGAGAATAATTATGCCCTGTATAATTTTGTTCCTGTTTCAAAATTGAAAAAAGCCGGATGGAAATTCAGAAATAACGAGTTAGTAAGTGAACCGAATGGTAACAAACTCCATCAACCTGCCATGTAAATTCATTCATGTTCAACAACATCAGTCTTACACTTAAAATTTTCATCATTACCATACTCCTGGTAACAGGAGTATGGTTTGCTGCGGACAAATACCAGACCAACACCCTCAAGAAAATTTTTTATACAAAGCTCACTGAACGGTTTGCCCTGCAAGCAAAGGAACACCGTACCAGCTTTGATCATTATGTACGAAGCTACAACCAGGCTGCCAGGCTATACGCAAGTTCAAGAAGACTGCTTAAGAATGTAACCCAACCTGGATGGCAATCTTCCAGTTCCCCAATAGTACATCGCACTAAGCCAGGCTGGGTATATGAATACTCTGTAATGCGCAGATTCGTTACCCCACGTTATTTCCTGCTCTACGATGCACAAATGAACATCAAAGAAGCCTGGAATATTTACGGGGAAGATATCCCCAATGAATTACTTAACCTGACGAACCTTCATCTGCGACTGGCGCAAAACCAGAGTCATTTAACATTGCTTAATGATAAGCCCTACCTGATTACTTTTGAGGCAATTAAAGATCGTGAAGATAACAAGACCATCGCATACCTGATGTTGTCATCACCTATAGACAGTGAATTTATGTACGATTCCCAGGAACTGACTCTTAATAATATCGTTGCCCTGCTCAAGGCCGATAAAGAAACAGTTATGGTTAGCAGTAATGCTGAACAAATACCTGCCGGTATCAAGCTAAGTGAACTGAAAAATTTATACGAAGTAATCGGTGAAGGTTTTTTTGACTATGGTTCTTCAGAACTGGTTATCAATTTTGTTTCGTTTATCCCGACTGAAGAAGTCCAGCATTTAACCAGTGCAACTCTCACGGAAGAAAGAAAACTACGCCTCATTGCCGGTGTCATTTATACCGTGCTCTTTATGAGTATCATTCTTCTGGTCACGCGCCGCCTGAAAAAGCTCACGCAACGGATTGTTGATTTTTCAGATAATATGTCGATTCAGTTACCCACAATAAAACCACGCGATCAACTTATTATACTTGAAGACAGATTTAAAAGACTTGCCAACGCCATCCGCTTCGAGACAGCTGCACTCGAACATCAGGCCTCGCATGATCCGTTGACCGACCTACCGAACCGTAAAAAACTTAACGAGTTACTTCAGAATGAACTCCTTAAAAATGTCAGGACTAATGAAAAGCTGGTACTCATCATTGGTGACCTGAATCATTTCAAGGAAATCAATGACACTCTTGGACATCACATTGGCGACCTTGTTCTGCAACAGGCTGCCGAACGTCTCTACAATAATGTCAGAAAATCAGATACCGTGGCACGACTCGGTGGTGATGAGTTCAGTATATTATTACCAAATATCGAAATAGATGAAGCCATTCGTATCGTCAAAGACATCAACAAGGAATTCAAACACCCTTTCATTGCCGAAAATAACAAACTCAATGTCGGGATAAGCCTGGGCCTTGTCGAAGCCCCCACTCATGGCGATGATGTCAACATCCTGGTACAACGTGCTGACGTTGCTATGTATAACGCCAAGAAGCACAACCTGAGTTATACCGTATATGACCCGAAAAATGATGATAATCATATAAGCCGGTTACAGTTAATGGCTGAACTCCGTGATGCCATTGAAAAAGAAAAACTCAACCTTTATTTTCAGCCTAAATACGAAACCCTGTCCGGGGCATTGATAGGTGCGGAGGCATTGATCAGATGGCACCACCCCGTCAGGGGACTGATTGAGCCTGATGAATTTATTCCTATGGCTGAACAATCAGGCCTGATAAAATCTCTCACTCGCTGGATAATAAAAGTAAGTACCTTACATTGTGCGCAATGGCATCAGCTGGGTTTCCAGATAAATGTCTCTATTAATGTATCTACACAATGCATACACGATCCGAAACTGATTGCCTATTTGTACGATAGTTTCAAAAGGAATTCGTTGCCACCTGAGTATTTCACGCTTGAAATTACCGAGAGTGACATTATGACTCATCCAATTCGGGCCAAAAGTATCCTTAATAAAATCAAATCCATGGGCGCCAATATTTCCATTGACGATTTTGGTACAGGCTACTCATCCCTGGCTTATTTAAAACAACTCCCTGTCGATGAAATCAAAATTGATCGTTCATTTGTACTTGAAATGGCAAATGATGAAAATGACAAAACCATTGTACAGGCTGTTATAGATCTTGCCAGGAATCTTGGCCACAAGGTTATTGCTGAAGGTGTCGAAACCAAGGAAGCCATGGATATACTGACCGAACTCAGGTGTGATTATGTTCAGGGATTTTATACCAGTCCGCCCCTTGCCCCGGATGAATTCTCGGAATTACTCTCTGTGATTCAGGGGATCAAACAGCACTCATCTCTATAGATAGAGGATAAAAGAGTGTGCTAACCTTGGCCGACTCATTACTTTATTCTTGTATATATTCTAACCAGGCTATTTTGTGCGGTAGTTCCGTTTTATCAAACTGAATTTAGGCTACCTTTACTGAAATATGATTTTTATAATCAGGAGTTACTATGACTACTAAAAAAATAATTGGACTTAGTGCCTTACTGGCATCTTTTTCCATGGGTGCTCATGCAGCAAACTTTAATTACAACTATGGCCAAGTCGGTTTTGAAACCGGGGATTATGAAGGCCTGGTGCTGACAGGTTCCTTTGACATTAATAAGGACATGTTTGTTCTTGCCCGTTTTGCTGATGTAACTGATGACTCATCTGGTGTTGATGTTGATTATAGCGAATACAGCATCGGTGCAGGCTACCATATGCCGGTTAATGCACAAACTGATGGTGTGTTCACGCTATCTTTTCACAGTGGAGACGCTGAAGTCGACATACCATTTTTCGGCACAGTAAGCGATGATGACACAGGGATATTATTGTCCGCTGGAGTTAGGCACCAATTAAACCCGCAACTAGAACTGGCGGGTAACGTGTTCCATACGACTATTTTTGATGGCGACACAGGCGTCTACGGTGAAGTTCGCTACAACATTAATAGCAAAATGTCAGCTGGACTAAACTATACAAGTAGTGATGCTATAGACGGTCTCGGCATCAACTTCAGAATGGGTTTCTAATACCATTCACTAAACAATAAAAAAGGGAGCTAATGCTCCCTTTTTTTATTGCCATGTAAAACGCTTATTTTTTCTTACGGCGCTCGGCACGTTTTAACCGTGATGACAGGCGACGAGCCAACTCACCGAACAGCTCGGTTTGCGTTGGATGTGGATGAATGGCTTCCCCTACCTGCTCTAACGTCATGTTACCACTGACCATCATTACCGCTTCACCAATCAGGGTATCAGCATGATCGGCCAGGAAGTGAACACCAATAACACGGTGAGAACTCTTCTCGGCAACGATCTTGATCAAACCCTGGGTCTCACCGGTAATCATTGCCTTGGCGTCAACGCTCATCGGTACTTTAACTTCTGCCGCATCAATGCCCTGCTCTTTAGCCTGTTCAACAGATAAACCAACGAAAGCCGCTTCAGGACGGGTGAAGATAACACCAGAATCCTTGTTCTGATCATAAGCCATGTACTCACCACAAATGGTGGTAGCCGCAACGCGACCCTGTTGACCGGCAGTATGTGCGAGCATCAGGCCTCCATTGACATCACCCACTGCAAAGATGTGGGGAACGTTGGTACGGCAGTGTTTATCAACAGTAATGACACTGTTTTCACTGGCAACACCCGCCATATCCAGGTTGAGTGGTTCCAGCACTGGTCGTTTACCGGTTGCCATGATCACATAATCACAGCTAAAAGTTTTCTTCTTGCCTTCATCACCTTCGTAGACAATCTTCATGTTACCGGCTTCACCTTTGATCTCCACAATCTTGGCTGAAGTGGCAATGGTCAGGCGAGGATCATCATTCAGGATAGCTGTCAGGTTCTTTGCTACCTCTGGTTCAACTTCGGCCAGGATACGATCCTTGCCTTCAAACAGTTGTACCTTGGCACCAAAGTCCTGGAAAATCTGTGCCATCTCGACACCGATCGCACCACCACCGATCACACCCAGGCGTTTGGGCTGTTCTTTTAAACCCCAGACCGTATCAGAAGTCAGTACACCACCGTCTTCAACACCTTCCAGTGCACCGGGGATGGGTGGTACAAATGGGGGTGCTCCCGTTGCAATAATTGCAGCACCGAAAGTAAAGTTCTTACCTTTTTTACCGTTACCTTGCCTTGCACGGGTATGGGGATCTTTCTGGTTACCACCCTGGTCAACAAACACGGTGTGATCATCAACAAAACTGGCAAAACCCTGGATGACATCAATCTTCACACCCTTATCGGTATTCAGTGCCATCTTGCCGCGCTCTTCAAGTACGCCACGACGATGTTCTTCCAGTTTCTTCCAGTTGATTGTTGGCCTGGCATCAGACTTGATACCCATCATCTTGTCATGCGCGCGATCGCGTATACGATCCGCTGCGGCACGCCAGGCTTTTGATGGAATACATCCACGCCATAAACATTCACCACCCGGGAACGGAGCATCATTGATCATCGCGACTTTCATACCGTGTTCAACCAGGTCACGGGCAGCATCTTCACCACCAGGACCACCACCAATCACGACGACATCGTAATCCCACTCACCTTTTGGCATGACAAATCCGGGACCCTGCTGTTGTTGTGTACCTGTTGCTGCTACTGCCGCTGAATCAAGCCAGCCTGGCTCTTCAACCAGTTGTTTGAAAGTATTCATGAACTTGGCTGCATCTGCACCATTTACGATACGGTGATCCGCGGTAATGGTGACTGGCATACCTTGAGGACCAAGCGTAGCAATCGCAAAGATTGCGGATGTACCTGGTGATGGAATCGCATCAAACTGTGCCACACCCATCATACCCATGTTGGAAATTGTAAAGGTAGGATTAGAATATTCTTCCGGTTTCAAACGACGTGCACGGGCTCGTTCAACCATATCTACCCAGCTGCCACTTAGTGTAGTCAGATCATTATTCACCACGTCACGTAGTACCGGGACCACCAGCCCCATACCTTCAGTTTCTACCGCGATACCGATATCCACCTGGTCACGTTCAACGATACGATCTTCATGCTGGTATACGGCGTTGATACTTGGATGTTTTTCAATCGCCAACGCAGCTGCCTTTGCTAATGTAACCGTTAACGAGAAGCCCTTGGCTTTAGAGGCAGCTTTTAGTGCGCTCGGATCGATATTCACGGTAACACGGAACAATGGCATCGACAGTGAGTATTCCATGTTATGGGATACGGCTTTTTCCATTGCCGACATTGGACGGCCTTCACCCGGTACCTGGAAGATACGCTGGGTAGATGTCTTCTGTATGTTACTGTTCAGTACATCAGCTGCAACAACAGCACCACCTGGTCCGGTACCAGGAACACTATTCAGATCGATACCGTGCGCACCGGCTAACTGGCGTGCATATGGTGTAGCATTCTTGTTAGAGGGTCGAGGTGCTGGTGTTGCACCATGAGGCATGGCAGCGGCACGTGTTTTAGGTTGCGCGGTACCTGCCGGAATAGGTTTGGGCTTTTCAGTTTTGGTTGGCGCTATTGCTGCAACAGCGGTTTTCTTGCTATCCATAACCGCGCTGCTATCAGACACCAGGTAAGCAATGGCATCACCTACCGGAACAACACTATCAATTTCAGCCATAGGACCTGACAGGTAACCCTCACGGAACACTTCTACATCCATGATGGCTTTATCGGTTTCAACCTGCGCAACAACATCTCCACGCTCAACCTTGTCACCGATTTCTTTTTCCCAGCTAACCATCACACCTTCAGTCATGGTGTCTGATAGTTGCGGCATTTTGATCATGTAGGCATCAGCCGGTGTTTCATCTGCAGGCTGTTCGGCAACCGTGGCTTCTTCAACTGGCTCTTCACTGGCAGTTGTCATTGCAGACGGTGCTGCACCTTCCGCCTGTACCTCGTCGCTACTTGCTACCAGGTAGCCCATTGCTTCGCCAACAGGAATAGTTGAGTCAATTTCGGCAACCGGGCCGGAAAGATAGCCTTCACGGAATACTTCTACATCCATGATGGCTTTATCGGTTTCTACCGTTGCTACGATATCGCCGCGCTCAACTTTATCACCAACATTTTTTTCCCAGGTGACAACAACACCTTCTGTCATGGTGTCTGACAACTGGGGCATTTTAATTACGTAAGGATCTGCCATAGTTCTTCTTAGATAGTGAGACAAAGGTCCTGCCTTGCAGGACCTTAATACAATTAAATTTTACCCAATGCCTTCAACGCACCATGATATACGTCATCCGCGTTTGGAATAGCCGCTTTTTCAAGTTTGTGGTTGTAAGGAACTGGTACATCAGCCGCGTGAATACGGACAGGTTGTGAATCCAGCGCGAAGAAACAATCTTCCATAATGCCGGTAATAATTTCAGAACCCACGCCTACCGGCGCTTCATCTTCTTCTGCAACAACAACCTTGTGGGTTTTCTCAACGGACTTGCGAATCGTTTCACGATCGATTGGCTTCAGTGAACGCAGGTCAACCACTTCGGCACTGATTCCATCTGCTTCAAGACGTTTAGCCGCTTCAAGACATAAGTGCACACTGAAGTTATAACCAATCAAAGTGATATCGGTACCTTCACGAATGACTTCAGCACCTTCCAGTGGACGGAAGAATTCTTCATCAGGAATATCTTCCTTCAGGTTATACATCTGTTCGTGTTCGATAATGACAACCGGATCGTTGGAACGGATTGCTGATTTCAGCATGCCATAGGCATCCAGTGGGCCACGTGGGGTGACTACGCGTAAGCCGGAAGTAGACATAAACATACGAGCCAGGCGAGCCGAGTGCTGCGCTGCCAACTGGTGGGCAGTACCACCAGGTGTCCGCATAACAATCGGGCATTCCAGTTGGCCACCTGACATGTAACGAATTTTTGCTGCCGCGTTAACAATGGTATCCAGTGCTAACAACGCAAAGTTGATGGACATAATTTCAATGACCGGGCGCATGCCAACCATTGAAGCACCGATACCAATACCGGTGTATGAATTTTCTGAAATCGGACAGTCGATAATACGAGTTTCGCCGTACTTATCGTATAAACCGGAGGTTGCTTTATAAGTACCACCGGCAACACCAATATCCTCTCCCATGGCGATGACCATAGGGTCTCTTGCCATTTCTTCATCATGTGCGCGACGAATCGCTTCCCAATATGCTGTCTCTGCCATTTCTAACCCCGTTATTTCTGTAATGGACCGATCCAGCGAGGATCAGGATTATCGTCCAGTACGTATTTGTTCAGATCTTCGACTTTCGGTTCAGGACTTTCTTCTGCGAACTTGATAATGTCATTTTCAATTTCATCATCAATTTCTTTTTCCATCGCCTTGATGTCTTTTGCCGTGATGACTTTGGCATCGATCAGCTTCTTGCTAAAAATCTTGATAGGATCACGCTTTTCCCATTCCGCTTCTTCTTCCTTGGTACGATAGCCCTTGGCGTCCGACATGGAATGACCACGGAAACGGTAAGTCATGAATTCAATAAAGTAAGGTTTTGATTCCTTGCGGACATAATCAATGGCTTCCTTGGCAGCTTCCATAACATTATCGATATCCATACCGTCATGCTGACTGGATTTCATGTTATAGGCAGTATCAACGCGCTTGTATTGATCAGGCTGAGCGGTGGAACGATCAATATGTGTCCCGATGGCATAACCGTTATTTTCACAAACAAACAGCACCGGCAGGTCCCAGATAGATGCCATGTTCATGGTTTCGTGGAAGGTACCCTGGTTATTGGCACCATCTCCGAGGAAGCATATGGCAATTTGACCGGAACCTTTATGCTTACAACCCAGTGCAAGACCTGCTGCCAACGGGAAAGGCTGACCGACCAGGGCATAACCACCCATAAAGTTCTGGCCAGCATCAAAGATATGCATGGAGCCGCCACGGCCCTTGGAAGAACCGGTTTCTTTACCATACAGTTCTGCCATTACTTCACGTGGAGCTGCTCCTGTTTTAATGGCATGGATATGATCACGGTAACCCGTGATCACGTAATCATTCTTTTCACCCTGGCCAACGTTTGCCATTTCCAGCACACCGGTAGCCACTGCTTCCTGACCTGAATACAGGTGGAGGAAGCCCCCAATTTTGCGTTCCATGTAGGCTTCAAAAGTACGATCTTCGAAGCGACGAAAGAAAATCATTTCCCGCAAAAGGCGCTTTTTATCCGCATCGTTCATATGGGATCCTTCAATCTGAGTTGCTTATTCTATATTGATAGTCTCTGCGCGAGCTTAAAACGCGCGGACAGACACATCCAAAGGCGCGTATGATCGGCTTTTTAGCCTCTCAGGTCAAGGAAAATGACCCTTTTTGGTCCCTTTTAATCAAGTATTTTTTAAGGTTTTTCAATAGCTTAAATCATTGATACCAAGGTGCATAACATTTACTGGTTGGATGTTTTTTGAGCAAAAACGAGCCGTTTTTAAATTTATTTAATAATTGCACCCTTTTCGCCGATAAACTAACAGCTTTTGTGTGTAAAAATATTTTAAGACTCCCCGATGTCAGAAGAAAACTTTAATCCGCAGGCCATTATTGTTGACTGGTGCAATCGCATCTCGCGAAGCATTACCCGTCGAGATCTTGAAGAACATATGCAACATGTTTCAGAAAAGGTCCGAATTTACGGTGTACCTGGCTATAAGCAGCTGACATTTTTTGACTGGGAAAAACGTCGTAGTCATGAGTTTCGCCACAACCTGATTGACACGCTGACCTATAAACTTAACCGCATAAAAACTTCCACCCCGGTGCGTATTCAATTTCATGCCGAAGAAACCATGCAAGGTGTGTCCGGACAGGTTATTATTCTTGATAAAGAAATAACGCTAGAATTACACCCTCAACGAAAACTTTGGCAGGTTGTCGAAGAAAACATCAAAAACTGGGGGGTGCAAGAATAAAGGATTGCCAACCGCATGGGTGACAAAAATTTTCGAACTGAAAAGGACAGCATGGGCGAACTAAAGGTCCCTGCCGATGCTTTATACGCAGCACAAACTCAACGCGCTATTGATAATTTCCCGATTAGTGGCCAACCCATGCCAGCATCATTTATTCATGCCCTGGGACATGTCAAACATGCCTGCGCAACCGCCAATGCCAGCTTAAATCTCATTGACAAAAAAATTGCTGACGCCATCAGGGATGCCTCAAAAGAAATCAGTGACGGTCAGCATGATGATCAATTCCCAATAGATATCTTTCAGACCGGCTCCGGCACCAGTACCAATATGAATGCCAACGAGGTGATTGCGCACCTGGCCAGCAAGGCACTGGGAGAACAAGTTCACCCCAATGATCACGTCAACATGAGCCAAAGCTCTAATGATGTTATTCCCACAACAATTAACGTCAGTGCCTGTATCGAAATTCAGAACCAGCTTATGCCTGCCCTGCTGCACCTGGTAAAAACTCTGAAGGTTAAGGCAGCAGAAACAAGCAAGAGTGTCAAAACAGGTCGCACCCATTTAATGGATGCCATGCCAATCACCCTTGAACAGGAAATCCAGGCCTGGATTGATCAGTTGAGCTATGACATGGAACGTATTAATGATGCCATGCAACGCTTAACGGCAATACCTCAAGGTGGTACAGCAGTAGGCACAGGCATCAATGCCCATGAAGACTTTGGCAAGGAAGTGGCGCAGGCATTACTTGATGAAACCGGCATTGCCTTCAAGGCAATGGCTAACCCGTTTGTAGGCCTGGCCAGCCAGGACAGTGCGGTTGAAATGAGCGGCCAGTTAAAAACCCTGGCAGTCTCGCTTATGAAAATTGCCAATGATTTACGCTGGATGAACAGTGGTCCGCTGGCGGGACTGGGTGAGATTGAACTGCCCGCATTACAACCCGGTAGCTCAATTATGCCGGGTAAAGTTAACCCTGTTATTCCGGAGGCCGTTGCCATGGTCGCGGCACAGGTCATGGGTAATGACACTACTATCGCTGTTGCCGGTCAGTCCGGAAACTTTCAGCTTAATGTGATGTTACCGGTAATTGCCGCCAACTTGTTACAGAGTATAGAACTGCTCGCTAACGCTTCCCGTGTACTGGCTGATAAAGCAATCGCAGGTTTCAATGTTAATGAAGACAACATGAAAGCTGCGCTGGATCGTAACCCTATTCTCGTTACTGCACTAAACCGGGTTATTGGTTATGAACAAGGTGCCGCGATTGCCAAGAAAGCCTATGCAGAAGGTCGTGCTGTCATCGATGTAGCTGTCGAAATGACGGACCTTTCAGAAGATGAATTAAAAAACTTACTCGACCCCGCAAAGCTTGCTCACCCCAATGACTAATCATGTGCAAACGCTGCTCCTGGCCCGGTACTGATCCTCTATATATAAAATATCATGATGAAGAATGGGGGGTGCCACTGCATGATGAGAATCGCCTGTTTGAATTCCTGATTCTTGAAGGTGCCCAGGCAGGTTTAAGCTGGATTACCATCCTGAAAAAGCGCGAAGCTTACCGAAAAGCCTATTATGATTTTAACGTAAAAAAGGTTGCCCGGTTTAATATACGTTCAGTAGAACGTTTACTGAATAATCCCGGTATCGTTCGCAACCGTTTAAAAATTGAAGCATCTATTACTAATGCCCAGGCATATCTGGCTATCCAGGATAAATATGGCAGTTTTAATGATTTTATCTGGAACTATGTCGATGGCAAAGCTGTACAAAACAACTATAAAACGCTGAAACAAATACCCGCCTCAACACCAATTTCTGATAAAATCAGTAAAGATTTAAAAAAGCAGGGTTTTAAATTTGTCGGTAGTACTATTTGCTATGCCTTCATGCAAGCAACCGGCATGGTAAACGATCACATTACCGGCTGTTATCGATACAAAGAAGTTGCGAAATTAAAATGAATAAAAAAACAGTAAATTCTTTTCTACATTTTATGGGGATTAGTTCAGAAGGCTCTATCAGCCATACAGAAAGACTGGTTTCGGCCCTGGGTGGCTTTATTGGTATTTTTGGTATTTTTATTGTTAGCAGACAATTTCTAAGTCAAGCCGATGCGATATTGATCGTCGCGTCGATGGGTGCCTCTGCCGTGTTGCTATTCGCCGTGCCACATGGAAAACTTTCACAACCATGGGCACTACTGGGTGGCCATTTTATTTCTGCCTGTGTAGGCGTCACCATTGCCTCGCTGATAGGTAATATATATCTTGCTGCAGGTCTTGCCGTAGGACTGGCCATTGGTGTCATGCACTACTTACGTTGCATACATCCACCAGGTGGCGCAACGGCATTAATTGCTGTCATAGGCGGTCCTTCGGTATCAGCATTGGGTTATCAGTTTGTCATTACTCCCATCCTGTTAAACGCGATGATTATTTTTATCATTGCAATTATTTTTAATTATCTTTTTCACTGGCGACGTTACCCGGTCAGCCTGATGTCCCATTCAGAACCGGGTTATGATTCTCCCAAGCATGACCAGGCTGGTGCAATAAACCTTTCCATGTTCAACGATGGCGATTTGAAATACGCCGCCAGGAAAATGGACCTGGTACTGGATATTACACATGAAGATCTGATGCGTCTGTTCGCCCTGGCTAATCGTCATGCCATGGGGCGCTTTGTTAAACCGGAAAACCTTAAAATAGAGCATTACTATAGTAACGGACTTTACGGTAAGCTCTGGTCAGTACGACAAATAATTGATGAATCTGATGATGTCATTACTTACCGGGTTGCTGCCGGTGCTGATCGACGTCGCCAGGCATCCTGTACCAAGGATGAATTTTCAAAATGGGCACGATTTGAAGTCAGTCACCAGGACGACCAGTGGCATCGCGTAGAAAAAGTCGAAGAAGCACAACAAGATAACCAGCCATGACAAACAAGATTACACTAACTAAACCGGATGACTGGCATTTACACGTGCGCGATGGTGACGTACTCAACGATGTGGTGCCTTATACCGCAAAACAATTTGCCCGCGCCATCATCATGCCTAACCTTAAACCTCCGGTAACGACAACCGAGCAAGCATTAAACTATCGTGATCGCGTGCTTTCTGCCTTACCTGTTGGTACTGAATTCGAAGCACTGATGACACTTTACCTTACAGACAACACTGACATTGATGAAATTCACAGGGCAGCCGAGTCTGAGCATGTTCATGCAGTGAAATACTATCCTGCAGGTGCAACTACCAATTCTGACTCCGGGGTTACTGACATTACTAAAGCTTACCCTGCTATTAAAGCAATGGCAGAATCCGGCTTGCCATTACTGGTTCATGGTGAAGTCACCGATCCAGGTGTTGATATCTTTGACCGTGAAGCGGTGTTTATTGAACGTGTACTGAAACCTGTGCTTGATGCAATTCCGGATTTAAAACTGGTAATGGAACACATCACTACAAAACAGGCGGCCGAGTTTGTACAACAGGCTGGCGATAACGTTGCGGCAACAATTACCCCGCAACATCTTTTATATAACAGGAATGCCATTTTCCAGGGCGGTATCCGCCCCCACTACTTTTGTTTACCGATACTCAAGCGTGAGCAACATCGTGAAGCATTAGTGGAAGCGGCTACCAGTGGAAGTTCCAGATACTTCCTTGGTACCGATAGCGCCCCACATGCACAATCAACCAAGGAGTCTTCTTGTGGTTGTGCCGGCATGTTTAGTGCCTATTCCGCGATTGAACTTTATACCGAAGCATTTGAAAAAGCCGGGGCCCTGGATAAGCTGGAAGGTTTTGCCAGTCACCATGGGCCGGACTTCTATGGCCTTCCCAGAAATACTGATACCATTACCCTGGCAAAAGAAGAGTGGACTGTTCCGGATAAATTACCTTTTGCCAATGAAACAATTGTACCTATGCGTGCAGGAGAACAGGTTGGATGGAAGCTGGCCTGATATATTAATGAATGCCAAAACTGTCATTCATAGTCATCTTGTTTATTTAGACGTGTAACCTGATTTTCGTTCAGGTTAAATAAATGAATCATTGATTACCCTGGTAGAATCAATGTAAGAATGGCATGAACCAATACACTAAATATGATACCTAGCACAAATATATGGATGTAACCATATCGTCTTGCCATTGGCACTAACTCATGTAACGACACAAATATCATCGCTCCGGCTGCAAAGCTCAGAAATACTGGAACCAACGATTCACTCAAGTAAGCCGCATACAATCCCAGTGCAGCGCCAGCCGGCTCTGCGAAACCAGATAAAAATGCAGCCTTATAAAGAAACTGTTTTTTATGTAACGTTGCAGCCGGGACGGCAATAGCGAACTCTTCTGGAATATTGTGTAAAGCGATCGCTAAAGCCACAAAAAAACCCAGTGATGGTGAAGTAATGAAAGAATTGGCCATTGCAAACCCTTCAGGAATATCATGCAGAATCAAACCAAAGGCAACAAGGTAGGCACTTCTCATTAAACGCACATTAATCTGTCCTTTTTCTTTAAACAGATGTGTATGAGGAATTAACCAGTGCAGAACAGCAATAAAACAGGCACCTGATAGAAGTGCAAAAAAAGCCTGCTCAGTGTTGCTTGCTGATATTGCTGCGGGTAATAACTCAAGAAAAGAAACCAGCAACATGATACCAGTAGAAAATCCAATACCAAATGCTATTGCTCTGGGACTTCTGGTAAAATGGATTGCCAGGGTGACACCAATTATCGTTGTCATGCCAGAGAGTAATGCCAGTAGAGAAATAACAAAAAATGATGACTGGTTCATTTCGTCAGAACATCATTTATAACACCTGAGACAATACCTGCCTTTTGTATTAGTTGGACCCCATTATCTTCCAGTTCACCAACAAATCGCCCGCCAAAATCTGCAGCCACAGCTAATGTAATACCCTGTTGAACAAGCAAGTGCGCAGCTTTGGGCCCAGCACCTCGATCCACGTTGCTGTACGGATTGCTAAGCACTTCCACCATTTTACCGTTCGCATCAAAAACCAGGTAATATGGCGCACGTGCTCCACGTTGTGAAACCTGTGCATTAATATCTTGTCCTTCTGCAGCAATAGCTATCTTCATATTTTTCCTCCTCTCTCGCTGGTCTTTGACTAGTCCAGGCTTTCCTGTCGATACTCAATTTGCTCCATCGCAATACCACTGAAAATTGAAAACAATATTAAATAACCCAGCAGAACCAGGGTGTAAGTGATACCAAAGTAATGTATTAGCATGGGTAACAAGGGAAGCTTGACAGCCCGGCTATACAGGAAAACCGCCGCCAGGGAAGTTTTCATCCCCTTCTCCCTGAGATCTTTAAGCAAGACATACCAGGGATAAACTGGTCCCGTTGATAATACCCCCCCGATGAGAGCAGCCAGCCATCCGGTTAAACCTGAACGATGACCCAGGTATTTTTTTACCAATGCAGGTTCAAGTAATAGATTAACAACAAAAATTAAAATAAAAACGATGAGCAAGACAGGCAAGACTTTATCAAGTAACCGGGTAAAAGAATTCATGGCTTTTATAACCAGCCCTACATCCAGTAAAGCTACCAATCCGTAAAAAAATAATACGAGAACCAGGAATAGCCAGCTACCTTTACCTATGCTCCTGCCTGTTTTTTGCTTATCTCTCATAATGTCTTAGCCTATTAGATGCAGTGTAAATACTGTTAACAAGGCAATGGCTATGGCGGACAGGTAACACAGCAGGTTGCGATATATGGCAAAACGTTTGCCTAACATGAGTACCTCTGCCGGTAACTGGGCAACACCGACGGTAACCCAGCTAACAATTAACGCCGTCACGGCATACAGGCTAACACCAGAATGGAGTAACTCACCACCAAGCACATAGCTGACCAGTGGATGGCCAGCAGCGATACCCCCCAAAGTTGCACCTATCCATGCGTCAATTACGTTATTTTTACCAAACAACCCGGTCTCCAGTTGTTCAGGGAAAAGTGCGACAACCAGGCTGGTTAGTAACAACATGCCAAATATAATGGGTAAGACATTTAGAAATGAAACCACTGTTTTTCTGGCACTTTTCTTTATTTTATCCCTCATAAGAACACTCTTTAGTATTGATGTAGATCATATAAATTTCTGTTATTTCATACTATTTTTATTATAGTTGTTATATTTATCAACTTATCACTTGAACACGATAAAGAGCAATTACATTTCTCCGGGAGATAGCAATGATCCTTACTATTGATGGTAAAAAATAAAAAGCTATTGAAGAAAATTGCATGGTCAATCTTAAATGAAAACTCTCTACTGGATTATTGGCAGTAGCCTGCTGATGAGTGCTATCGCCATGGTCGGCAGCATCACGCTGCTACTCAAAGAGGAAACCTTGCAACGTATCCTGTTGCCATTAGTTGCCTTTGCTGCCGGCTCACTTATTGGTGGTGCTTTTTTTCACATGATACCCGCCGGCCTGCAAGCCTATGGTAATAGCACCTGGTTTTTTGCCTGGTTACTTTTCGGCTTTTGTGTATTTTTTGCCCTGGAGCAGTTCTTACACTGGCATCATTGTCACCGCGCGCAATCAAGTTGCAAACAGCCTCTTACCTACCTAATTCTGCTTGGCGATGGCTTACATAACTTTATCGGGGGACTGGCTATTGCTGGTACCTTTCTCGTTGATATTCGGTTAGGCATCATGGCATGGCTTGCCGCCGCCGCTCATGAAATCCCCCAGGAACTGGGTGACTTTGGTGTTCTGATTCATGGTGGCTGGGAAAAAGGAAAAGCACTGCTATTCAATGTATTATCCGCTTTAACTTTTCTGCTCGGTGGACTTGTGACATACGCCATTTCGTTTAACCTCGATATTTCGTTTTTGATTCCCTTTGCCGCAGGTAATTTTATCTACATTGGGGCTACCGACCTGGTCCCTGAAGTCAACAAGCATAAAGATATCAAGAACAATATTGTTAACTTTACAGCCTTTGTCATCGGTATTATATTAATGTTACTGATAAAAATTCTTCCAGGTTTTTAGCAATGTCTAAGACCTTACCCTTCGAGATCTATCATCAGCGTTATGATGACTGGTTTATTCGCCATGCTGCTGCCTATCATTCTGAATTATTAGCAGTACGCGCGTTATTGCCCTGGGATGGCCTTGGCTTGTCGATCGGGGTAGGCACTGGTCGCTTTGCTTCACCTTTGGGAGTTCAAATTGGTATTGATCCAGCTCGCGAAGTACTCAACTATGCTGCCAATCGAGGTATTTCAACGGTTCGCGCGATAGCCGAAGCCCTTCCTTTTAGAGAAAATAGCTTTGACTATGCTTTGAGTGTTACTACTATCTGTTTTGTCGACGACGTGACCACCATGCTCTCAGAAGCATACCGTATTCTAAAACCAGGGGGACAATTGGTTATCGGTTTTATCGATCGTTCCAGCAAACTTGGGCAACACTATCAGGCCCATCAGGCAGAAAATGATTTTTACCGTGACGCTACTTTCTTTTCTGCTACTGAAATCACTCAATTACTGATAGATACCGGTTTTATCGATCCAGTATGGGTACAAACTCTGTCAAAAAATCTGGATGAGATAAACGATATTGAACCAATCAGTTATGGTTACGGTCAATGCGCCTTTGTAACTGTAAAAGCCTTCCGTCCCGCGTAATAGACATTCAAAAAGTATTTAAGCCACACTCATGTAAATTTAGTCATTTAATAGCGGATAGCTGACGCACATAGAAAATCTTTCCCGCAAATTCAACTTTCTTCAATTTATTGCTATCCAATAAGGTTTGCATACTCTCCCACCCCATGCCTGCTTTACCTAGCATTTGATTGACGGCCTCTTCACGCATAGGATGTACGGCGGTAATACTTAACAAATCCTGTTCAATGTCGCCGGTTGATGCAAAATCACTTCCTTCATAATCTATCAGGTACTCAATATGTTCCAGTTTTTCACTAAAAATTGTGTAGGCCTGAATTACTACTTCTTCGCTTGGTGGGAAAATATTACTTTCTGTAGTTGGTCGGGTAGGAACTGCAATATACGCTTGCCCGGGCTGTAATATGTCAAGAAAATCAGCGACATCATTTACAGCCTTGCTACTATCGTTAATTCCAGCGATCAGCATTGTTTCCGTTATTAACTTTCCAGTATATTGATCTGCAAATTTTTTTATACCTTGCAAAATTATCGAGAGTTTGAGGTTTTCATGGGGACGATTGATTTTATGCCATATCTGATCATCAACTGTGTCAAGCTTTAACGAAACCACGTCAGCCTTATTCAATACAGTTTGTACATCTTCACGCCAGATTAACGAAGCATTAGTGATTACCGCTATCCTGATATTTAATGAACGTAACAGTTCGATTGTTTCACCAAGATGAATATCCAGCGTTGGCTCTCCATCAGGAACAAAGGTCAGGTAATCAATTTTCTCACCTGCTAACTGTGCCTCAGAAACCCTTAGTTTTACAGCCTCAAATATTTCACCAGGCTGATAGAAGGTATCTAATTCTGTTTTTTTGTGTAGCGTGCGGCCAACCTGACAATATAAACATGAATATGAACAGTATTTTGGCGGAATATTATTTATGCCCAGGCTTCGCCCAAGACGACGAGATGGAACTGGTCCAAACGTTAACATGATCGATTCGCTTGTGCTCATGCTTATCAGTATACATGGAAAACAAAAAATTAAGTAACGCTAAACCCTGATCAAAAGAAGCATTATATGCCATATTATAAATCTAAATTGAGCCAAAAGGTTCTTCACATATTTTGTTGAGTGTTTTCTCTGAATCGAAAGTGGAAACACAGAATTTTAATTCCAAAGGAATACTTGTTGAATCGTTTTAATTAGTCTGGATTAGGCACCAGTTTGTCTAGTAAACTGCTTTCACCCGATAGCCTTTCCTGGCTAGTAAGTTCAAGACTCCTTCATTTCCCGGCAAGTGTAAGGCGCCAATTGCGATGAAGGCATTTCCCTCTTTCAATCTTGGTTGCATTCTGTCTGCCATGAGGTGATTTCGTTTTACCAGGAGGTTTTTCTCGAAACGTTTTGCCACCGCAGGATCACTTTCTTTCATAAATTCTTCATTCAGGTTTACCAATTGATTAAGATCGCGACTCAGATAAGCATCGACAAAACGCTGAAAAATACCCGGCAGGTTATCAAAATTCTCAATCGCTTCATCCAGCATGGCAATTTGCTCACTTTCCGGCATATCATCCATCACAGACATCTGTTCATGGGCAGACTCCAGTCCATAAACTGGTTTTCCTGCCGCCATCGCTTGCTGGAATAGCTTAAGGTCAAGAAACTGACCGGTCTGGGGTTTGGGTAAACTGATAGTCGTTGCCACTGCCCATGGTTTCATCATGCCAACCATAAAATCAGGAACACCATATTGAACCAATAGTTCGGTACATTTCTGGAAGCGATCATCACCAATCACATCTTTCAGTTGGGTACCATCGGTGTAATACATCATCTGGCTCATGGACATGATGGTAGTCATATCCATCATCACCTCACCGGTAAAGCTTTTGGCGTTATCAAAGGCTTGCTGAACAGGCAGGGCCAGGCTCGTGATACGAGGGTCATCACTATGCATGGTGCCAAGCACATGACTGACCTGGCCACTTTGCGAGGTAACTTCCCATAACAGACCTTTGCTAAACTGCCCGGCATTGGCCAGTAGCGGAAAAATGAGAACCAGAAATAAACCAACACGCTTGATCATTGTTACCCCTTATCATCTAAATGTGTCTCTTAACTTTAGATGATTTTTTACCCTTATTGCAATTTAAGTTATCCTAGCGTGATGAGTAACTCAAAATCCAAAATTTCCGAACGCTTCCGTGGTTTTCTTCCTGTAGTAGTTGATGTTGAAACAGGCGGATTTGAAGCTGACAAACATGCCCTGCTTGAAGTTGGCGCCGTGACTATCGTCATGGACGAGGAAGGAATTGTTTCTCCTGGTGAGTCCATCGCCTGCCACGTAGAGCCTTTCGAAGGTGCCGAGCTTGATCCCAGGGCACTGGAGTTTACCGGCATCGATCCACACCACCCTTTTCGTATGGCTAAACCGGAAAAAGAAGCACTGGAAACTATTTTTAAACCCATCCGTGAAGAAATAAAACGTGCAGAATGTACGCGTGCAATCCTTGTGGGACATAATCCTTTTTTTGATCTTGGATTTCTCAAGGCTGCCGTTGAACGTACCGGTATAAAGAAAAATCCTTTTCACCAGTTCAGTACCTTTGATACCGCCACACTCGGCGGCCTGGCATATGGCCAGACAGTACTTGCGAAAGCGGCAATGGCTGCAGGTATTGAATGGGACCATGAAGAAGCCCATTCTGCACTTTATGATGCAGAACGGACTGCTGAGTTATTTTGCAAGATTGTAAATAGCTGGGATGAGTTAAATAAAAACTAGCTACTTATCCTGTTGTTTGTAGCCTGTAATCATGGCGCGAACCAGGTTTTCCCGGTGAATGATACTGCTTGCGAATACACCGACAACATGTAGAAAGACAAAAAAGACCGTCATGTTTGCAAATGTCTCATGAATCTCTTCCCAGAAGTCATCTTCTCCCTTGTCTTCATGTTCATGATCATCTGCATAGGCAGTATTAACAAACGTGATATTCAGCGAGGCATGTTCATGGCTTTCCGCCTCTTCGGCTTTTATGCCGCTCCAACTGGTCAATACAATCATCACCAGAAGTATAATTATCATGGCACCACCAGCCGGGTTATGCCCGATATAATGTTTAGGTTTAGACGTAAGACTTTTAAAATAAGCGAGTATCTTCGCAGGGCTGTAAACAAAATCGCTGAAGCGTGCATACTTTGAACCAATTACTCCCCAGATAATTCTAAAACCAACTAAACCGAGAACAATGTAACCGGCCAGTTCATGCAACGCCATAAAATCATCTTCGGTAAAATATGCGATGGTGAAAAATAACACGAGACTCCAGTGAAAAATACGAACCAGCGGATCCCAGACATAAACCGATTTATTCATTGAAAATACTCTCTATTGAAAACGGGAGCGGTGCAGGTTACCTGTAAAAACTTAATCCTTGCTTAATATTGTTGTTAAATCTTTGATCCTAATCAGGTGTTCCATTACCAACAAAAAAACCCGGCCACTGTATAAATAGTGACCGGGTTTTAAAGTTCTTGAGAGTACTGTTTACGCTACCGCTTCTTCAACCATCTTCTTTAAATCACCTTTCTGGTACATTTCCAGGGTAATGTCGCAGCCGCCAATCAGTTCACCATTGATATAAATCTGCGGGAAAGTTGGCCAGTTGGCATAACGTGGCAGGTTTTCAAAAATTTCCGGGTCCATCAGAACATTAACGTAAGCAAACTCTTTTCCACATGCCTGTAATGCCTGTGCCGCACGACTGGAAAAACCACACTGAGGCATTTGCGGTGTGCCTTTCATAAAGATAACGACAGGATTATTTTTCACTGCGTCATCAATGCGTTGTAAAACTTCATCCATTTGGAACCACCTCTAGAGTCTTTAGCTGCTAACCATACTACAAATTAGAAAGGGCTAATATATCAGCTTATCCTCGATATTTCCATAGTATTTTAGTCAGGTATTTTAGGGTTAAATTTCATTAGTCTGTAAACAATAAGGGTATTTCTGGTTATTTCAAGCCTGATCAACGTGTGTCTGAAGCCAAAGTTCAAGCAATGCCATATGCCACAGCTTGCTGCCCTGCAGCCTGGTGAAATGCTGATCCGGCTCTGCCAGAAGCTTGTTTACGTAATCCCGGCTAAACACACCGCGCTCAATGCAGGCCTTGTCATTGAGGATATCCTTCATCCAGTTGAGAAAATCCCCTCGCACGTATTTCAATGCGGGCATGGGGAAATAACCCTTGGGGCGATCAATCACGGCATCCGGGATCAGGCCGCGGGCGACCTGTTTCAGTACATGCTTGCCACCCAGACCACTCTTCAATCCCAGTTTGTATTCCGGTGGCATTTGCGCGGCCAGTTCTACCAGCTTGTGATCCAGGAAAGGTACGCGGGCTTCCAGCCCAAAGGCCATGGTCATGTTGTCCACACGCTTGACCGGATCATCGACAATCAGGGTAGTCACATCCATACGTAATACTCGATCGATAAACTCTTCCCCATCCGGTAATGCCAGCAACTCGGCCACTTTCTCACTGGTGTAATCATCGCCGGCGTATTCCGGGGTGACCATTTCCAGGAACTCTGAATGAGGCCGGTCAAAATAGTAACGGGCAAAACGCTCTACATCGCTGCCATTAATGTCCTGGTGCATTTGCGGATACCAGAAATAACCCCCAAATACTTCATCAGCACCCTGCCCGCTTTGCACCACTTTAACCTGTTTGGAAACCTGTTCAGACAACAGGTAAAACGCCACTGCGTCCTGGCCGAACATGGGCTCGGCCATGTATTTCACCGCCTCTGGTAAGCGCGGTAAAACCTCATCGTTGGAAATGTGGTACTTGTGGTGTTGAGTCTGATAACGCTCAACAACCTGGTCGGAGTACTCAAACTCACTGCCCTTTTCTTCCGGCTGATCTTCAAAACCAATGGAAAAGGTCAGCAGATCCTTTACGCCGGCCTCCGCCAGCAAAGCTACCAGTAAACTGGAATCCAGGCCACCTGATAACAACACACCGACCGGGACATCGGCAACATCCAGCCGTTTACGCACTGCATCACGTAGTGAGTCATGAATGGCATCCGTCCACTCCTGTTCATTCAACGCTTTATCCGCGCGCGTCGCTTTTAAGAACCAGTAACGACGTTCGTTTACCTGTCCATCTTTAGATATAGTCATTGATGTTCCCGGCTCTAACTTTCGCACCCCGTTCAAAATGGTACGTGGAGCCGGGATCACGGCATGCAAGGTAAACTGGTGATGCAGGGCAACCTTGTCGATGGAAGTATCGACTCTACCTGTCGCCAGTAGTGCCTGGACGTTAGAGGCAAACAGAAAATGTTGATCCGTTTTAGAATAATAAAATGGCTTGATACCCATACGATCACGGGCAGCAAATAATGTTTGCCTGTTTTGATCCCAGATAGCAAACGCAAACATGCCATGTAAATGCTCGGGACAGCGTTCGCCCCATTTATGATAAGCCTTGATGATAACCTCGGTATCACCTTCACTACTGAAACGATAGCCTTCTTCGATAAACTGTTTACGCAGTTCCGGGTAATTATAAATAGCACCGTTAAAAACGATAGTAAGCCCTAACTCCTGGTCCACCATAGGCTGGTTAGAAGCTTTTGATAAATCAATAATCGCCAGCCGGCGATGTCCAAGCGAAATATGATCCTGCTGCCAGCTATCTTCAAAATCTGGTCCGCGTTTTTCCAGCATGGGTAACATGCTTTTCACTGCTTCTAGCGAAACAGGCTGTTTAAAATTGAGTTCCCCACAGATGCCGCACATAAAATCTTCGCCTGATTAATCCTGGGCTTTACCCCAGCCACCACCACCCGGTGTTTCAATGGTAAGTTGATCACCGGTTTTGACTTCGAAAGTTATTTTGGGAGGTAATGCCTGGTTATTCAGCCTGTTTGAACCGGCTTTACCCGCTTCACCCTGGTTCAAGCCCCAGGCTACATGCCGACGACGTTCAGTTAATACAGTAACTGTTGACGGTCTCAGGAATTCAAATTCGCGAACCAGGCCATCGCCACCATTATATTTACCTTTTCCGCCAGAGTTTTCACGAAGTGCATAACGTTTAATGCGAACCGGGTAAACGCTTTCCATCACTTCAACTGGCGTGTTTCGTGTGTTGGTCATATGTGTCTGAACACCATCAATCCCATCAGCGATGCTACTGGCACCCATGCCCCCACCCATTGTCTCATAGTAATCCCATTTATCTGGGATTGAACCCATGGCAATGTTATTCATACTACCGTGACTGGCAGCAGGGATTTTACCAGGCAGCGCTTTAGCCAATGCGCCCATGACGACATCGACAATCCGTGTACTGGTTTCCACGTTTCCGGCTGCTACGGCTGCGGGACGCTGGGCATTCAGTAAACAACCTTCTGGTGCGGTAATGCTAATCGGTCTGAAGCTACCGGCACAGGCTGGTGTTTGCGCCGGCATTAAACAACGAAAAACATAATAGACCGCTGCTGCGGCAACAGATAACGGGCAGTTTATATTGCCATTGACCTGGTCGCTGGTGCCTGCAAAATCCACCACGACATCATGATGATTAACGGTAATAGTTGCTGTAACCTGGATATCCTGGTGACCATGGTCATCATCATCCATCAGGTCTGTAAACTTGTAGCGACCGTCTGGAATATCTTTTAACGCATCGCGAGCCAGCCTCTCCGCGTAATCATTCAGCTCAGCCAGGGATTCAAAAAATGCCTGTTGCCCCCAACCCTCGATCAGTTCCTGCAAGCGATGCAGACCACTTTGATTGGCACTTACCTGGGCTGCCAGGTCTCCCTGGCCAGCGTCACCGCTGCGGACACTATTATTAATCTTGTCGAGCAGAGCCTGGTTCTGCTCGCCAGCCTGGTAAATCTTGCTAGGCGGGATTACCAGTCCTTCTTCTTCAAGGCTCTTTGATAACGGCATAGAACCAGGGCTTTCGGCGCCAATATCGGCATGATGAGCTCTATTCACAACAAATGCCAGCAATTTACCCTCAAAAAGAAGCGGTGCAATTAACGTCACATCTGGGAGATGAGTGCCCCCCAGGTAAGGATCGTTGACGATCACCATGTCACCATCTTGCCAGTCCAGTTGGCTGATAATGTCCTGCATGGCATAGGCCATGCTACCAAGGTGTACCGGGATATGGGCTGCCTGTGCACATAGCTCGCCTTGTGCATCGAAAACTGCACAGGAGAAATCCAGCCGATCGCGTATATTGGGTGAAAATGCCGCTCTTTGCAGAACCGCCCCCATCTCATCACAAACCGCATTAAGTCGACTGGCAAAAATGCCAAGCTCTATTGCATCCAAAGTGGCTTCCAAAAATAGCTTTTTACTTGAACCGGCACGAATTGTACCATGCAACATTATATGTACTACCGGGAGATATGGGGTGACCTAGGTCCGAGTAGTATAGTAAAATACTGGGATTAAAATTATTTAACAATAAACTCAAACCCTTGGGGAGAAACGTAATATGAACCCTTTAAAATCCATTTTAGGTACGATCGTCACAGGTATCGTACTTGCTGTAATTATTATCCTGGTAATGGGCCGTGCAGGTGCCGTCAACCCATGGGAGTTCTGGGTCTGGGTACATGTACTGGTTGGTATTGCCTGGATTGGTCTGTTGTATTACTTCAACTTTGTCCAGGTACCCGCAGTTGCAACTGCGCTGGGTGATGAAGGTGGTCCTGGTCCAGCAGGTATCAATAAGTATGTTGCTCCACGTGCCCTGCTGTGGTTCCGCTATGCAGCGCTACTGACCTGGATCACAGGCGCACTGGCATTAGAAGCCATGCACCAGGCGGATGGTTCAGGCTTTGTTGCCGCTTTCACTTTTGCCGAAGGTTACAAGCTTATCGGTATGGGTGCCTGGTTAGGAACTATCATGCTGTTTAACGTCTGGGTATTAATCTGGCCAAACCAGCAAAAAATCCTCGGCATGAAAGAAGCCTCTGCTGAAGAAATTGCCAAAGCCAAGTTTGTTGCGCTGATGGCCTCACGTACCAACACGATGCTGTCTATCCCGATGATTCTGGGCATGACCGCACAAGGACACGGCCTGCCGTTCTAATTCAGCTGCAAGCAGTTAGTGTTCTGACAAACCCGCCCCTTTTCAGGGGCGGGTTTGTCGTTTCTGATACACGTAAAAATCCGGTTTTTATTTGCAGAACACATACTCAGGGTCTAGAATTATCGGTTTTCCGGCGGTCTCTGCCTGTAGCGTGGAGACTGCTTTTTTATTTTTGGAAGGATATGAACGAGCCATGGCTGATAGCTTAATGCACAATTACGCACCGTTACCGGTCACCTTTGAAAAAGGTGAAGGTGCTGTGCTGTGGGATACTGAAGGAAAACAATATCTTGATGCCCTGGCAGGTGTTGCCGTGTGTGGCCTGGGACATGCTCACCCTGCTGTGGCAAAAGCCATCAGTGAACAGGCCAGTACACTGGTGCACACATCAAACTGGTATCACATTGCCAAGCAGGAAAAACTGGCCGACAAGCTCACTGCCCTTGCCGACATGGATAACGTGTTCTTCAGTAACTCAGGTGCTGAAGCCAATGAAGCAGCAATTAAACTTTCTCGCTTGTATGGCCATAAGAAAGGTATTGATCAACCTGCCATTATCGTGATGAATGGCAGCTTTCACGGTCGTACCATGGCGACCCTGACGGCAACCGGTAATCGGAAAGTGCATGCCGGTTTTGAGCCTCTGGTACAGGGTTTCGTACGTGCGCCTTATAACGACCTGCAAGCATTACAAACCATTGCGAAAAATAATCCCAACGTAGTTGCCGTCATGGTTGAACCGGTAACCGGTGAAGGTGGCGTGATGGTTCCAGATGATGGTTACTTAACAGGTATCAGACAACTCTGTGATGAACACAACTGGTTAATGATCCTGGATGAAATCCAGACCGGGATGGGCAGAACCGGGAAAATGTTTGCCTTTCAGCACAGCAACATCACACCTGACATAATGACCTTGGCCAAAGGATTAGGCAATGGTGTACCGATTGGTGCCTGCCTGGCAAAAGGTGACGCTGCAACTTTATTCCAGCCCGGCTCTCATGGCAGTACTTATGGAGGAAACCCGTTGGTTTGTGCCGCGGCACTGGCAGTTATTGATACCCTGGAAAAAGAGAACCTGGTGGAGAAGGCCGCACAGCTGGGCGAATCATTCCTTAACAGGTTTACTGAAAGCCTGGCTGATGTTGATGGCGTGAATGAAATCCGTGGTAAAGGTTTAATGCTTGCCATTGAGCTGGATAAACCGTGTGGTGACATTCTGCAACAGGCCCTGGAAAAAGGCCTGTTGCTAAACGTTACTGCTGGTAACGTGGTGCGCTTATTACCCCCGTTAATTATTTCAGACGAGCAACTTGATCAGATTGTTTCGATAACCAGTGATTTGATCAAATCTTTTCTTAACAACTAATTAAACCTCGAGGATGGGGTTAGTCTCATGAGCAAGCATTTTTTAACATTGATGGATCTGGATAAGGACACGTTGAAGCAACTGACCCAACGTGCCATTGAGTTAAAAGCCATTCAGAAAAGTGGTGAAGCGTATGCGCCTTTCACCAATAAGGTAATGGGTATGATCTTTGACAAGGCTTCTACCCGTACGCGTGTATCATTTGAAACCGGAATGGCACAATTTGGCGGTCATGCAATTTTCCTCTCTCCACGTGATACACAACTGGGCCGCGGCGAACCTATCGAAGATAGTGCGCGGG